>JBCCNK010000149.1:0-8438 GCA_039025875.1 Pseudomonadota bacterium
CTGAGTCACTCCTGCATAGCGGCGGTTCGTTGGCTTCGCTGTTCAAGAACAACTGCCTGCTACTGAAGCAGCAGGTCGGACTGGGTCCTGCGCGACGCGCACTCCTGCTGGCGGCGCTTGAACTTGGGCGCCGTTGTGCCGAGCTGCCGCTCCAGGGCCGCACACTTGTTAATTCGACGTCCCGAACTCGGCGATTTCTCCAGCATCATATGGCCAATCGTGAGCGTGAGGTGTTCACCTGTCTTTACCTCGATACACAGCACCGTCTGTTGAATTGCGAGGACTTGTTTCTTGGCACTCTCGATGGCGCAGCAGTCTATCCACGTGAGGTCGTTCGCTGTGCGCTAAAGTACGGTGCGGCTTCGGTAATTTGTGCTCACAATCATCCTTCAGGGGTCACTACGCCTTCTGATTCTGACAGGCGAATCACCGACCGGCTAAAGCATGCCCTCGCACTGATAGAAATAAGACTCCTCGATCACATTATTGTTAGCCCAGGCTCATACTATTCATTTGCAGAGCGCGGCTTGTTGTAAGCATTGGGTTTTGCGCAGCTCGAAGGCGCTTAGCGAGCGGGAGCCACCAAGTAATCTCGACGCGCACAAATCGGTGTACGGACGCGCCTATCTTGCTGTAAATCTACCCTTCTGGTATAACGTCGCGCTCGCTGATCTGGGGTCGAGCTGGGAAAGCGCTAAACCTCTGATTTTCAAGATTTTATGAACGTCTTGGAGCATCAACGAGGCTGGGCAGAGTGCGACTCCGCCAATGCAGCCTTATATTCGTTTCCTCCAGGGCCTTCGGGCAATGTCGGCAGCTACCGGGTCAGCCCATATTGATTTATTCATCGTGAAGCCGCGGGCTTTGCGCTCGCCGAAGCCGGCCACCCCGGGTGCTCTCGCCATGAAATCGTGAGTCCTGTTGGAGGCACATGTTGGCCGCGGTGTCGCATCGGACGTTGCAGAGAGGACATTATGGCCAGAGTGTGTCAGGTCACGGGTAAAAGACCTATGACCGGTAACAACGTATCGCACGCCAAGAATCGCACCAGGCGTCGATTTCTTCCAAATCTTCACCAGCACAGATTTTGGGTCGAGTCGGAGAAGCGCTTCGTGAAACTCCGTGTTTCCAGCAAAGGTATGAGGATCATCGATAAAAAAGGTATCGATGCCGTACTTAGCGACATGCGCGAGCGAGGCGAGCAAGTCTAAACAGTTGGAGCGCCACAGCCGATCCAGTTTTTTTGTGTATCGTTAACGTACGATATGTGGTCACTCGGCGGCGGTCTGCTACTGATACGGTTTCTGCTCATTATTGTCCCGGTAGTTCGGGCACCAAGCTGCAGAACCTAAATTCGAGTAAATGCGGAGTTGAGAAACAATGAGAGAAAAGGTCCGAATGAATTCGACGGCGGGTACCGGTCATTTCTACACGACCGATAAAAACAAACGAACCACGCCTGACAAACTCGAGATGAAGAAATACGACCCAGTGGCTCGCAAGCATGTGACCTATAAAGAAGGCAAGATCAAGTAAGCAAGTATTCGGATCTCATAGGTCGCCGGTGCCCGAACTCCCGGAGGTAGAAACAACCCGGCGAGGTATCAGACCTTATTGCGAAGGTCGCAAGCTTTCGGATATTCAGGTACGAGAGCGCCGCTTACGCTGGCCGGTCCTCCCTGACCTGGAGCGTAGACTGAAGGGTCAGCGCATTCATGCTGTTGAGCGCAGAGCAAAATACCTTCTCTTGAACCTGGATTCGGGCCGATTGCTCGTACATCTAGGAATGTCGGGGTCCTTGCGAGTACTACCTCGCCCCACGCCACCAGAAAAGCACGATCACATAGATCTTGTTACAGACGCTGGAGATACACTCCGGTACAACGATCCACGCCGGTTTGGCAGTTTTCAGTGGTTCGAGCACGGCGAAGCTCTAACGCCACTGCGCAAACTCGGTCCCGAGCCACTGTCTCAGGATTTTACCGGGCATTATCTCTACCAAAAGTCTCACGGCCGAAAGACGCCCGTTAAGGCTTTTGTTATGGATGGCGCAGTCGTGGTGGGAGTGGGAAATATCTATGCGAATGAGGCACTGTTTGCTGCGGGCATTCGCCCTGACCGTGCCGCAGGGCGCATAAGCTTGGAGCGTTACGAGCTCCTCGCGAAAGAAATTAAGCACGTGCTGGCCAGGGCGATCGAGCGCGGAGGAACAACACTCCGTGATTTTGTTGGAGGAGATGGTAAACCGGGGTACTTTGCTCAAGAGCTCTTTGTTTACGGGCGCGCCGGAGAGTCTTGCAAAACCTGCAACGGGCAGCTAACTGGAAAGGTCATAGGCCAGCGTGCCACAGTGTACTGCGTGGTATGTCAGCGTTGATATCGGTAAACTTTTTGTAAGCGGTGACGCCAACCTCTCGGGAGGACGTATTCATGTCGGCGAATTTAGCGAAAGCAAAGCAACAGCTCGTAGCACTTGTCTTGGTTACTTCAATCGGAGTGGTGGGGTCTGCTCCTGCGTTTGCGCAGGGCTCGGTGGACGAGAAACCAGACGCGTTTGCAATGACTGGTGATCTCCTGATCGCAAGACCGATCGGCGCAGCGATGACCGTCATCGGGGTCGCCGCGTTCGTGGTTTCCCTTCCTTTCACTGCACTCGCCGGATCAGTGTCTGAATCTGCGGAAACACTAGTACTTGGACCCGCTGAGACGACGTTCATGCGATGTCTTGGGTGCCGCGAAACGGGGTATACCTATAAGGATGTAGAGCGGCGTAAGGCTCGACGTGCTCGAGCCGCTGAGGAGGCAGCTCAAGAGGCCGGTGCTGTTGAGTGAGGCAAGCTTCGGCGCTTTTCGTTGTTCCTTGATCTCTCTGAACTGTATCTGATACTTCTCCGACATCTCTCTGGCATCGCTCTGAGCCGGATTGGTCGCTAAAGCCGTGGCTCTGTCGGCGCCGGTGTCGCCCGGATCTATTAATGATTACTCTCCGGTTTTATTAGCGATATTGACTCTCGGGTATCAGCGTCCGGGCGGGAAAATCACTTTGTCCCGGGGAGAGCGATCTTCGCCGATCCAATACGGGCTGAATGCCGGAAGGTTTGCCAATACTCGGGTCGCAATCTCGCCAAACGTGCCGGCAGGTAGCACGCTCCCGGCTCATCGACATGTGTCTACCTATCGAATTTCTCAGTCAATGCTTGTGCCACTGGCCTTGGTACGAAGGGTGTGATGTCTCCACTCAAGGACGCGATTTCGCGCACGAGCGATGAAGAGATGTATGACAAATGGTCAGCGGGAGTCAGGAAAATACTCTCGAACTCCGGGTAGAGTGCCCGATTCATGTTCGCCAGCTGAAACTCGTACTCGAAATCGGCTACCGCTCGCAGCCCGCGAAGGACGCAGCGCGCCCCCTCCGACTTTGCAAAGTCGGTGAGCAAATTACTAAAGCCTTTAACCTCTGCGTTGTTGATGTGGGAAATTGCTGCATTACAAAGCCCCACGCGCTCATCAAGCGAGAACAGCGGTTTCTTCTTGGGGCTGTCCGCAATTGCTATGACGACTCGGTCGAATAGGCGTGCCGCGCGTTCTGCGAGGTCCACATGTCCATTGGTGATAGGGTCGAACGTTCCCGGGTAGATGACGGTGCGACTTTCCAAAGCGTTATGGGCTCATACCGATTGGCGAACGTAAGACCATTGTTAATGTAAGACCATTGTTAGAGTAGGCTTTACTTCAAAGTGCGGATGAATATGCACACTATGGCAAGCCGTGATGGACGCCCGGATGGTAAACAATGGCACTACCGCGCACAAACACTATCGAGCGTGGGCACATAAGCGCGAAAGAAGCGGCGGTTTCGTTTCGGAGCGTCGGCGAACCTGAGCGGCGTAAGCAATGACGGCGTGCTCACCCAATGGTACGGTGATTTACTCACGCCGAACCGTCGTCTACGGTTTTATCACCAGATAATAAAAACAAAGGTACCGCAATGGCCAAGAGCCTATTGGTTTCACCCCTCACACCGTTTATCGGCGCCGAGATCGGCGGTATCGACCTGCGAGAGGTCAAACGTGAGCAGATCCTAAAGATTCGCGAGGTACTGCTCGAGCGTCAGGTTGTTTTTTTTCGGGACCAACATCTGTCACAAGAGCAGCACATCGAATTCGCTCGTCACTTTGGCGAGTTGGAAGTGCATCCGGCCACACCCACATCACAACCCAACCCCGAAGTACTTCACCTGGCTCACGGTCCGCAATCCCGCGGCTCAGAAAATGCCTGGCATTCGGATGTCAGCTGGCGCGAGAAGCCTTCCCTTGGTTCTGTGCTAAAGGCGGTTGAAGTACCCGAAGTGGGTGGTGACACCCTGTTCGCGAACATGGCCGAAGCGTACGATCGCCTGCCTGATCGAACGAAAGAAAAGATTGATGGCCGCGTCGCCGTACACGATATAGCCCGCGTCTTCGCTGCTCGTCTGAAGACTTCGCCGGACGAACTCCGAGATAAGTACCCGATGATGGAACATCCGGTCGTTCGCACGCACCCGGAGACAGGGCGCCGCATTCTCTACGTGAATGTGGCCTTTACCGCTTGCATCAAAGATATGGACCCGCTAGACAGCGAGGCCCTATTGGCCGACTTGTACCGCGCTGCATGGAATCCGGAGTTGCAGTGTCGTTTCCGTTGGCGCGTCGGCTCAATCGCGTTTTGGGACAATCGCGCCTGCCAACACTTTGCGGCCTCGGACTACTTCCCTCAAGTGCGCAAAATGGAGCGGGTAACCATTGCTGGTGACAGGCCCTTTTTTGTCCCAGATAAACCGGCGCAGGCTCGAGATGCACTCACACTTTAAGAGCTCTCTCGGCGCTCTCTCAGCGCTATCTCAGACGTTATCCAGACGCCATTCCGGACGCCATCCCAAGCAGTATCTGAGCCATTGTCTCAGCCAGTACCTCAGGCGCTGTTCAAGAAACTGTACCAGCGATACTTCCGCCGAAGCATTGCACCCGCCGCCGATTCTGTTCAGGTGGCTTGATCGCTGAGAAAACGCTTCAGAGCCGAAACCATGGCTTCTCGAGCGTACTCGGCGGTTCTAACTACGTCTATCGCTGGCACGGATGTATGGATCTGGCCCTCACACTCCAGAAGCTCTACCTCAACCCCCGCCTTCTGAAGCGCCGTTGCGTAGGCATTACCCTCATCTCGCAGAGGATCAAACTGACAGGTCACAACCAGTGCCTGGGGCAGGTCTGCAAGGCTCGGTGCCTGGAGCGGAGACGCCCGGGGGTCAGCTCTTTGCTCTGCATCGCAGTAGTGGCCCCAGAACCAGCGCATCAGCGACTCCGTCAGCCCCAGCCGATCGGCGTTCTCTTGTACCGAGGGGTACTCCTGAGTTCCGTCCGTCGCTGGGCAAAGTAGCACTTGCCCGGCGAGCGCCGGCCCATGCTCCCGCGCCTGCTGAGCGGTGACTGCGGCTACATTGCCACCGGCGCTCCAGCCCGCCACAACCACCGGATCAGGGGTGCCGCCTAGTTCCGGCGCATGCGCGGCAACCCATTTGACCGACGCAAGACCGTCCTCAATCGCAGCGGGGAAGCAGGCCTCCGGTGCGTGGCGATAGTTTACAGATACGATGATGACGTTCGCGTTCCGGCAAAGGTAGCGGCACAGTGGGTCATCCGTTGTGTGGTTTCCAATCACCCAGCCCCCGCCGTGAAAGTACACCGCAATTCGATGGGGTCCATCGGAAGCAGGTCTGTAAAGCCGATACTCCAGTTCACCGCCATCCGCTCCAGGCAGTACCCCATCCAACACCTCGCCAACCTCGGGCCCCGGCGGCATTGTTGCACCGGACTCGATCATGAACTGGCGCGCTCCTTCCACCCCCATTTCTTCGATAGGCGGCAGTCCCAATCCCTCGATGGCTTCTAACAGCAGTTGTGCGTCTGGCTTCAACTCGCGAATAACTCCGTCATTAAACTGACGGACGTCTGGGCCTTGCAGCGCAAAGCCAAGATAACCGCGCTCGACAACTTCATCGCACGCCGCCCGATAACGATCAACTCCACCAATGTAAGGCAGAAACACCTGCGGCTTGCCCGGCACATTGACACCCATGTACCAGGAGTTTGCAGATGGCATGAGCGTAATGCCGGCGAATTCATTGTTGTGTTGCATCCAGCGCGATTGGGCCAGCGTTGAGGGTTCTATGCGCTCGAAGCCTTCTGAGCGCATGTGGATCAGCGTGTCACTAATCAGGTCAACATGCTGCTCGATCGATACCATCATGTTGGACAGTACCGATGGACTACCCGGCCCGGTGATCAGAAAAAGATTAGGAAAGCCTACCGTCATCAAGCCCAGGTATGTTTGGGGCCCGTCCGCCCAGGCGTCTTTGAGCCTTAAGCCATCAATTCCGGAGATATTCACGCTGACAAGGGCACCGGTCATGGCATCGAACCCGGTGGCGAACACGATAGCGTCGAATTCGAAGCTCTCGCATTGGGTAGCAACGCCCGCCTCTGTGACAGTCTTGATCGGATTGCTCTTAAGATCCACCAGGCGAACATTAGGGCGGTTATAGGTCTCGTAGTAGTTCGTATCGAGGCAAGGTCGCTTGGTTGTGACATAGTGATTTGTAGGGCAAAGCGCCTCTGCCACGAGCGGATCATTCACGGCATCCCGAATTTTGCCGTGGATAAACTGGCGCATCGTGTCATTTGCGTCTGGATTGATAAGTATGTCGTTGTATGTTGCGCCAAACGCGCGCAGCTCCCCTTCTTGCCACATGGCCTCATAGCATTCGGTACGTTCCTCTTCGCTGACCTGTAGCGCACTCAGCATGGGTCTTGCCCGGGGCACACCGATCTCCGACCACCGTGCTTCCTCACGATAGGCGACCGGGTCTGCGCGGTAGGGTGCCATGCGATCCTCAGCGATGGGGCCGTTGCGGGCAGGTATGGAAAAATTGGGTGTGCGCTGAAATACAGTGAGCTGCTGCGCCTGCTCGGCAATAAGGGGTATGGACTGCACCGCCGAGGAGCCCGTGCCGATGACGCCGACCCGTTTCCCAGTAAAGTCGACTCCTTCGTGGGGCCAGGTGCTTGTGAAATAGACTTCGCCAGCAAAATGATCTGTGCCCGCGATATCGGGCACTTTGGGAATAGAGAGACAGCCAGTAGCCATCACGTAGTAGCGAGTACTGATGCTGTCGCCCTGCTCTGTGCTCACCGTCCAGAGCCGGCGCGCCTCATCCCAGGCGGCCTCGCGCACCCGGGTTCCAAATCGAATGTCGCGGCGTAAATCGTGCTTTTGCGCGACGTACTGAGCGTAGCGCAATATCTCCGGTTGCGTTGCATAACGCTCCGACCAGTTCCACTCTTTTTGTAGTTCCGGATCCCAGCTATAGGAATAATCAACGGTAAGAATGTCGCAGCGTGCACCTGGATAGCGATTCCAGTACCAGGTTCCGCCCACATCATTGCCGGCTTCGAGCACCAATACTCGAAACCCGGCCTCGCGCATCTTATAAAGCTGATACATGCCGGCAAACCCAGCGCCGACAACTAAAACGTCAAAATCGGTTGGTGCTTTATTATCGTTATCCATAGCTTGCTCTGTGTATGCGCAGCTTGGGTGTTATTGCTGCATGTTAGGAAAAATCAGGCAAAGCACCATTCGATACTGCCATCGACTCAAAGAACGGGTGCCGATCCGGTTTACCGCTGCGTAGCAAGTCGCAGAGTGCCCACAAGGTCAATCGCGAAAAAAGGTTAAGCGCGTCCGTAAACAGAAAGGCAGCACGCCGAACCATCAAGTAGAGCCTGGGAAAGGTGTTTTGCCAAGCGACATTAAAGTATAGATCCAGAGCGGTCGTGAGGCGAAAGTGACGCAAAAATGATAGGGGGCCGCAGATCGGCCCGCTTGCCGCAGGGAATAAGTTGTATACGGGGCCTTCGCCCCTCCGATCTCACCCTATGTCCTAGTTTCAGTAAGCTCTCTTTTGTACAACCCAAATACCACGTCGCCCGCGCGCTTGTGTCGCCACACATTCCAATCAGGGTCGACTTGAATGGCCTCATGGGCGGAATGCTTGATGTAAACGAGTCCTCCCGGATTCAGGATGCTCCCACGCGCTACCGCTTCGAATGCGGCTTGTGGTCTTCCATCTCCGAAAGGTGGGTCGAGAAAAACAACATCCCAGCCAGAGCCCGAGTACTGGCCGAGAAAGTCGAGGGCATCGCCGCGAACGACAGAGGCGTTTTTACCGCACCCCAGTACATCGATACTCTTGGCTAGCAGCCGTGCTGTGGGATGGTCGTACTCAACAAAATCGCAGCGCTGCGCACCACGGGAAAGGGACTCAAGCCCAAGTGCTCCAGTACCCGCATACAGATCCAGGCAATGTGCACCACTGATAAATGGCATCAGCCAGTTAAACA
>JBCCNK010000150.1:0-8408 GCA_039025875.1 Pseudomonadota bacterium
CACCGAAATAGTAAGCCGCCAGCGGACGTGGGTGCGCGTTCACGTAGTTAATGGTCTCTGAAAACTCGTTATAGCTGCGAATGGGTAGTAGGGGGCCGAAGATTTCATCTTCCAACACTTTGCTTTCCTCTGGCGGATTGAGGATCAGCGTTGGGGGTATCTTGTGAGTGCCTTCCTGCGATGAAAAATCCTCATTGGCAGGGTTGATGGCTTCTACCGTCGCTCCGCGTTCTGCCGCATCGTCGAGATAGCCCGTAAGTCTTTGATAGTGGCGCTCATTGACTACCGAGGTGTACTGACGATTGGCCAGCATGGTGGGGTACATCTCGGCCGTCACACTCTTAAGAGCACTGACCATCTCGTCCAATTTCTCCTCCGGAACCATCAAATAGTCCGGCGCCAAGCAGATTTGACCCGCGTTCATCGTTTTTCCGAGCATGATTCGCCGGGCGGCAACTTCAAGATCCGTATCTCTCGAAATGATGACAGGTGACTTGCCTCCTAGCTCAAGCGTGACCGGAACTAAATTACGAGCAGCCGCGCTCATGATGTGGCGGGCAATTCCGGTTGCGCCTGTGAAGAGCATGTGGTCAAAGGCCAGTCCAGAAAAAGCCTGCCCCACCTCTGGCCCGCCTGGAAAGATTGCGATTTCTTTTTCGTCGAAGGCCTCGCCGACCATCTGTGCCATCAACTCGGATGTGGCGGGTGTAAACTCAGAAGGCTTGATCATGACTCGGTTTCCCGCCGCCAAGATACCAGCGAGCGGGCCGAACGTGAGCTGGACTGGAAAATTCCAAGGGGAGATTACACCGACTACTCCGAGGGGCTGGTACTCGATGAAGGAGCGCCCACCAAGAATATTAAGGGGGAACATTGTCGAGCGCTTCTCGCGCCGCATCCACTTATCGAGGCTCTTCATAGCGTGTTTCATGGCCTGAACCGTCGGAGCCACGTCGGTCAGCAGTGTGACCTCTCTAGGCCGACAGCTAAAATCGCTGTTGAGCGCATCAACGATCTGGTCCTGAGACTTCAACACAATATCTATGCCACGCCGTAGTCGATCTTTGCGTACCTCGGCGCTCACCCGGCCCTCAGCAATGTAGTCTTCGCGCTGCTTGTTCAGCAGTTCCTGCATTTGGGTTTCGATATCGGCCGCATTGGCCATAGTCTGTGGAGCGTTCATTGGTATCCCTCGAATTCGTTATCGTTAGCCAGAACCGCCTATTATAGAACCTGCACAACGATTGGTTAATCTTTGCAACGCGCGCGACCAAGACTCGTACGGCCTTTCTGCGGTGCATTGCGAGACCGCCGCTTGTAAAGCGAGCGGAGGCGATGCTAGAAAGCGCCGTTGAGCGATTCGCACATAGCGTGAACTAACCTGTGGCAACTGACGAACGAACGCCATCACCGCCCGATGGCTACTCTAGAGCCTGCGACCTCAGTCGTGAGCAGCAGATAGTCGTGGTCGCTCAGTTCCACATGCACCATATCAAGCCTAACCGCATTGCTTACCGAATGGGGATCGATATCGCATTTATAGAAGCGCTGATTGCGGGCGAGGTCGAGGCCGAAAAGTTTAGCTCGCTTTGTGAACGATTCGGCCGGCAGCGCTACCGCGAGCGCATGCGTGAGTCTGGCGAGCGCAACGGCGCGGCGCGATTCGAGCTTCAACGCAAAATAGAAAAAGAGTTCCAGCGTGAAAATCAGGGCACCTAATTCAGCCCACTCGATGGAGATAGCAATGAGTTTTTTTAGAGCATTCGTGGCTTCGACACCAACCAGCAGTGTGGTCGTACGGCCGGGCGCCGTAATCCCAAGGCTTATGGCTACTCGATCAAAGACGAGTATCGGAGCAGCCGGCGGTGCGCTACTGCGATGTATTGTGCCGATGCTTGCTGTTTCAGTGCTGTCGCTCAGCCCTGCTCTGTGGGCCGATCAGCACCAATCGGCCACATCAGCGTCCAAGGAAGAGAAGCCGACCCTTGAGTTACTTAACTTCGTGAGTGAGGGGCGAGTTCGAATCGAAGGTCAAAATATCGATTACGTCGCTACGGCCGGCACCCTCGAAATGAAGGATGAAAAGGGCCAGCCAATCGCTCACTTCGGCTATACCTCTTATGTCCGCAAGGGCACCAACAAAGCGTCCCGTCCGATTCTGTTTGCTTACAACGGTGGGCCAGGTTCAGCTTCCATGTGGCTTCACATGGGCATTCTTGGTCCCCAGAGAACCGTCGTAAAAGATACCGAGTTCTCAACGCTCGGGCCCTTCGAGCGGGTCAACAATGAGTTCTCCGTACTAGACAAAGCCGATCTGGTGATGATCGATCCCGTCGGTACGGGTTTTTCTCGGGCCGTGGGCGATGCCAAAGGTGAGGACTTCTGGGGCGTCGACAACGACATCAAGTCTGTGTCTAACTTCATCGCGCGTTATGTGTCCGACAACGGTCGATGGGCGTCGCCGAAATACCTTCTTGGCGAGAGTTACGGAGGTATTCGCTCTGGCGGCGTGGCGTATCGATTGCTTACGCGCCACAGCATCGCCCTCAATGGCGTCGTGCTCGTATCGCCCTATATGGACTTCATCGCGGGGCAGGCCGGCATAAAGAATGACCTTCCCTATATAAATTATTTCACAACCTTTGCTGCCACGGCCTGGTATCACGATGCAATCGATAATAAGCCTGCGGATTTCGACGCGTTTCTGCGCGCTGCCGATACTTTTGCCAAAGAGGTGTATGCACCGCTGCTGCTAAAGGGACACCGGGCGAGCGCCGAGGAACGGAAAACTGTTCTTGAGGGCATGCAGCGATTCACTGGCATCAGTACAGCTTACTGGGATCGTGCCGACTTACGCGTCGATGAGCAGACCTTCGCCAAGGAGGTACTCAGAGGGCGCAGGAAGACCGTTGGTCGCATCGATTCGCGATTCGTCGGTGATGCAATCAACTACAACGCGCAACGTTTCAGCTACGACCCGTTTTTTCCAGCCGTAGGGCCCGCATTCATGGCGACGTTTAACGACTACTACCGGGAGGTGCTGGGGGTCAAAACGGATCGCACCTATGTTGGTTCGGCGGGCCTGTATCGAAGCTGGGACCAGCGGCACGCGCAACCTGGTTCATCTCGAAAGATCCCCGTTCCCAACACGGCGGTGGACCTCGCCTACTCGATGATTCAAAACCCGCATATGAAGGTTCTGGTTCAGCAGGGCTACTACGATATGGCGACGCCATTCGGCGCGGCTGAATACTTCATTGACCACATCGATCTGCCACCCGCGCTGCGTTCTAATCTGACAATGGAGCTCTACAGGGCGGGTCACATGATGTACCTACATCCGGAGTCGATGGCGAAGTACCGTAAGGATCTGGCCGCATTCATCGACGGATAGGCCATCATCGCTGCTGTTTCAGAGGATCGATGCAAGCACCTGCCGATATTGGCCGTAGTACTCATCCCAGAAGCTGCTGTTTGTGACCACGCCGTCCTGATTGACAATGACCACGCCGGGCAGTGCCCGATCGCTCAGACTCTGGATGGCAGGAAGCATGCTTCGCTTGCGGCAGTTCACCACGGGCCAGGGCATGCGCATCTGCCGGATGTACGATTCCATGGTGGAACAGCTCCCGTCTTCGCTGACGAACACCAGCTCAATCGGACGCTCTTCATTCCTCCACTCGCTGTAGGTGCTTAGTAACTCCGGCATAAAAGCTCGACAAGGGCCGCACCAGCTGGCCCCGAAGTAAAACACCCACTGACGGATATTGGGGTCCGGCTGCGTGGCATCGAGCCGTCCGTTGTTCAGCTTTTGAAGCGTGTCTTGCAGTAGCGCCGCGGGAGCTTGTGGCAACTCCTGCGCGTGACTCAGGGGCGCAATGGTTACAAAGTACAGAACGATGTAGAAAGCCCGGTGGCGCAAGGACATCAGACGGCGTTTGGTGCGCGAAATCACCCTGGCAAGAAAGTGCAGGGTGAACGGCCTCCGTTGGTAGTTACAACAACCTAGGCCCAAGCACGCTGCTTTTCGTTTTGGCCCGTGTCCGTAGTTGCTCCACAGCTGACCAGGCGTTTTCATAGATCTAATTGAAAGCTAAGGAACGCTGTCCTTGGGAGTCGGGGTCCGTAGACGAAGTCGCTGTCTCGATTTGCACCCATCTCAAGATCATCCTGAAACTCATCGAGCAGATTTCGTACGCCAAGCGTGATGTCGAGGTTTGCACTTCCCCATACGCCGTCCAGATGCTTGGTCGCAGTCAAGTCGATTTCGGTGAAGCTATCAGATTCGATGAGCGTACCTAGGTTGTTGTTAAGAACCTGCATAGATCCGGTGTAGCGTACCGCAAGAAAAGCATCGATCTCTGCCGGGCCGGCGTACATGGCCTGAGCAATGCCTGTCCATCTCGGAGTTTTCAGATAACGAGATGTCGATAGCGCTGTATCGCCTTCCTCGAAAACGAGCTGGGCTTCATCGAACCCGGCGTCGACGTAAGCCGTGCTCAGAGAGAGCTGAAAGTTTGCACTGGGTCTCAGCGTCGCGGTCAGCTCGCCACCAAGCACGCTGGATTCTCCAGCGTTGCTTCTCACCTGAAACAGCGAGCCGGTGTTCGCTTCTTGGATGTCGCCGAGGAAGAACGCGTCTTTAAGTTCAGTCAGGTATAGCTGCCCGTTGATCGCAAGTAGGTTCTCTCGCCACGCTGGGTTGAAGTCGAAGCCAATCGCATAGGACAACGACGTTTCCTCCTGGAGATCATCCGCGTTCACGACCCGGATGGGCTGGGCGCCGAGCGTATCGATATGGATATCTTCGTTGAACACCTCCGGGGCGCGGAATCCGGTGGATACGTTGGCGCGAAACACCCATTCGGAGTTGGGTGCGTACCACATTCCCAGCCGCGGGGAGTAAATCGTACTGTCGACTTCTGAACTCCGGTCCGCTCGCAGCCCTAGAAGAAGTCTCGTAGTCTCGCTAATCACCCACTCATCCTGTATCAGCAATCCGAGATTTCCGAAGGTGTCGTCGACCAGGGTGTTCAACGCGTCGCCGTTTACGTTTTCGTTTACGTCAGTGACTGATTCTGTTCGGTACTGCACAGCGACACTTAGATCGTGCGCACCGACGCTGCCAAGCCCTCGCAACTCGAAGTACTGCAATCGATCATCAGTGCTCCCAAATTGCTCCCGGGAAACCTCGATGGCGGACTCAAGGGCAGCGGAGTCAAAGTCCGGAGCTTGGGGGTCGGTTTCAACGTCGCCCAGGCCTCCATAGAAAGAAGCACGCTCAATCTGAGCAAAACCATAAACAGCTTCAATCTGAAGGTCGGGTGTCAGAAAGTGGGAGAGACTCAGCGATCCGCGATGGAATTGGGTATCGATCTCTTCTGAGATATTGGCCAAAAAGCTGGGAACATCGAGCCGGTTTCCACCTCGCCGACTTTCATCGGTGTACTGGAAATTGGCCGACAGCAGCGTGTCGCTGGTAAGTCGATAACGTCCCAGAAAGCCGCCGGTACCTTGCTGCCGATCGACCAGCTCCGTGTAGCCGTCGGCGTTTAAATCGCGGGGATCTTGCGCTTCGACTTGACCAAAAGCTGACAAGCTGAATCGATTGTCACCCGAAACGAGCGCCCCATAGGCCCCTAGGTTCTGGTAGGGATCTCCGTCTCTGTTCTCATAAGTGCCATAAACACTGCCTTCCGACTCGGATGGTTTTCTACCGATTACGTTGATGACGCCCGCAACCGCGCCCGGACCATAGAGCGCCGACGCACCGCCCTTCAGAACTTCGATCTGATCCACAAGCGGTGCCGGTATCTGTTCGACTCCATAGACCGATGCGACGCCGCTGAACAGTGGTAGGCCTTCAAACAAGATCTGGTTATAGGCGCCTGGAAGACCCAGTAGCTGAATCTCAGTGGTGTTGCAGTTCTGGCAATTATTCTCGCTTCGTGCCAGCGGAATAAGTGAAATGGCATCGGCGAGACTTCGAGACCCGGATCCGCGAATCACCGTATCACTCAAAACGTCGGTTCTAATTGCGGCCTCGCGTTCCTTTTGAGGCGTGCGTGAGGCAGTAACAACGACCACCTCGAGGTCCAAAGAATCCTGAACGGCGGCATGGTTGTTCATGCTGACTAGCGCCAGCGTTGACATCGCAAACACCGTGAGCAGACCCATCGCTGCCCGGTTCGTTCGACCCGACTGAAAGCGTGTTGTGAACTTTGCCCTGACATCTGTGGTTATCAGGGTTTGCCTGTAGATAGCCGATCGTTTCAAAACGCAGCTAACGGACCGAAAAATCACTTGGTGCGTCCTGAAGCGTATTTTGCCCTGGTGGGATGGTTTGCCGCGCAGGCACGTCGCAGAGCTGAAGTTTGCATGACCTAACTTATAGCAAGGAAAGTTTGCCCTGGCAAACTTTCTCTCTGTAAATAGTGAAACCACTAACCCTGCCAGCGTTGATCAGTCTGGGGGCAACCATGGACGTCCAGCGAGTGCCAGAAACCGGTCAAAGTGTTCGCTTCGGATAGGCGGGCTTCGTTCGGTGGATTGGCCTTTTGCTTTTAATAGGAGTGCATCGACGATCCCGTGGGACCAGGGGGCAGATTAGAAGCCTTCCGCTTTGACTTTAGCCGTCAGCGCTTCAAAAGCTCTTAGGGTCTCTGAACTGACGTGGTGCTCGATTCCTTCAGAATCCGAGAAAGCGACCTGTTCGCTCACGCCAACGGCGAGGAGGAAGTCATAAATGATCTCGTGCCGGCGCCTTGCCTTGGCCGCGAGTTCCTGGCCCTCGTCGGTCAGGGTGACCGGTTTGTAGGGAGGTGCCTCTACCAATCCCTGCTTCTGAAGCCGTTGAACCGCCTGGGTAGCAGTCGACTTATTGATCCCGAAACTTTCAGCGATATCCAGCATTCGAGCCTCACCGTGCGTATCGATAAGGTCATCAATGAGCTCCACATAGTCCTCCGCGAGCTCAGTTTGGTGCGCGTCGCGAATTCGCTGAAACGCTTCGGCGCGCTTGGTGGGATCTCTGGTTAGCTTGGCCATTAGGGGCAGGCACGGGCCTGTACTAGAGGGGTACAACCGCCGACTTTAGCAGTTTTTCATGATGTTCGCCGGCGTCGATGCTTGTGCGCATGCCGGCGTAAAAGGCTCAGCCAGGTGGCCGAGCCATCGATGTTTCGTGCTAGTAGGCCGGTTCGAGGCGAGTCGTATCAGGAACGTCGTTCTTGATGGATGGAATGGTCAACAGGTTCACAAACGCAATTCCTGCGCGGACCGTCGCGCCAAGTCTTTTTAAATGCGCGCCCCGCTCTTTCGCGTCTGCGATGTCGGCATTAGCGCGCTGCAGGGCGACGAGGCCGCTTTCCCAGCGAGGATGATCTATGTCGAGAGTGAGGGGGAATACCTGCTTGGAAATCTCGCTCGTCTTTGTAAACACTGATCGCGCGTACCAGTCAGTGTCTACTCCAAGCGCTTTGTGGAAAGCTGGCCGTTGATGATCCCGAACGTACATCGTCGAATAGACGGCCGTTAGAAAAAACTTGATCCAATACACGTTAAATCCGCTAGTGAGCCGTGGATCGGTCTTCATCAGCAGCGCGAACGCCTCTCCGTGACCAAACTCGTCGTTACACCATTCACAAAACCATTTGAAAATCGGGTGAAAGCGATGCTCCGGATGCTTCTCGAGGTGGCGGAATATTGTGATATAGCGAGCGTAGCCGATTTTCTCAGATAGATACGTTGCGTAGTAGATGAACTTTGGTTTGAAGTAGGTGTACTTCTTCTTCTGTGTTAGAAATCCGAGGTTGACGGAGATTCCAGCCTCGCGCAAAGCGTCATTAATGAAGCCTGCATGCCGGGCTTCATCACGCGCCATCAACTGAAACAGCGTTGTGATGTCCTTGTTGGTTCCCCGTCGTTTCATCTCCTTATACAGCACGCAACCAGAAAACTCGGCGGTACAGGATGAAATCAGAAAGTCTATAAACTCAGCCTTGAGCGTGGGCTCCATGCCATCCCAATCAATGTGATCCCAGTCCTCGTTCTTCTTGAAGTGACCTTTGTTGGGATCAGATTTCATACGACCGATCAACTCGTCCCAGTCTTTGCGTACCGGTGTGACGTCGATCGCATCCAGCTCATCAAAATCTGTCGTGTAGAAGCGAGGCGTCAGCAGCGTGTTACGCATCGCTACTGCCGTCGCGCCTTCGGAATCGGTCACAGGCTGATGCTGAGGTGTAGCCAGGGCCTCTTCGACCGTGGTTGCATCAGCTGAGTGTTTAACAGGTGCGTTCATACATGAACCTCCTCAGAGAAGGAGAACTCGCAGAGCTCCATGAACTCCAGATCACCCGTCAGGCGGGTCCAGAGTCGTTCTAGCGCGCTTGCGCGTGTAATCGTGG
>JBCCNK010000151.1:0-8288 GCA_039025875.1 Pseudomonadota bacterium
AATGCGATTCTTGCAAGTCCCAGCGTTTTCATCGCTATCGGGACGGTAGCTTTTAGCGAAGGCTCATCATTCATAGATGCAAACATACAGCCAGACATTACGATATCGTTTGAGGGGTTTCTCATCGATTTTTCGGGGATTCTTCTGGGTGACGTGACGAGTTGTTTTCCGACAGGCTTCGCTTACGATGGGGGCACTCTGGAGGAACGATGCCCAGATCCGTAGATAAAATCCGGTTCAGCAGAACACTTAGAAACCGTCGGTATGCGCAAGCCAATGCGCTGATCACCCGTCCTAGAGAAGCGGTGCCACGAAAAGCCATATCGGTAGCGTGGTCGGAAAGTCACCTTCATCCGTCGGATCCGTCCCACTCTCAAACTCTTCTTTATCGTCAAACCCATCCCCATCCGAATCGGTTAAATTCGGATCTGAGCCGAGCTGTACCTCTAAATTATCGCCAAGTCCGTCGCCATCGCTGTCGGCGGTTTCACTGGGATCGTTGGGAAACGCATCACTCGCATCGTTCACGCCATCATTGTCTGTATCCCGTTCCGACGGCCCGCAACCATCGGCATTTACATCGTTGATCTCATCGAGTGAGGTG
Organism: Pseudomonadota bacterium; assembly: GCA_039025875.1. Classification (GTDB taxonomy): domain Bacteria; phylum Pseudomonadota; class Gammaproteobacteria; order Pseudomonadales; family Halieaceae; genus Congregibacter. The sequence continues at coordinate 605 of JBCCNK010000151.1, forward strand.
TTGTCGCAATCGTCGTCACCATTATCTACCCCGTCGTTATCTTCGTCGTCGCTGGCGTCTATCGTGAGATCAAAAATTCGAACGGGACCACCAGCGGTATCGGGATTGATTCTGGTCGCTAGGGTGGTGCCATCGCTGGACAGCGCTATCACCCAGCCCAAACCTAGGTCTTGGCTCCCCCCATTTAGTGCTGTTGGGATCGGGTCCCAGGCTGCGCCGTTCCAGCGAAAGACAGTCACTCTGCCTCCGTTTTCGGCTCCAAAGTCACTCCTTTGCGCGCCAACGGCGAGGGTCATGCCGTCGGCTGATAAGTCGATCGCGTCTCCAAAATTCTCGCTGCTGGAAAGGCCAGAGACTGGGGCGCCCATAGGCTGCCAGCTGTTTCCATTGAAGATAAACACTCGCACGAATCCTTCTCCGAGCGAGCCGGCAGCCAGAATGCGTCCATCACTCGATAGGGCTAGCGAGTAGCCAAGATCATCGTCGTCTACGTTTCCGTTGATGTTTGCGCCGAGCTGTTCCCAGAGGCTTCCCGTCCATCGAAAGACTCGCACCTGCCCAGTTCGGAAACCATTTGCATCGCTGCCGCGAGAACCGATGGCTACAGTGGCGCCGTCACTGGATAACGCTATTGACCATCCCGCTTCATCGCCTGCCGCCTCGCCATTAATGTCGGCACCTAATTGGACCCAGCTGTTCCCATTCCAGCGATGAATTTTCGCTTGTCCAGCGAATTGACCCGCGTCGCTGGCGATATCTCCCCCCGCAGCGACGGTGTTCCCATCGGCGGATAGAGCAACCGATGCACCGAAGAAGGAAGAGCTTGAGTTGCCGTCAATATCGGCGCCGAGCTGCTCCCAGGTGCTACCTGACCAGCGGAAAACGCGCACGTGCCCTGCCGAGGATCCCGCCCCGTCGTTGCCACGGGCCCCTATTGCAATCGTACGGCCGTCGCTGGATAAGGAAATGGCATAGCCAGACCCATCACCGCTTGCCTCACCATTAATGCCAGCACCAAGCTGTTCCCAGCCGTCATTCAAAACAAATACCCGGACATTGCCGCGGTTTGATGATCCGCTTGTCGCACCGACCGCGACGGTTCTGCCGTCTGCAGAGATTGCCAAAGGGGTGCCAAAGCCGAGGGTTGCCTCGCTACCAATTATGTCTCCCCCAATTTGTCGAGCTTCAGAGCGATAAGACTCGAACACCGAGACGGTCGCGGTCCGTACAACACTGTCCTGGCCACCGCCACTGACGCGGTATTCGAAGGTATCGACGCCGCTGAAGTTTAGGTCGGGCGTGTAAGTGAGGGTTTGACTTGCTGTCGTTCTCGTGTTCACAGGTGCGTCGCCGTTACTTGGGTCGCTTAGCGAACCGAAGCTGGGTGTGCTGACGATCGAATAAGTGAGAGCATTGTTTTCAAGGTCGGCGCCTTCCAGAACGACGGTTCCGGACTCAGAGCTCTGGGCAGTTCTAATGGGGCTTGCCGCAAATACATCTACCGCAGTGGGCTCTGGGTCCGGTACGGGCGCGAAACGAAAGTCGGCGACAGCGATGTCGTCACCGCCCGCCCCTTCATCAAAAATAATTTCTACGAAGGGCTCGTCGCTGACGATGCCTATGAAGGCATTGGTCGCCAGGGGTAAGGAATCGAGAGAGATTTCGTTAACCAAACGGCCGTCTGCTGCGAAGAGACGTATGGCTTCCGTATTGTTGTTATTGTTATCTCGCAAGACGAAGCCAAATCCCCGCAGAGGCCGTAGGGACGGATTGGCAAGGCGTACGCGCCAGTCGTCGTTTTCACCGTTATCAATATCACCGGGCGAGAGGGCCGCGTCGAAGTTTGGAAGATTAGTGAAGATATCCTCTTCGTCGTCAAAGGTCAGGAACGTCGAATCCAGAACAGTGAATTCAAAGCTGTAGGCTAAACCGGTATTGGCGCGATCGAACGTCAAAGTCGGCCCCTCACCGCCACCCTGACTTGTGCCAACCTGCCTATTGCTGAGGGGCAGCGACGTTTCCTCATCGGCAAGCTGAATATTAGTCGCGTTGGTGATAAAAACATCGACATTGCCGCCTACGGCGGCATCAAAGCTAGTGATATCGGTGACGAGCGTCGCGGCACTCTGGGCAGTGCCAGAGAAAAAGCAGAGCACAGCCGCTGTCAGCAAGTGTTTGCAGAAGCGTTGCGCACCGCGAACTACTTTGCCTGCCATTGAGGAGCTTCTCTTTTCCAAGATTCTTATTTTTCTACCATCTTATTGTGGACGCGTCGTCGGCCTTTCTTTTGCGGTCGCCAACTTATCACGGCTCAAGGCTAATCGCGTACGGTGATTTACCGCAGGTGCCGTCAAGGTTAACGCTTTTAGCTAGCGACAACACTTTCTATGCGCGATTCAGCTCGAGAAGACGACTCCGTAATAGACAGACGCGATCAGCACACCGCTCAGCGCCCATACCACGTAGTCCCGATCGGTGAGCAATAGCTGGGTGGTGAGAAGCGCTCCAGCGGGAGCGACAAAAAGATAGGTGTAAACCAGAGTTTGAATAAACTCGCTCAGCAACAGAGCGATACCGTTCCAAAAGCCGCCGCTTCCCAAAAGCTCAAAAATTTGAAAAACACCAAACAGCAAAGTCATCACCACGCCAAACTGAAGATAAAGCCTAACTTCTGCACGAGCCTTCTTTTGCCATGGCGCTAAGAATGGTCCGATCAGCGGGCGCATGGCCAACAGCCAAGTGTTCCCCGGATCGACCGTGTGGTAGTAGAGACGTAACCGATGAGTCCAGCGAATCACCGAACTCGCCAGAGGCCAGCGAGCCGCCTCTCTCCAGTGGGCCGTGATCAGTGAACTCGCGATAAAGGTCAGTAGTATGAATATTGGCTCGTAGAGTTCCGCGCTGCTGCTAACGGTTCCCAGCGTGAGGCCGATAAGTACAAGAAGGACTGCGCTGGCTGCTATGCGACTTCGGCCTGCCCTAAGAGAGTGCCACTTTGGCGGCGCTTCCAGGTCGAGTTGTTCCCGGGGCGGCAGAAAATTCAAGCTACTTGGCGCTAAACCCTGATCGAGGCGCTCTCGTTCACGTCTGTTGCAATCCTCAATCAGTTCACCGAGCTTAAAACAGTCCCGGATCCACCAGATAAGTGCGCCTCCAGCGCTCAGCATCATCAGCAAACCGGTCCATGGTTTACGACAATAAAAGCGGTGTGCCCCGAAAATTCCGAACAGGGCAGCCCAGAAAACCGTCAGCGGAAATGAGCGCGGCTGATAGCGGTAAAGATCGTCTACGACTTCGGGAGAAAAATCAGGGCCGAGTGACTGTGAGTTTTTAGCCATGTGTTTGTCTGAAGACTGAAACCTGGTCTTAGTAAACTATCGAAGAAAGCTCCTAAAGCTTTTCCCTTTTGAGGGTTGATAACAGACACGCAGCGGATAGGTTTAACTTGCTTTACTACCAGCATAACCTAGTCTCCAACAAAGGGGCGATCGGAGTAAAAGTTATGAAGAGTTTGCGACTGAAACTGCTGGTGGTTGTGCTGTCGGCGAGCGCATGTAGTCACAAAGGAGTTTCCACTGCTGATTCGTCCATTCCTGGTTTTGAGGCAGAAGCCCCGGTGTCGCCTGAGTTAATCGCTCAGGCCCAGGCACCACTCCTTGAAGGACTCGGTGATTTTACCCACGCCATCAGCGCAAAAAACTCAGCCGTTCAACGCTATTTTGATCAGGGAATGATCATGGCTGCTGGTTTCAATCATGCCGAAGCTGTCCGTTCATTCAGAGCAGCACAACGCCTGGACCCGAGCTGCGCGATCTGCTTTTGGGGAGAGGCAATGGCAATAGGCCCTAACATTAACGTCACCGCTAAGGGCAAGGCGGTGATGTTGCCGGAAGATCGGATCGCTGCTTTTAAAGCCATTCAGCAGGCTGTTTCCCTAGCGGCCGGGGCCTCGCAGCGCGAGCGTGATTACATAATGGCGCAATCGGCTCGTTATAACGGTCAGCCGGATACAGACCGAGAACCACTGGATGCAGCATACGCCGATGCGATGCGATCACTGGCCGCTAAGTATCCGAGCGATGATGACGCACAGGCGATGTTTGCCGAAGCGCTCATGAACACAATGCCCTGGGACTACTGGTTAGATGGAGAGAACCCGAAACCCGCTACCAGAGAAGTAATCGATACGCTGGAGACGGTGATCGCTCGTAACCCTCAGCACCCTTTGAGTCTCCATTTGTATATTCACGCGGTCGAGGCTTCTTCCAAACCAGGCCGCGCTGAAGATGCCGCAGATGAGCTGGCAGATCTGGTGCCAGGCTCTGGACACTTGGTTCACATGCCATCACACATTTATTGGAGGATCGGTCGCTACTTTGATGCCTCTGAAGCTAACGTCAGAGCGGCGGCGGTAGATGAAGCATACATCGCTCAATGCAATGCGCAGGGTTTTTATCCGGCGCTTTATTACCCACACAACATTCACTTTCTGTGGGCGTCGGCAAGTATGGAAGGCCGCAGTGCAGTGGCCATCGCGGCCGGTGAGAAAGTTGCTGCCAATGTGCGCCTTGAGCAGGTACGTGAGTATCCTGCCATCGAGTTCTTCAGAACGATCCCGCTTTTATCGCTCGTGCGTTTTGCTCGCTGGGATGAAATTCTGCAAGCGAAAAGACCGACTGCAGATCTTGAGTTTTCGAACGCAATTTGGCTCTACGCGCGAATCGTGGCACACGCGCGTCGTCGACAGTTTGTCGAAGCAGAGGAGTTTCTGCTTGAGCTGGAACCCTTGCTTAGGCACGAGGCTGTTTACTATCTGGATGGGAACGACTATCCAGCAACCACGATCTTAGCTACCGCTTATAAGCTAGCGCTGGGTGAGTTCGCTCAGGCACGAGGCAATTTGTCGTCAGCGATCGAAAGCTATCGAGAAGCGGTCGCCTTGCAAGATCAGCTGCCCTATACCGAACCGCCTTTTTGGTATTACCCAACACGGCAATCCTTGGGTCACGCACTGTTGCTGAATGGTGAGCCCGCTGAGGCCGAAGAGATTTACCGAGCTGACTTGAATCAGTATCCCCGCAATGGCTGGTCTCAGTTCGGCCTTTCAAAAGCTTTGGAACAGCAAGGAAAGCTCGACGAGGCGCAAATGCACCGCGAGCGCTTTGACCGTATTTGGACACGCGCTGACGTCGCCCTCACCGGTTCCGTTCTCTAAGTTTCAATCTTCTAAACGGCGGCAAGTGTAAGCTCAGGCGAGAGCGACAGGAGGTATAAGTAGGCGCACCGCCGCCGGAAACGCGGTTGTTTTCGTGGTCTGAGTCACGGTTTTCCGTGATCACACTGTGCTGAGTGTCCCATTATCCAGCCCCTATGTTATTGATTCTCTTCACGATGAATTATATTAGCGCTGTTGAAGATCCGGTGTTGCAGTCTTTTTATGAGACTATCGGTACGAGAGTTCTGGGAGGCGCCACATATATTGTGGCGGTTGTGAAGCCTAAGAGATTGCAAGTAAAAGAACGATGGCTAAGTGTCCAAAATGCCACAGCGACAGTGTTCGTAAATCAAGAAGACAGAGTAAGAGTTCTAAGCATCAGGGCTTGTTTCGTATAACGCTTCGGTGCGAAGAGTGCGGTTTCCGTTTTTCTGGTAGGGATCGCACTGCAATCTTTACCTTGGTGCTCTCCTTCGCGTTTTTGCTTTCGTTTTTGTCTTACCTGTTTTCTCCTAGGGAAAGTGCGCCGCCATTTGTGGGCGACGCTCCGACACAGAATCACGTGGCGGCTTCTACCGATGACAGTACGAGTTACCTTGGTCAAGTTCAAATAGAGCGGCTATCGGGCGCGGCAGAGGAGGGAGACGCCGAATCTCAGATGAAACTGGCTCTCGTTTTAGCGAATGAGTATGAGACGAGCGGCGACAAAGAATTGCAGCAAAGCTCGGAAAAGTGGCTTCGTTTGGCTGCTGCTCAAGGCCTGCCCGAAGCACAACACCATATGGGAGATCGATTTCGTGAGGGTAGCGGGGTAGTTCAGGATTTTTCCCAGGCGGCGCGTTGGTATCAGCAGGCGGCAGACCAGGGATTTGCTGGGTCGATGTACGCACTCGGCGAGATGATGCGCGTGGGGCAGGGTGTGGCGCAAAGCTACGCTGACGCGTACATATGGCTGAACCTTGCTGCGGCACGCGGCGACGTGCGCGCGCAGGATGCCCGAGAGCAAATTGTCACATTGCTATCGACCGCCCAACTGAACGATGCGCAACGCCATTCCAGAGAGCTCGATGAAGCTATTCCCCGGTATATTGAGTAGCAACACGGGGATCGTTTTTCCGCTAACGGTCTTATCGTTCTTCCTTCGGAGCTCAACGCTTAACGCCACTATCAGCCAAGAAGGCGCGCGATTTTCCAGAGTCCAGCCGTGTCTCTCAAAACGGTCTTAAACACGCCGCACTCTCAAGGGAACACAAAAATCTCCAGGGCTGGAAGCTGCGTATAAAAAGAAACAGTATGGTGCGGCGGCAGAGTTGAAACGAATTTTCCCAGTTGCTGTCTATGTTTCGACGATTGCAAATCCATTCGCTGAGGGCCCAAAAGGTGAAACCTCTCTATGCCGCCAGGTAAACGTTCCATCGGCAAAATGCACAGTCCTAACTTAGCCCTACACACAAAGCTGCTGCGCGTGATCGCCATCTGCTGCGCGCTGCTATTAAATGCTTGCGCAAGCTTGTCCGATCGAACTGCATCCAATTGGCCTGACAACCTTCCTTCTAGCCAACATTTTCTCGACGCGTATCGGAGCGATCTAGAGAACGCCGAGATCCAGTCCCAAAAGACCTATCTCTACTGGGTGCGCAGCTTTTACGAAGGCACGTTTCTGTATCCGATTGGGTGGAATCAAATCACCGAGGACATTCTGGCGGAAACCGAGGGCGAGCTGCGACTCGAAGCACGTAGACAACAGCTCTACCAGCTCGGACAGGACATCGCTACCGAGTGGGCTAAAGACACCAAGGTTAATCTGGTTGAAAACGCCCACCTTGCAGTGTGGAGCGTGGCCGCGACCCGGGCGGTCGAAGAGGATAATGTGGACGAGACGCTTGCTAAAATTCAGCAGGACGTCGAGTCCTTGATGCTTCTGGAGCTTTCCGCAGAAGCCATAACGGCCGACCGGTACCATCCACAGGATCCAGACGACTGGTTCGCATTTTAGCTATTTCTGCCGGTAGACCTGTTTCCCATTCTTCCGCGTAGCTGAGGTTTGTAACGGTAAGCTTGTACTGCAATCCACTTAAGCTGCGCCAAAACGACTGACCCGAAGCAGGAGCTAGTTTGGACGTCGACGTAAATCAAACAAACAAGCGTGTAGTGCTCGATTTTTGGAGCTCCCTTGACGAACTTGCTGCCGAGCAAGATCCTTCAGCTATTGCAGCAGCGGTTCGCTGGTTTGGCTTCGACCCTATTGGCAATCTTGCCGGTAGCGGATCGTTCTTCGACGACTTTTGGTTTCCGTTTCGTAAGTCCTTTCCGGTCATAAATCGTGACACACATATCTTCTTTGCCGGTGAGTCAAACGGCCGGGTTGACGGAGATATCACTAAAGATGGCCACCAGTGGGTGTCCGGCACCGGTCTGATCAGCGGTAAATTCGAACATGACTATCTTGGGATTCCCGCCAACGGCGAG
>JBCCNK010000152.1:0-8238 GCA_039025875.1 Pseudomonadota bacterium
AAAGTACAGATCCCGTATCGCATTCGTGATCCCACATTTTGACCAGGCACACGTCATGGTGATAGAAACCGAACGAATAGAATTGCATCTCCTGACGCGAAAGGCGCATTGCCGCAGAGCTGTCTGGATGGTTAAGAGCAGAGATTTGCAAGTCGAACAAACGGGTGTAGAACTGTTTAGATGTTTCCATATCGGAAACGTAAAACACGTGGTGTTGGAAATTCTCTACCTTACGCGAGCCACTAATTTTTACCGCTGAATTCATCTCTTTGATTCTCCTGCCTTTTTACACGATGTACGGCTTAGGCGACGGCGACTAGCGACTAGCGACTCTTTCAGTTGAATGGCCGAACGAGCTGATATTTCCTCCGCTTTCGGCTCGTTTGCCCCTAATCCAGTAAGCCCTAGGAACATTATGTCGTGGAGTTTTTGTGCAGATTCTTCCACAGGGACGCTGTGCTCAACGAAATGCGTCATTAAAACTGTACACAGGCCGAGCCAGTAAAGAAGGCCACCTTGCTTTGCCTCTGGACGAACAAGACCAGCCGCCACACACGCGTCTAAGTCTGCGCGCAGGCCTTCGTTCAGCGGATAATCCCGCTCGGTCGCACCCACCGACATCCGTAGAACGGCTACGGTGCGACTCCTATTGTCAATCGCATATCTCACAACCTCTCGCATACCGCCAGCGAGACGCTCAAGCGGATCCGACAGCGCGCAGTTCGCCCGGGTCACCTGGGCTTCTATTTCACCGCGAACCTGCATCGCGACAGCAGCCTTGAACCCTTCTTTATCGCCGAAGTGGTTGAAAAAGCTTCCTTTACCGACGCCTGCCATAGCAATCAATTCATCGATGGCAACAGCATCAAAAGAACGGTCTAGCATCAGGTCATAGCCTGCGTTCAGCAACGCTTCTCTTGTTCTTTCCGCTCTAGATAATTTCATATCGCTCGTTGGAACCTTTGGACTTTAAGAGCCATAGGAATACTTAGTTGACTATATGGTCACTTAGTGTACCCTACATGACCATATAGTCAACAAAGACTGTTGTGAACGGTAGGCTCAGCACCACAACAACATTTCGAAGAGTTCGACACAGAATAAGAGTTAACGATGGCTATCAATATTGCTCGATTCGAATACAACGCCGCTGTCCACTGGGGCATTGTAAGAGGCGACTCAGTGCTACCAATTGCTGGTGATTACCCAACCACAAGAGAGTTTGTTACCCAAAATACGGCCGACGCACTTAAGGAAACGGCTCAGGCAGAGAAAGAACCGCTACCGGTACAGAAGATCAAGCTGCTGAGCCCGATCACTCGCAATCAGCAGTTTGTATGTCAAGGGGCTAACTATCGAAAACACATGATTGAGTCAGGTCTCGATCCGGATGCGAAACACTTCAACATGATTTTTACAAAGGCTCAGAGCTGTATTGTCGCTGCCGACAGCCCCGTGATCATTCCCGCTCAGGTGAGGTTTCTCGATTATGAAATAGAGCTGGGTCTGGTACTTCGTAAGAGCTTAAATCACGCCGTTGAACTGACTGAGGATCAATTACCGCACTATATCGCCGGGCTTGTGATTGTTAACGACTATTCCGCCCGAGATATTCAGATTCCACAAATGCAATTTTATAAGGGTAAGAGTTTCCGAACCTTCGGTCCCGTGGGGCCCTGGTTATGTCTGCTGGAGACCGATGACTATCGCTACCTGCACAACCTTCAGCTAACCCTTCGCGTAGACAATGAAGTCCGCCAGGACGACAACACCCGAAACCTTGTCTTCGGACCGGTAGAGACACTCAATGAGCTGAGTCGGGTGCAGGATTTGGAAGCCGGTGACTTGATCGCTACCGGTACCCCGGCGGGGTGCGCTCTGGCAATACCCTCGCCACGCAAGCAGAAAGTCGCCGCGTTGTTACCGGAAGCAAAAAAGTGGGAGCTGTTCTTTAAAACGCAAAAAAAGCGAACCCAGTACCTTCGACCAGGGCAGCTTGTCACCTCCCATGTGCGATCACTGGATGGGGTGATTGACCTCGGCACCCAGTGCAACCGAGTTACAAAAGAAAGCTCGGCGTGAACTGCTTATGAATGTCTCAGCAGAAGATCAGGATTTCTCCATTACGCAGAAGGTCCTGCACTGGCTGATTGGGCTTGCGATTATGTTCGATCTTTTTATCGCGCAAAAATTTGGCGGCGTGATGACAGACATCGATCGCTTTGACTCGCGAAACGATCATGCGTCCTTAGGGACGCTGGTGGCCTTCCTGTTCGTGGTAAGGGTTTTTATCCGGATCAAACGTGGTACGCCTGCGTTACCCAATGGACTTCCCCGCTGGCAAACGCAACTTGCTCACGCCATGCACTGGGCGTTGTACGTACTTATCGGATTGCTGATCGTCTCGGGAATTGGATCGGCGATAAATGCGAACTCAATTGTTTCGCCCTTCGGCGCGTTCGACTACGGCGACGGTGTCAAGTGGGTGTTTGCCTTCGACCTTTTCCGGGCAGTTCATGAGTTTTCGACGAAAGCCATCATGGTTCTGATAGTCATCCACGTCCTAGCTGCGCTTTACCACGTCTTCTCGAAGCATCGTTTCCTTACCGTTCGCATGCTGAGATTCTGGCGCAGTGAGAAGTCTTCACGATGAATTCGGTTTCGTCTACTGGGTTTTTGATTGGGATCGTCCTTCTGGTTGTAGTCTTTTCTTGGTTTCTGTTGGAGAAACGCCGCCGACGAACTCACCCAGTAAAAGGGGGGATTGATCGTTCCATCACCCTTACGCATACCCACGAGGTCGAGCTGTACAGCAACAGTTTTTCCCATTGCTCAAGAAAGACCCGCCTGGTACTCGCCGAGCTTGGCATCAACACCAAGCACCACTCGATCGAGCTAATTGAGACAGGTTGGTACCAGACCATCAGTGCGGAGTATCTCAAAATCAACCCGTCTGGCCTGGTCCCTACCCTAGTACATGAAGGTCATCCCATTTTCGAATCGGACGATATTCTTGCTTACGCCCAATCGATAGCCGCAATAGATGCACCGCAGCTAGTCCCTGAGGATCCAGAATTACGTACGCGAATGCACGAATGGCTTTCTTTTTGCGCAATATCTAGTGAGGGTCCGATGGATGGGATGGCGGAGCGTGCGGGCGCGTGCATCCCAGGACTCAGCCTCCCTATGTTCGTAAGCTGCATTCAGTACGTTCCGCTACGAAAAATACTCATCGGATTTCTGTTTCACCCCGATAAAAAGCGACCTGCCCTGTTCACGGCGTCAAAACTTTTGGGTCTGCGGCGCATGATGACACAGAAGAATGTCGTCGAGCTGATGCACAGCAGTCGCGATCACATGCGAGTCCATCTGCAAACCTTGGAACAAGCACTTAGCCAGAATGGTCAACCGTGGATTCTCGGGAACGCATACAGTCTGGCTGATGTAACCCTTTCATGCGTTCTGCTTCGCCTTGAAGAGACCGGCTGGTTAACTTGGTTTGAGGAGACCACAAATCTCGAACACGTGAGTAGCTACTATCAGCGCCTCAAGAAGCGGCCCTCCTGGCCCAGCGCGATCTACGCTCACGGTCACCCGGTCGTAACGGAAGCGATGAACTATCTGCAAAACACAGTGGCCGCCGATCCATCGATGCTGAAACTGATCTATGGATCGTCTCCTTCGCAAACCGTTTAATCCAAGGACCATCCGACGTGGTGATGTTGTTAGAACGCGATATAAAAACCAAAGAGGTTTTGGGCTGGAAGGGGCTCCATTTATTTCACTTTTCCGAATCGACCTGCTCACAAAAAACGAGAATATTTCTGCGTTTGAAAGGTCTTTCCTGGGAGTCGCACCACATAAATCTTGCAAAGAAAGAGCAGTTGAAACCCTTTTTTATGGGAATCAATCCGAGAGGCTTGGTTCCCGTTTTGATACACGACGGTAAAGTGATCATCGAGAGTAACGATATCCTTCAATATCTGGAGGCGAGCTTTCCCAACCCACCATTGATCCCGAGTCGCGACTCTGAACGGGTATCCGAGCTCCTTAAAGCGGAAGATGATCTTCACCTAGATATTCGCGCTCTCACGATGCGGTTTGTGTTTCCTTCCTTCTTGGCAAAAAGATCGGAGAAGGACATAGCTAGCTACGAATCATCCGGTTCGGGCTCGGTGCAAGGAGTCGAAGATCCACAGCGAAAAAGGGAGGCGAAGTTTTGGCGCGACATGAATACTCACGGTGGGATAACCAATGCGCAAACCAAGCGGGCCTACGAGCAGTTCAAAGCAGCGCTCAATCAATTCGAAACAAAGCTCGCCCACCACACCCATCTCGCTGGGGAGGATATGAGTCTGGTCGATATCGCTTGGTACATTTACTGTCGGCGCCTTTTGGATGCAGGCTACGCCCTCACAACACATCATCCCCGGGTGTCTTCCTGGTTTGATCGCCTTCACGCAATCCCGCACTTTCGCGAAGAAGTTCCGGGAGGAGGCCTGCTTGGCGTGGTGACGCTCTTGCTGCACGCAGTTCAGAAAATGAAAGGGGAGACCCTAGAACAAGTCTCGGCGTGAAAAAAACAAGGACCTTAACGGGCTAGAGACCAAGATGAAATTCTCCGACAGCGAAGCGTGTGAAGTTGTCATAGTGGGCGCGGGGCCCACGGGATTAATGCTCGGTAATTTGCTGGGCACTTACGGCGTTCGATGCAGGATTCTTGAACGCCGGGAAGAGCCTTTCACCGAACCAAGAGCCATCGCCTACGACCCAGAGACGCTTCGGCTTTTTCAAGCGGTGGGATGTTATGAAGGACTCGAACCAACTTTGTTAAAAGATGTACCGGTCTCCTACCTGAATGCGGCAGGAAAAACCCTTGCGCACATATACGCGTGCCCGCCTTCCTTTGGGCATTCGGGCAGGGGCACTTACTATCAGCCCGAGTTAGAACAAGCTCTGATCTATGGGCTTGCGGGTCACCAGGAAGTCGAGTTGGTCCGCGGTGTGGAAGTTACCGACGTTCGTGAAACGGGCGACTATGTTGTGCTTTCGCTTCGCTGCGGGGATGAGGAAGCTGGTCAGCTTAAGGCTCGCTACGTCGTGGACTGCAGCGGCGGTTCCAGCCAGATTAGACGTCAACTAGGAATCGATTTTGCTGGCAACACGTTCCGCGAAAAATGGCTTGTCATTGACGTCGTCGGTGACGACTACGAAGACCAAGAGATTAAGTTCTTTTGCGATCCTAACCGGCCGGCAGTAACGCTTCCGGTTTCGAAGAGTCGACGGCGGTGGGAGTTCCTGGTAATGCCAGGAGACGACGAGGAGGAACTTGCGAGCGAATCCAGCGCACGGGCTCTAATGGCTTCCTATGGAGCAGGCAAGGCCGACTCAATAGAACGCAGCCTCGTATATACATTCCATGCGCGCATGGCGCAGCGCTTTCGCGCCGGGCGAGTGATCCTCGCGGGAGATGCGGCTCACGTCATGCCGCCATTTGCAGGCCAGGGTCTGAATAGTGGTATGCGAGACGCGGCAAATCTGAGTTGGAAACTCGCCGGGGTCGTGGCCGGTAGATTCGACGACCAGCTTCTGGATACCTACGAGCTGGAACGTCGACTGCACGTCGAGGCAATGACGAAGCTTGCGATAAAACTCGGTCGTTCGATCATGCCTACCAGCGCCATGCGCGCATGGATGCGAGACCTGATCATGCTGACATCCTGGCGTTTTAAGCGAACGCGCGAAAGCGTGAACCGTGGAGACATGATTCCTAAACCCAGTATCGCGAAGTCAAGCCTGGTGAACTGGAAGCGCGGCACCGGGGTCGGCAGGATGCTTGAGCAGCCGCGTGTCACGAAAAACGGAGAATCACTCCTCCTGGATGACCTGCTCGGATCGGGTTTTGTAGTGATCGGAGTGAACTGCCGGGCTAGCGAAGACTTGCATCCACGGGATCTCCAAATTTTGGAGCAGCACCTGCAGGCAAACAGTGTCTTTATTACCACATCACGAGACGAGCACGCGGACGGCCGGGACGACGAAGGCGTTCTGACCGATTTGATCAAACGAGAGCGGGGCTTGCTGATAGTACGTCCAGACCGCTTCCTAATCGACATTGTCGACGCGAACTCGAGTGCGCCGCAGCTTGATTGGCTAGCTGATCGCTTCTGCCTCAAAAACGAAGTTGACGAGCTAGCAAACTTAAGCACGCCAGCAGTTCACCAACAGTAAATTCTCCGGAACGTGTTTATTCCGGGCCAACTTAATCTTCTAGAGAAAAGGCCTGCGTTGTGCTCACTTGAGAGTATCGAGGTCTTATGCGCGCCCAGATACGCAACAAGGCGTGACTGTACGGCGAAAGGCGGTTTTCCAGAATGGCTACAACACCATGCTCAATGACTACCCCGTCACCGTATCGGATAAGTACTTTTTTGAGACACTCGCTACCAACGGTTCGCATCTGCTACTCACCGCTGCTGTTAATCACGACAACTCTTTTGGAATGCGCCAACTTGAATTTATGTGCTCCTACAACCCGCAGCACGCCGGTTGCTATGAGTTTTTCGAAAGTGTCAGGGTTTGGGCCCAGTTTGTTTTGGGAGTGCAGTTTTCTACGTTTCCAATATCTCAGCTGTGACAAAGGCGAGAGACGGATCCGGTTATCATGCTAACCAGCTGCAGGGCTTCGCGCCCTGGCATTGTCCTGCTCGTTCTAGACCTGTTGCAAACGTCCTGATTTTGAATGGTGGAGTCATATGCTTTATCACGGAAGACCGATACTCTTTTGTGCTTTGCTGTTGCTCTGCGCCACCGGCTGCAAAATACAGCCATCGACGAGCTGTGGGGGATCGATAGAGCCCCTGTCAGGTGTCTACAGCTGCCGCCCCGGAGCTAATTGTTCAGCGATCGATGTCGTCGACACCTTCTTCGATGAAACATTCAGGGCTGTACCGGAAGACGGATTTCGGTTCGCCGGTTGGAGGAGACGCGACAGAGGTTTTTGTGGTGGCAGCATGAACGACTGTCGGCTCTTTACCTCAGGGTTCTCTGGAAATGACGTGTTGATGGCCTTTTGGCTGGAGATGAAGTCTTTTTCCTCGACGCAGTATTCGAACCAAGCGGTTCTTTGGGCGCCGGAGATGCCCGGGTGTGTTTCAACGAAGACTTAACAACAGTAGAAACCACCATCAATTACCGTGTTCTCGCTGGAGTTGAAGACGACTATTTTGATTTCAGTCAAGAGGTTGTAAGTGCCGAGCTTGACGGGGAAAGCGTAATCGCCGTGCGAGGTCGCAGTGAGTACTACAGCAACGACGTAGTACAGGGTGGATTCACAGAGTCGGTGAATTATTCTCAGATAGTCGGGCCATTCATGCTACGAGGACTTCGCAACGAATTTCGACGTTTTGATGAAACCGGCACAGAGGTCCAGTTTTCATTTAATACCTTTGAACCACCGCGAGAAACGAGATTCGATCTCAGCGCCGGAGACAGCTACGAGTCCGAATTCACGTTCGAACAACAAGTTGAACAGGACGGTATCGTCACAAGCGTCGATAACTTTGAGTTTCACGTAGTGACGCGGTTCGACGGTATTGAAGAAATCACGACTCCGCTAGGCACGCGCGCAGCCTGTCGTTTCACCGAGACAACAACGCAGACGATGATGGGTGTTCCTACGGAAAACGAACAAACTTTTTGGATTGGTGTTGGCAACGGTCTTGTTTTGGACAGTGAACCGGGAGCTGGGGAGATCATCTCGGGCACCATTAACGGAGTCGAGATTTAGCTCCTTTGGCTGGCCACATTAGCTCGGCGCGAAATTCGGCACTTTAACGGAGTTGGCTTCCAAGGTGTGCCATCCGGGCCAGGACTTTTAATCGTCGCGCGGATATGAAGCGGAAGATTCACTCAGCAGGGTATCGAGGGTTCGGGTAAGTTCCTGTGGTCCAATCCAGGCCTGTCGCAACGCGACTCGCCGTTGAGTGTCGATGATAAAAGCCGCAGACGGTGCCGCGCCATACGCTTCCCAACCCCGATTCTGCATGTCGTCTACGAGAAACTCAGCGTTGGATCTCAGCCTGCGCTTCACATCGGATGCCCGCGCTAATCGTTCATCCAGTGTTTCGGGCTGTCGGTCGGCCACCCTCGCTACCTTGTTTATCCACGGAACCCATTCGTCGTCCCGGTATGGGCTAGCGCTCCCGACCGGATGGGCTTCTGTCGTGTACAGAAGCA
>JBCCNK010000153.1:0-8220 GCA_039025875.1 Pseudomonadota bacterium
CAGTTATCGACGCAAAAGTGTTTTGCGCTTGGGTTACCCCACGGGCTCTGTCGTCTTCGATACCGGTAAAGAACGCATAGTAGAGGGACTCGTTCGCACCAATGTCTACCGTGAACTCTGCCCAGAGTTCGTCGGTTCCGCTGGCAATACTAAGAGCTGATGTTCCAAATCCCCATGCGAATGACACTATTTCATTAGCTGAAGCCCCGCCATTGTCTGTCGTCAATGACCACGTGTCTGCCGTTGTGGCCGTAGCATCACCGCTGGAGGTTAGGTGAAGGTCGGTGGAAGAGTCAGAGCCTAGGTCCCCACCGCTGCGAAGCGTTGTAGTAATCGAACTGTCCGTATCGTTTTCGATGAACAGTCCAAAACGCGCAAACGGGTTGTTTTCAGAGAAGAAGTAGTCCATTGAGATCGAGAGCCCGGATTGGGTGAATGTATCGAACTGTAATAACTCCCCAACCCCTGAAAATGAAGTAAGTTCACCGGTGTCGTCAGGAGTGCTGATTAGCATTCCGTCGAGTGCAAGGATGCCGAAGTCATCAAATGAATCCCGATTAGAGCCAAATTGGGCGTCAATCCATGCGTAGCCGTTTGGGCCGCTGAGGTTGATATTGTTTGCATTGGTTCGAACTCCAGCACCCACCCATTGGGCCCCGCCCGTGGTCTCAAAGTCCGCCGTATAGGGAAGGCTTATTGGTGCTGCATTCGATTCGCCAACTACTACAAGCAAAGTCGCTGCGACAAGAGCGCGTCTGTACATAACGGTTACCTCGCATTTTTCCACGGTTTGACCGAGGGCGTTCGCCTATCGTTTCGGCGCGAGACTACATCGCAAATGTGGAATAAATATGGAGACTTCAAATACGTGGTAACTACCAGTCCCGAATGGGTGTGTAAGCTGCATACGGGTCAAATGCCCGGGTACGGTCATCGTAATGTCCGGTGGTGACAGCGATGCTGACGTAGAATCCTGTCGTTGAATCCTCTTTGGGAGGCAGAACAGTGCTTTCGTACATCACCCTCGGCGCAGACGACCTCGATGTCGCCAAGAGATTCTATTCCGCGTTCATGCCCGCTCTCGGCTACGAACTCACCGAATCCAAGGAAGGGTTGAGTTACGTAGTCCCCGCCCAAGAGGGGCAGAGGCCCAATTTGCCGGAGTTGTACGTGGTAGTACCGTTTGATGGCCGCGCTGCGACGGCGGGTAATGGAACCATGATCGCGTTTGATGCGAAGAATCAGCAGACGGTCAAAACGCTTCACGCAGCGGCGCTTGCGGCAGGGGGACAAGACGAAGGGGCGCCTGGGTTTCGAGAAGCCTACGGCCCCAGGTTTTTCGTTGGCTACCTGAGAGACCCGCAGGGGAACAAAATTGCCCTGTATTCGAGTAACCCGGATGATCCGGAGCGAGGTGAATGAGCAGTCAGCTTATGTTCACCCGCTTCTCAGCTCGAAGTATTACGGCTATTTGTCGTCAGCACGTCCGCCATTGAATTCTAGAGCGCTGATCATTACTAGCCCATTTGGCTATTCGGATGGGGCTTGCAAATGTGTTCGCGCCGATGGTGGGAGCTTGGCCGGGTGCCTACTCAGCCGACCGCAGCTGCCAAGTATTGTTGCGTAACTGTCAGCGGCCTAGTCTTCCCGGCCCAACACGTCGTTTCGCAGTCTCTCAATTCGAGTGATTGCCATCAGCACTAGCGCGTTGCTGTATCCGAGGTCTCTGAGTACGTTGGCTGCAGTCTCGACTAAAGCGTCAAAGTGACAGTCGCTTAAACCCTGCTTCTCGACAAGACTTCGGTGTGCTTCGCGCATGGATCGTCCTGAGTAGCCATCTTCACCTCCAAACAGAAACTTAAGGAACTCTTTTTGATGGCGTAGCAGAACAGGCACTTCTATTCCGTCAAAGAACCGCGCGATGCGATCATCATTGAGCATATAGAAGTAGAGTGCACCTACGAGTGAGTGGATCGCTTGATCACCGCCCACAAGATCGAAGAGGGAGAGATCCTCATTGGGTGTCTGCGATGTGGAGATTGTTTCCATCGGACTGTGCCTTATTTCAGTTTCTATAGGCTAAAGCGAGAAAAGTGTCGAACAGCGACAAAGAGATCAAAGGTTTCTGCACACGACACGGGCGCGTTCAGGTGCTATCGCAGTCAACAGTCCACTGATTCGCGCGCTCCAGGCGCCGGCAATCATCGCCGCGACCTCCGTGCGCGGCGCGCGCAGAACCTGCAACGAAGAGTTGATATCCTCCGGCAGTGGGTAACCGTTCGATATTGCTATGGGCTCCAACGCCTCAAGATAGGAGAGCCTATCGAGTGGGTCGATAAACACATCGTCCGCCTCATAGTAGTGCTGTACCAAGGTGTTGAACGCTTTGAGATCCAGGGCCGAACCGGTTTCTATGATTGCCAACGCACTCTGCAGTTGCTCCCGCCCTTCGTTTGAGGGGCTTTGTTGGGTCAGCGCAGTCTCAATCGCGGCTCTGCGCACGTCAGATGGCGCGCAAGCTATTTCGTGAAGACCCAAGACGTGCGCCGTGGCTTGCTCGTCGCCCGCAAAGGCGAGGACGCGAGCTAGATTCGGCAGCATCCGAGCCGTCACGGCGTCATACGGTCCAAACATCTCGAGCGCGAGATCAAGCCCGTCTTCAATTGCCTCAATTGAGGCATCGAAATCGCTGTTGGCGAATGCGTAGGAAGCCGCGCTGTTCTGTGCCCCAAAGTAAGCGTAGTGATCGCGATCTCGATTAAGAATTGTCAGTGCTTCCGCTAGTGAATCCAGCGCAGCCTGTGGGGAGCCAATGCGAAACTGCAATCCAGCATAGGATCTGAGTATATTCGCGAGTGACGTGTTCTTCGGGTCGTGCTGCCGAAACAGCGATATGGCCTCAAGAAAAACCCTCTCGGACTCGTCATAGCGTCCAGTTTTGCCGAAGTGCAGTGCCTGATTACTAAGGAACACAGCATGTCCTGCAGGTTGGCCGGCCTCGCTCATGAAGTCGACGGCTCGTTGCCAGTACTGGTCGGCGGCTGGTATGTCACCGGCCCTGCGAGCAGAGCCCGCTAGAAGCTGGTTGATGCGGCCAAGAGTGCGAGGATCATCCACATCGTGCGCGTTAGATACATCGCTCATTGACACCGCAATAGCGTCGACGCGCTGTAGGTCGCGTAAACGAAGCCAAGCGTTGGCCTCGGCGTATTTAGCTGCCAGCCAGGCCACCGCTGTCTCGCTGGTCGGGGGTTGATCCGGCAAGTTCGTTCGTAGGAATTCGGCGGCGTCCGCCGGATCTATCCTGGTTTTAGCATTGCCGATGCCTGCGACGGAAACGATACGCTGACGCTCAAATCCTGCTCCGAGAGTCTCCGCGGCAGCCCATGCAGCCTCATGCGCAGCAACCTCGTACTCCAGCATATCCAGGTTTAGAAAAATGGAGGCGAGCGCTTCATTAACTTCAAGTGACAAACGAGGGTTGGATTCAATTTTGCTATTTATTGTGGGACGAGCCTGGATCAATGCCTCTGCAAGCGTGATGTCGGCGCCGCCCTCGCCGAATGGGTCGGATTGTGCGAAAACTTCGGTCAGGATCTCGAGCGTCGCGCGACTGCGTTCGGCGGCCTCCCGCGCCTCGCGGGCAAGACCCAGCGAATAAACTGTTGCAGCGGTGAGTGCGATCACCGAAGCCGCGACGATGCTCGCGAGCAGTCCATGCCGACGCAGAAATCGCCCGGTAAGATACAACGAAGTCTGGTCGCGAGCCGTTACTGGGAGGCCCTTCAGATGACGCCGAATGTCTTCGGCGAAGTCCGTGGCTTGCGCGTAGCGATGGCCTGGATCCTTGGCGAGTGCTTTCGCAACGATTGCGTCGACGTCGGGCTTGATGCGCGCATTATGCGTGCTTGCCAGAGGCGGGATCTGCTCCATGATTGTACGAACGCTTTCGTGGAGCGAGTTCTCTGAGACTTCGTACGGTCGATTATCCGTGAGCATTTCATAGGCGAGGACGCCCAGCTGATACACGTCGCTCGCGATATCGAGCGGGCCATCTGACACCTGCTCTGGGCTGGCGTAGCGCAGCGTGAGTGGCACTCCACCTGCTCGGGTCAAAGCGGGTTCCTCGGCGTCGCCAAGAATTCTGGCGATGCCGAAATCCAGAACGCGAGCGTGATCCGAGGAATCCACCAGTACATTGCCGGGCTTGATATCGCGATGAACGATCAGGCGGCGGTGAGCGTACGCAATCGTCTGACAAACTTCGAGTAACAATCTCAATCGATCTTCAATCGACCGGTCGCGACAGGCGGTGACGATGTCCTTGCCTTCGATGTACTCCATCGCGAACCAGGGCCGATTGTCGCCAAGCAGGCCACCATCTAGGAATCTGGCAATGCCGGGATGCTCAATCGATGCCAGGATTCGTCGCTCGCGGAAGAAGCGTTCACTGAATTGCGAGCCGACGCGATGCGACCAGAGGACCTTTACCGCTGCTCGCTGGCTAAAGTCGGTGTTTTCACCGGGGTCTTCACTCGACCGATCTGCCAGGAAGACCTGCCCGGTTCCGCCGTGACCGATCTCGCCGCGTAAGCGCCAAGAACCGGCGCGGCGTGTCGAATCCCGGGGTTTTGGCGTGGCGCTCTTGTCATCAACGGTTGAGCGCACCGCAGCACCAAGCTTTGCGAGTACGTCGGAGCCTGATGCGTCGAGCAACTCTGCGAGCGCTGAGGCCTGGGCATCGGGCAAACTCTCAAGCAACGTCTTGCGACCCGCATCGTCGCAATCAAGTGCCTGATCAAGCAGGGCGTCAAGCGTTGCAAAATCGAGCCCGCTGGCAACCGCCATCTGTGATCAGCCCCGTTAACGCTCGCCCAGAAACTGTTGCAGCCAGGCTCGAGCCTTGATGAGGTTCCTTTGTACCGTGCGGATGGTCGTACCGTGCAGCTTAGCGATCTCCTCATTAGACAGGCCCGCAAAGCAGGATAAATCGATCAGCTCGGCGAGCTCTGCGCTCTCTGTGGCGAGTTTTGATAATGCTTGCTCAAGCTGGGCAAAATCTTCGGGCCGTTCCGAGTCGATGAGTTCGCGCGTTGCATCGGGTAATACCGAGGCACCGCCGCCACGTTTGGCCGTGTTCTCGGCGCGCCAGGTATCGACAACCACCTGACGCATTGCACGCGATGCTATGGCAAAAAAGTGTCGCCGGTTGCTGGGCTGCTGAGGCTTACCAACTGCGAGTTTTTCGTAGGCTTCGTGCACGAGCATGGTGGGCTGCATTTTGCCGTCAAGACCAGACTTACTCAGTTGAATGCGAGCGAGCGATCTGAGCTCGTCGTAAACAATTGGGATGGCGTCGTCCAGGCAGGATGCATCGCCTGCGGCGTAAGCCTGTAAAAGTCTCGTTACATCCGAGGAGGGCACGGTCACATCGGCATTCATGATGCTACTCACCAACGTCGCTCATGGCGATTAGATTGTAGCCACTCTCTTCCATGCATGCTCGATATTCGTCGAACTGGGCGCTCGGGACTGGGTACACATATCTGGGTCTTCCTTCACTGGAGCATGACCGGTTGTCTCTCCGATACTGAAGCGCGGGCTGGGGCGCTGCGGCTTCCCAGCGGTGCGTCGCGGTGTGCATCGATGAGCAGCCGTACTGGGCTGCCGCTATCGCCAGTACTACTGCTGCCGCACCGTTTTTTGTTGTGAACATACGCATCTCCCTTTTTGTTCCGAATGGAGGTCGGGGACTAAAGCGAGAGTTATTCGTGGAAACGACACAGGAGCTGGCTATTTTTTTAAAAAACGGGGCTAGGAGCGTACGGCTGCTATTTGCCGAATTCGATCCGGAGGCATTACCTCTTCGGCTACCGCGCGAGCCATGGTCAGAGTTTCATCACTTGCCAGTGACGGGTGACCCGTACCGAACGGGGGCGCGGGGTTGTATTCAAGGATCAGCTCGATAACTCGACCCACGTCTTCGCCCGCGAGTACTCCGGCAATCGTAAGACCGATGTCGACCCCTGCGGTCACACCGCCGCCGGTGCACCGGTTGCGATCAATGACGACCCGCTCGTGGACCGGAGTCGCACCAAATGCGTCGAGCGTGTCGATAACCGCCCAGTGGCTTGCCGCCTTGTAACCCGCTAGCAGCCCAGCTTTACCAAGCAATAGCGATCCCGTACAGACCGAAACTACCCATCCGGCGGCGCCGCCCTGACGAGCTAGGAACTCCATTGTCGCTTCGTCCTCCAGGACATCGATCGAAGGCTTGCCGCCGCCCGGGACCAGGATGACATCTGGGGCGTTCGAAGCGGATTTGAAGGTCTTATTTGCCATGATCGCCGCGCCAGAGTCCGTCGGATTAGGGCCTTCTTGACGGGCCACAATCTCGGTTGTGGTATCGGGTATCTGAGCGAGAGGTTGCAGCGCTCCAATCAAATCGAGCGTGGTGAAATCCGGGTATACAAGGGCCTGAACAAGCATCATCTGCTCCACTAAAGGTAATTACGTACTGTTTCGTACATATATAATCGAATGTCAATAATTAAATTCGATTTGGTACATAATGTAGGGCATGAAGCGAAAACGCGGTCGCCCAACCACGATCGATACTGACGCGGCCATGCGAGCGGTCGTTGAGTTGTTTCGATCCAAGGGCTATGCGGCCGTGTCGTTGGATGAGCTATCTGACGTGACCGGTTTGAGCCGCCCGAGCTTGTACCGAGCGTTTGGCAACAAGCTCTCGATGTACATCAATGCACTGGATGCCTTTGGGGCGCAAGCCGCCGAGACGGCGTTACCGGCGCTGCAGGCTGACGGTGATCTTGCACTGGCCCTTACCAACTTCTTCGATGAAATGCTGGCGATTTACTACCGGGACGCCGACATCGCGCCCGGTTGCCTCGTGTTCGGCACGGCGCCGTCCAGCGCCGATGAGATGGCGATTCAATCACGGCTTGCGTTTGGAATTGAGCAGGTTGATCACTTGATGCGCGCCCGAATGCTCAGGGCCTTCCCCGAGAGCGAGGCCTCCACGTTGGATGCGGCGGTGGCGATTGCGTCAAATACCTTGATCGCGTTTTCGGCCCGCGCCAAGTCCGGTGCGACGAAAACGGAGCTCGCAAGTATGGGAGCGGGGAGTGCGCGCTCAGTCTCAATGCTGCTTAGTTCTCGGGGTGGCGCGACCTAGAGTCGCAAAGGGGGACTGTTCCTCACCCAGTCTGGGATCGCTAGGTTTATCTTGCGTCGTCACGCAGGTCTCGATCGTCACGCTGGATCCGATCGATTCTCTGTTCCTGCTACGACGGCTTTGCAAAGCGCCGAGGTCAGGCGACAGCGCACTTCTGACGGCAAAGCCCAGAGGTATGCTGCGCAAGGTGGCTTGCCAGTCGCTCACAGCGTAGGCTCAACCTGCGACAAAGCCATAGGCGCTGTGAGGCCCACACCGTGAGTAAATCGAAGATCCTGGTTGTGCTCGGCCATCCTGACGCCGACAGCTTGTCGGGTCATCTGGCCAGTGAGTACGTTACGTCGGCCGAGAGCGCGGGTAAGCAGGTGCGCTACATAAAACTTGGGGAGCTCGATTTCGATCCGGTGTTAAGGCACGGCTACAAGCAACGTCAGGAGCACGAGCCGGGTCTAGTTCATTTTTGGGAGAGCATAGTCTGGGCGGATCACCTGGCCTT
The DNA here is from genome assembly GCA_039025875.1 of Pseudomonadota bacterium. Taxonomy (GTDB): domain Bacteria; phylum Pseudomonadota; class Gammaproteobacteria; order Pseudomonadales; family Halieaceae; genus Congregibacter. The sequence continues at coordinate 7,692 of JBCCNK010000153.1, forward strand.
TTTTTACCCGACTTGGTGGGGCGCGATGCCTGCGCTTCTTAAGGGGGCATTGGACCGTGTGTTGCTACCTGGGCGCGCATTCAGCTATCGAGAGAACTCTCAGTTCTGGGATCGTCTGCTGACCGGGCGCAGCGCCCATGTGTTCACGACGATGGATACTCCGCCCTGGTATTACCGCTTTGCATACCGCATGCCTGGCCACAATCAGATGAAGCGAACCGTGTTGGGCTTTTGCGGAGTCAAACCTGTCAAGATTCATGCCTTCGGGCCGGTGCGCTACGCGACGCCCAAAAAGAAAGAAAAATGGGAGTCGATCGTCAGGCGCGCAGCGGCGGCTGGCTGACCGCCCTCGAACGCTGCTCGGGCAAACGGCTTAACTTCAGTACTTTCTTAACTTAAGGGCCGATTTTTTGTGCGCCGTGTGGTTGATAACCAGGCGGTACAACCGGGTGGTATCGCGGCTAAAGGATATTTGCCGCTGGCTTGGCCTCAGCCCGAGACTTGCTCTGCTGTGTAGCGACGGCCAAGA
>JBCCNK010000154.1:0-8151 GCA_039025875.1 Pseudomonadota bacterium
ATCCGCCTGGCGGAGCAGCTCAATGATCTGCTCCGGTGCCTTACGAACCTTCTTCGTCGTCAGAGAATCCTTTCCGGGCTTCGCCCGGATGCGATCCTCTCACATCAACTGGTCCTATTTCAGGGGGGAAGGCCAAACGCAAACACGCGATGGAGCGACGACAACGAGCCCGTGCTAAAGATCTGGAGTTGGAGCAAAAGAAGCGAGAGGCAGAGATCCGCAGCAAGCAGAAACAGGAGCTCGATGCGGCGACTAAAAAAGCCATCGAACATCGCCGATTGGAGCTTGCTCGAGCACGGGCGCGTAACGCGCAGGATCGAGCCGACCTGGTGCGAACACACGAGCTTGAGAACGCCAAGATCAAATCGAAATGGAAACAGCACGACCGCAACGTCAAATCGGAGTGAGGCGGTCTCGCCAAAGAGCACCCAGCGCCGGCACGGACGAACAGCGAAGAACTGCGACAGACGATTGAATCGCGCGTAGCTCACTTGGAGGACCAGCACTCGGCGTGGTCTGATCGGAACCGACGCCGCGGCGAGCGGGAGCGATAAGATTCCTTCTGGAAATAAATGCCAAGAGCAGGTAGGCCTCGGAGGTCTGGGCCACCGACTGCACCTGACACTTGCCTCCAGCAGCTCAATAGTAGCAACCAGCTTGGCTGTCAATTTGAAGTGTTGAGGTGCAACCTGGGTCGAAAAACATCGATGACGAACGGCAGTTCGGCTAGTGCTCCGTCAACCGACATGACGGTCAACTTACAAGTATATCTAGCTGAAGCATTGGATTGAATTATTACCTGCAAGCGATCGGCTTCCCCGGAGCGTATTTCTTGCGAGATTGGCAGCTTTACAACTCTTGCTCCGTCTGCAACATCAAGATGTATGTCAACACTGTAATTTGGTGGCAAGAGTGCGTTACACGAAGGAGCGTCATTGTAATGTCGCAACACGCTCATCTTCGTCTGGTAGCTAGCCCCCAATTCATCGTCATACGAAATTTCCCCGACCCCCTTGACTTCGACCTCACCGCGAATGGCAAGCTTCGCTCTCTCCTCAGCTGCAATGCCTTCCAGGGGACGTGGCACAAGATTGAGCCACACGAAATCGCCTGATTCTATTCGAGGGAACCTTACGTTAGTAGAGTATGGATCCCTTGGGATTTTATTGTCGATACGCTCGACTTCCACTCTCGCAGCTGCCAATAGCGCAGGGCCCCACCCGATGTTCTTGAGTGCCACTCTTGGCACAGTGACAGGAGAGGGGTCTTCAACTGCCCCGTTGCGAAATTGACGAAAGAAATTAAGCATGGGACTCAATTGATCTATGCCATTGCTAACGATTAGCAGTGGTCTAAGGTCCGGTTCGACATCTTGTATATCTACAATGACTTCATTTGCCACTATTACCTTTCCAGAGTTGTTTGCAATCTTTAAGTCTAGTGCCGGAAAAGGAAACGCATGCTCTAGGGCGAACTTACTTATTCGTGAGGAATCGTGAACCGTGACACCATCCTGGGTGGTAGCAAAGGGCAGGCGTGGTGCAAAGTACTGCACATGATCTGCAACATGCGTTTCGTCGTACGAGACCAAACCGTCGGCGTTAGTAGCTACTTTTATGCCACCCTGTTGCCCTGACTGAGTCGCAATAGAAAGCGACACTGTTACGCTCGACTCAGGCGGCGGAACCGGCAGCCACTCAAGTATTCGCTCAAGATTGGCAAGTACCGTGCCAAGGAAAACTATGGCCGTAGCGACAGGTAAAAAGTTCTTTTTAGAGATTTGTTGAATCCGACGGATACGCGACTCTGGCGAATTCAGCGGAGTTCCTTGGTGGTCAACTAAGCGTGGCTTCTTTTGACGCATGGGGGGCTGCTGCAATTTCAGGCGGGTCGCCTGCATATTCGTAGGTTACTTTGAACTGCGGACCGGCAGGCAATTTTGGCGATCGGTGTGGGCCACCGCTTGAGCCAACGCCACGGAATCTGCCCTAGCTCTTGCCAGACCACTTATCCAGAAAGTCGTAAGACTGTTCTCTGACGTTTCTGGGAAACTCATGACCGCAGTCCGGGAAAGCTGCCTCAAAGCATCCGCTGCTGGCGTAGTATTTACGAGCCTTTCTCACCGCATTACGAGATCCGCTGACAGGAAATATGTCGTCTTTTCTCGGGCAATTCAAAAACAAAGGGCTTGGGGCAATTAGCTCAGGTAAATCACCGTAATCAACCGGAACCAGGTTCGGGTCGTTCCTGTAACTGCTCTCGATGTTTGGCATGTATTTATCTCGCCTCGCCCACCTTGAGAGGTCTCGGTGCACTATCGAAAAATCCCTAAACGTTGTGATTGCAGCGCTACAAACGGTATGAATCGGGTGAGTTGAGCACGCAGCGAGAAACATCGCATTCGTGCCGCCAAGAGAGTGGCCTATTGCGGAAATGGAAAGTCCTGGCCAACGATGCTTCGCGTGATCTACAAGGCATAGATTATTCCAGAGAGCTTTAGCGGTCATACTCTCGTACCCCATGCTATAAGGGTCCGCCTGATAAGTTCCAAAGTGTGGGTAATCAATGCCTATGACAACAAATCCCCTTGCCGCCAACTCATCCCCATAACTCAGCTCCCGATCTCCAGTAATACCGAATGGCTCACGGCAACCAATAAAAGGCGGATTGGTGGTTTGGTGCAGAGCTATGGCCACACCTCTTGGCTGATCTACTCCCGCAATCAGGTAGCCGCTAACAGTGTCTTCCGAGCCTACAACTAATTCGATTTCTGTTGCGCTGTTGCCTGCCAGGGTAGTTATTGAGCTGCTTGACTCTTCGACCCGCGAAGGCGTGAATGCTCGTCCGCGCTGCTCGGGCGTCACAGGCCCAAGCAACGCCGCCCATCTCTGAAGAAAGGAATCTTTCATTCTTTTCCCAAGACAGGGTGTTCTCGCAACACTGTGGCGGTTGTAGGCTGGGGACAGAGCAACAGCACGGAGGCTGTCACTATCTTATCTCAATGGCTTACCGATCGCGTCTAAATTCCACGTCGCCTCTAGAGATCGGCACGTCGAACTCTGCCAATATTCTTGACACACGCCCGTCCGGACCTAACTCTGCATCTTTGATCTTGAGCTCATATGTCTTCTCAGGGACGGCTGAGTAGTCAACTTCACCGCTCGCTTCATTGAGTACCCCGATGCTCATTCGATGCAGATAGCGTAGAATTATAGGATTGCCAGCTACTGGCACTCCATCGGGAGGTGTCTGGAGCGTTCCTGTACTCACGCCAACGGAGTAGAGCTTTCCAGACTTATTGTCTCGGTTCTCGTATCCGATCAAGATCGAGTACAATGATCCGTCCCATCGAATTTCTGCCGCACCTTCGGAGACTGGAATCCAATTCTCGTCAGCATCCCGCTCAAAGTATCTGTCCCACTTCAAACGATAAATCCACCGGCCTTCGAGAGGGCGGAGGACGGCTTTTCGCAGCTCATCGGAGTTTCTTACTGTTTCCGTGAAACCTCGAAGCAGCTCTTTGTTTTCGTCGGAAGCCTTGCCTGTCTGCCACCAAACAAGAAGCAAACCGCCAGCTACTGTCACTACCGCTGCAATTACTTGATGCCAGTCGCTTATCTTCCTCATGCTGATCAACCTGCTGCTGTTGCCTATGGGAGTGTGACGTATCCCCAAAAACTTCGGTCTATGGCCATCGGCGTGGCTAACGTCTAAAAAATATACGGTCGCGACGAGCGATTCTCCATTGTCAAAACGCCCAACTTCGCGACTCGGGGTGCTTTTTGCTATCCGATATTTCTGATGGTATTAAGGACTTGCACTAAAGGCTGGACTCTGGCGGTGGATCTCTCTCCGTCTCCAACGCTTTCACCACCTTTCCGACCTTCGCTTTAAAATCTTCGTTATTGGATTCCCAATCCGTGAAGTCCGTAGCAAGGCGTTTTCGTAGCTCGGCCGCTTGTGCGTGGTCCCAATCAAAGAGATATCCGTCCAGATTCAGCGGAATAATAGCCAAGACCTTTTCGCCGCGATCTTTGTAGATCTGTTGCTCCTTCTCGATAGCGGTGGTGATCTCGCGTTCCACCCACCAACTATTCAGCTAATTTTTCGACGCGCGAAGGATCACTTTGTCCCACAGCCTGATGCCTCTGTCGACGCCCTTGTAGATATCATCACCCGGTAGGAGTTCGTGTTCGTCCAGCCAACAGCGGATGCCGCGCGCATGGAGTTCCGCATGGAACCGGTGCGCAAATGCCTTATCCACATGGGAGTACGAGACGAAACATAAATAGAAGTCGTTGTCGGCTTCTACTCCCTCGGCGCGAAGCGTCGTTGAGTAGGCAATAAGACTATCCGGAACTCGACATCCTTCTAGAAAAGCTGTTGGGATTTCGCCTCCTGAATAATGGAGGGTTTTCGCGTCAATGTAACTCGATCCTACATGGCGGGCTGTGTCAAGATTTTGCGCCTCAGACAAGTCGATCGCTCCCAACCACGTATCAAAGAAAAATGCTTCGCGAAAGTCGGTGTCGAACAGGCGAGAGGGACAGAGGTTTGCTCCTCTAAGGTCAGCCCGTAAAAGCGACGCATGGATGAGCATTGAGTGATAAAGGTCGGCGTGGCGGAGGTCTGCCTCAGTTAGGCACGCCCCAGTCAGACCCGCAAGATAAAGGTTTGCATCTCTTAAAATGGCCCCACTAAGATCAGCTTTTGCGAGACTCCTGCCTACCAAATCGATTCCGGTTAGGTCGACACCTCGAAGGTCAACGCCATCCAATACTGGCATTGCCCAACTTCGACTATTGATTTGCGCAATGGCTTCCGCGCCACCTCTCAACAGCTTCAGGGCTGCATCCCGCTCCATTCAACAACTCTATTTGAACAAGAAACACACTTGATCGAGGATAACGACCGGGATCAGCGGGTGGCGGGAGCTAACGTTGATCCCATCAAAAAACGCACCACCGCCACTCCGTTGCATCCCATGGTTCGCTGCCGTTCTTGATCAGCATGGCATTTTGTGCGCATAGCCGCGACAAAGATTTTCAATCAACTTGTCTCGTTTTTTCTCACGATTCGCTTCAAGTATCAAGTCAATGGACCGGTCTAGTTTTGTCTTGTCACGGGAGGAGTCGTACATGTCAGTGCCGAATGTGTCCATCCAAACCGCGCGTATCTCATCAAGTGCTAAGCGATCATGAATCGCTCGACGAATATCGGCGTCACTCATGGTCGACAGTTTCCGCATACACCCTCCTACAGGACACTCGTCAGAACCGAGGTGGGGCTTGGGTTTTGTTGCGTGGGTAGATGAGTATGACACGCTGGCGTCCTCCATCTGGAGGACTTCAAGCACTCGTCTCATCGCGTCCGTGAAGCTTGCCTTAAAGTCCGCGTACACTATGTCCCGGAGAAGCACGGGGATATCACAGTCATCGATCACAACGGGGATTACCGTTGTTCCGCCATCGGACAGTTGTAGCATCAACGCGGCGTTCAGCTCGGCCGTAACCCAGTTAGATTGGACTGAGTTTTTCGAGAGAACGACAAGAAGATAGTCAGTATCCGATAGTCCACCGGAAATTCCCGAAACAATGGAATCACCAGGGGAGAGTTGCTGCTCGTCGAACCATGTGTCAACTCCTGCATCCTGGAGTTCGCCAACCAGTACTCGAACAAAGTCCTTGTCGGCTGAACTATGGCTTACGAATACTCGTGGGAACGGTTGATCCGGCATCTTGCGTAGACTGTGTTAAATCGTGTGTGAATGTGGTTCTATGTCAGCGAACGATAAATAGGCAGAAGCGAATCTGTATAAACCAACAAGTCAACAGCGTCTCTGTCGCCGCAAGCTCATGCCTAGACAAGCTTTTTGCGACTCAGGCTATGCGTGGCAGCCGGATTATACAGAAACGCCTGCATGAGGTGGGCTTGTGCGTTCGGATTGCTTGGTATGCCCACATACACCCATCCTTGCAACCTCAGCGGTGTGGCCCACCGCTGTGCCAAACGGGATTCGCAGAAGCCACCGAATTGACTTCTCGTGGGTGTCAGCGATGTGGCACTCGGAGTAGCCATCAGCCCGACTTTGCCTTGAGCATCGGTGCAGATGTGTGGCCCACCGCCTGCAAGGAATATGAGCGGCAATCTGCGGCTTGACAAGCCGTCGAGTGCCAGACAGCTGTCACACTAGGTTCTGTCTGAGAAGTGGTCTTTGAGGATCGCGATGCCTACGCGCAGACTATGGTCTGTTGGTTTGCTAAGTCCATGGAGGGCGTGCGGATGGTTCGTGATCGATTGGGTGACGACGCTTGGGACCTTATCGCGGACGTGTTCCCGAAGCCGGCCGAGACGGGCCGGCCGCGGAAAGACCCTCGCGAGATGGTCGACGCGATTTTGTTTGTGCTGCGGACCGGCTGCCCGTGGCGAGACCTCGCCAGCGAATTCGGGCCGTGGCAGTCGGCGTATCACTGGTTCAACAAGTGGGCCAGCGACGGCACGCTCGACGAGATCCTCCATCGGCTTGTCGCTTCGCACATCGACGTTGGCGAGATCGAAGAAGAACTGTGGTGCATCGACGGCACTCACATCCGGGCGGCCCGCTGTGCGGCGGGCGGCGGTAAAAAGGGGAGTCGCAAGAGCCTGGCGACCACGCGTTAGGACGCTCTCGCGGCGGCTTTTCAACGAAGCTGCACCTGGTGTGCGATCGCCATGGGCACCCGCTCGGCGTCCACCTGACACCGGGGCAGACGCACGAGTCGCAGGGGCTCGTGGAGCTGCTCGAAGGAGTCGATTGGCAAAATTGGAACGCCGAGCCATTGGCTTATCCCTTGAGGATCGCGGGCGACATGGGGTACCGGGCCGCATGGATCGACGATTGGTTGATCGAGCTGGGCGTCGAGCCGGTGATCCCCAGCAAGAGCAACCAGGACCCGAGCGATCGGCCGGTCGAGTTCGACCGCGAGGCGTACCGCGGCGGAATGTCGTCTAACGACTCATCGGCTGGCTCAAGGAGAGCCGACGCGTCATGACACGATTCGAGAAGACCGCCACCAACTTCCTCGCCATGGTCAAATGGGCATGCGTCAAACGGTACCTGCGGATCATGATCGTTGAGTAGTTCTCAGACAGAACCTAGAATCGTGTGATAACACGTATTGAGGAAACTCAATCTCTGCAGCCTCAATACGGTATGTCGCGGTGGTCGAGGTTGCGGGCGATCTTCGGCGTGTGCTCACGCGCTTCGAGCTGCGCCGGGCGTTGCGTGATCCGGTCGCCTTGAGGCCGAACAGCCGAAGCCCCAGATTAGCCCTTGTTGCGTTCAAACGACGTCGTCCGACTTCTGACACCTGGGCGCATTGCTATCATGAGCCGAGCAGCCTCAGCGTCGCGTTGCCCGCCGGCAGTCGTTTAGTGGTCGTCGCTTTCGAGTGAACCGCGTCCTCAGCGTACGTGGTTTCGCCCTCGCTGCTCCAACCGATCCGCAACCAGGGCTCGTAAAGCTTGCGGACGCCCTCGGTGACGTGCCGTGAGTTCTTGAAAGAACACCACGCCCTGCCGCCAATAGCTTGCCACACAGGCCCTTCCGCCGGGCGCTCTCCCTCAACTCCAAACAGCTCATCAACGTCCGCGTCCCCCTCGAAGGTTAGCTCGCGGGTCAAGACGACCCTCCCCCGGCTATCCTCAACCATCACGCTGACTGATTGCAGGTCGCCGAAGGAACGCATCAGGCAGTAATCGAACACGAGTGAGCGCCGGGGCATGCCGGCGAAGGGACTGACCCCGTACCGCTTCGCCGCCTTGACCAGCTCGTCGACGCAAGCTTCGATCTCCGGCCTGCACCGCTTCATATCCGCAAGTGTGCTCCGCGGCACGTTGTTGGTCGGTCCTGCCATATCGCTCAGTGCTCCGGAGTGTCGCGGTTGCGATCGTGCTTGCGCACGCTGCGGTGCTGATCCTGATCCTTGATCCGCTGCTCAATCAGCTCTTTCAGCTCGTCGCGGGTCATTCTGGCCTTCCCCCCTGAAATAGGACCAGTTGATGTGAGAGGATCGCATCCGGGCGAAGCCCGGAAAGGATTCTCTGACGACGAAGAAGGTTCGTAAGGCACCGGAGCAGATCATTGAGCTGCTCCGCCAGGCGGATGTGCTG
>JBCCNK010000155.1:0-8094 GCA_039025875.1 Pseudomonadota bacterium
CACGCATGGGGATGGGAGCATCTTCTCCGATACTGCGGGAGGTGGATTGAATCGACAAGACGCGCTGGGCAAGGTCTTGCGTATCAACCCTCTGCAGAGTGCCGGATCGCCCTATACCACGCCCAACAATCCTTTTGTGTCGGACCCCAATACGCTCGACGAGATCTACACGCTCGGGCACCGAAACCCGCACCACATCTCATTCGCGCAGGATTCGCAAGGCAATAGCTACGCGATTGTCGCCGAAGCGGGCCGGGACAACATCGAGGAGGTCAACCTCCTGCAACCAGGCGGTAACTACGGCTGGGAGGACCGCGAAGGCACGTTCGTTCACCTTAACGGTGGCGGTTACATCGACGGCGTTTCGGCTCTTCCCGCTAACGAATGGGCGCTCAACGATTACATCTACCCCGTGGCTCAGTACGACCACGACACCACCGCTGGCGCGGGCTTCGTCGGCTCGGTCATCGGCGGCGGGTTCGTGATTGATAACAGCGTCGACCCCAACCTAAATGGCGAGTACTTCTTCGCTGACTTTGGTTCCAAGAGTGGTCACATGTATCACGCGGACTTTTCGGAGATGCTGGCCGCTCATACCCAGCTGGCAGACAACGAGTTGCCGAGCGCACTGACGCAAGCAACGATCTACCGCGCGATGCTGACGCTGGATGCAGACGGTGATGGTGTGATCGACCGGACCGCGGACAACCTCAACACCCTGTTTGATCTGAGCCGCAACGATGTCCGGTTCGGGATGGGCCCCAACGGTGAGATGTACATCACGAGCAAGGGTACCGGTGAACTGTACGTGGTGACGAATTCACTGCCAGTTCCCGAGCCTGGATCACTCGCGTTAATCGGGCTTGGAGGATTAATGCTGTGTCGGCGTCGTCAAAATGTTTGAATTAACTTTCAATTAACTAAGAGATAATCATGCAATTGTTAAAATTTAAGAACCCCGGAGCGCGGCTGTCCGGTGCGATTCTCGCATCGGCAGTCGCGTATTCTTCTTGCGCCCAGACAGTGGGTGGTTCTGCTGTTCAGCACCAAACCCTTACGGTCGATTGGGCCGGGTCGGCACTCTCTGAGCAAGGCGGGGCCAATCCGTTCACCGACCGCCGTCTTGACGTCGAATTCGTTGGTCCAGGCGGGACGTTTGTGGTACCCGGTTACTACGCGGTCGATGAAGCAACTGGTGCAGATACCTGGCGGGTGAATTTCACCGCGCCGACTGTCGGCAATTGGACGTATACCCCGAGATTTTATTCAGGTGCAAATGTCGCGGTCGCAGACGCAAGCTCACTCGGCGAGCCGAATGCCGCCGAGATCAACGGACTCGGTGGGAGTGTGCTGGTGGCTGGTGCGAATCCCAACGCGTCTGGCTTCCTCTCCAAGGGCATGCTCACTTACACCGGCACGCACTACCTCCAGTTCGCTAATGGCGAGTACTACATCAAAGGCGGTGCCGACAGCCCCGAAAATTTTCTCGGCTATGAGGGGTTTGATAACACAACCAAGGGCAATGGCATCGGGATCTTGCACCCCTACACGGCTCACATCAGCGACTGGAACCCAGGCGATCCCGACTGGGACGATGACGATGCGGATTTGGTCGCGAACGATGGCCGGGGCATCATCGGTGCGTTGAACTACCTGCATAATCTTGGCGACAACTCTTATAACGGTCCGGCGAAGGTCAACTCGATCTATTTCCTGCCGAACAACATCGGGGGCGATGCACGTGACACCCACCCGTTCGCTTCGACCTCGATCAATCAGGCCGGTAATGGTGCTAACGATAACCTCCGCTACGACCTTTCCAAACTCGATCAATGGGAGCAGGTGTTCGGGCACGCCCAAGAGAAGGGGATCATGCTTCATGTCGTGCTCAATGAGGCTGAGTTCCCGAACAAACGTGAGCTAGACAACGGCACGCTAGGGACGGAGCGCAAGCTGTTTTATCGCGAGTTAATCGCGCGCTTTGGCCATCATCAAGCGGTGACTTTCAACGTGAGTGAGGAGTACAACCTCGGGAATGGATTCGGGCCTAGCGAGTCGGCCGAGGCGGCAGTTGTCGATTCATTCGCCGACTGGATCAAGTCGCTGGACCCGTATAGCCACCCCGTCACGGTTCACAACACCGACCTGCCTGAGCGTGGCGGCAGCCCCGAGTCCGGGCCATGGCAATACTTCATCGGCGATGCGTCTTTCGACGCCACCTCACTACAACTCTTTGATGTCTACCGGACGGTCGGTGATACCGTCGAAGCATTCCGCGCATCGACGGCCAATGCCGGCCGACCAATCCCGATCATGATTGACGAGCCAGAGTCTGTCGAAGACATATCTTTTGACGATGTCCGAAAGCACATGATTTGGGACATCTTCCTCTCTGGCGGAAACGTCGAATGGTACACACGGAGCCAGGATCAGTCGCTCGATAACTTCAGGGATCTCGAACAAGTCTATGAAGAAACCTTCTATGCGAGGCAGCTGCTCGAGAACCATACCGACTTCTGGAATATGAGCCCCGGCGACAATTTGCTGGCTGATGAAGATGGATTCGATGGCGACAATGACCCCGGTGAGGTCTTTTTTGAAGCTGGCAAGGCTTATGTGATCTACCTGCCAGACACGGATGGTGAAGCGACAGGGTCACTGGATCTCTCTACCGAGACCGGCAAGATCACGTTTTCCTGGTACGACCCAACGAGTGGCGCGTTTGTCGGATCAGCGATCGAACTCAATGGTGGCTCGATCGTTGATCTACCTGATACGCCAGGGCTAAACGCAGCAGGTGACAACGATTGGGCGGCTTTGCTCGTTGTTCCAGAGCCGGGCACTTTCTCAATTTTCATTCTTGGATGCACTTTGGCAATGTCTCGTCACCGACGAGTCATTCTTAGAACGTGACCGCTAAATACCCAGCTGTGGTTAACGCGGTTCATAAGTGTCATTTTTTGAATCACTTAGAGGCGGCGATGTTAATCAAAGTTCCTTTTGAATCCTTGACTGAAGAAAAAATCTCGAATTGGGATACAAGGTTTCCCCTGCTTCAGAAATGTAACAAGTAGATGGCAAAAATCACGAATCCATCCCAAGCTCAGATGACACCCGAGGAACACCTCAAGGCAGTGCAGTCTCTATTTCTTCGTAATCAGAATGCACTGCGCGGCCTGATTCTTGGGATCGTTCCAGATGTGAACCGGGCAGAGGACGTTGTTCAGGATTTGTTTTTTGTGATCACTGAGCGGGCAGAGACCTTTGAACTCGGCACGAATTTCATGGCATGGGCGATGCAAATCGCAAAGTACCGGATCATGAATGCTCGTAAGAATCGTGTGGCGGGATACAACTTAACGCCCGATCTTATTGAAAAACTTGTCGATACCTATAGGCCAAATGATCAGCATGATCAGATGCTGCAGTTGCTCGACGAGTGTATTGAGCGGCTATCACCGTCAGCCAGGCAGCTATTAACCCTGCGCTATCATGGCAGGCTCAAGCCCGCTGAAATCTCCAAAGAGCGTGGACTATCCGTAAAGACTGTTTACTCCGTCTTATCTAAAACACGCTCTGTTCTGCGCACGTGCATCGAGCGGCGCTTGCATGCGTTAGGGGGTGTGTGATGAGTCAAAGCGAATCACTCGGAACGCTCATCGCGCTTCATCTAGATAGCAAGTTATCTGCTGAGCAATGTCAGAGGCTAGCGGTTTTACTTGGCGATTCAGAAGAAGCGTGTGAGATCTTCTGGCGAACTGTGCATCTACACCATGCAGCGGTGCAGCTCGCTGATCAGCACTGGGGACAAATCAGCCTTGCATCTGTCGAAGATAGTGATTCGGCTTCGATCTTCGCGGAGTCGATCTTCCCAGAGCCTTTCTCGATTGAAAAACATCGAAGCCAAGCCCATTCGGATGTCAGCTTCAAGCAGTTAACACAACTATTGGGCTATTTCTGTAACAAGACGATTAAGAAGCACGCAGTCGTATTTTCAGCAGCAGCAATTCTCGCGATCGCTTGCCTAGTTCTGATTTTGGTCATGCAAGGTGGCAATCCCACTTCAGCCCCAACGCCCCCCATTACAGAAGATGATCCAAAAGAAACGCTCACCCCTAAAACAGTTGCGATCCTGACTGATCAGAGCGATGCCGTTTGGGAGCTAGAGGCACTGTCTACCGGTTCATATCTACGAGCGGGACAACGGTTGAGCTTGACTCAGGGGTCTGCTGAGATCACCACCTATCGCGGCGCGGTTGTGGTCATCGAGGCGCCCGCCAGGATCGAGATGATCGACAATGACAACGCCTTGTACCTGCACTCGGGCAAGGTGGTTGGCCTGTGCTACACCGCCATGTCCAAGGGTTTTGTCGTTAAGACCGACTATGCAGATATTAAGGACATCGGTACAGAGTTTGGCGTAGAGGTTTCAGGCAGTCGCCTGACAACAACTGTCATTTCAGGCGAAATCGAACTCAGCCCGCCAGGCGGCGAACCGATTTCGTTGACTGTAGATCAGACTGCCATCTTAGAAATCCACGGCAATAATCGTGCTTTTGCATTACGTGACGAACGGGCCGAGGGCTTTGAGCAACTCGTTCCGCGTGCTGCAATCGCCGAGTCACTTCGTAATGATCCTGAGATGATTGCCTACTACGGCTTCGAGGCAGAGGATATCCTCGAAGGCAAGCTGCTCAATCGCGCTGAAGCGACCCTTGGAAAGATGGATGGCGCATTAGGCCAAGACGACTCAGCCCCTACCTTGACCGAAGGTCGCTGGCTCGGAACTACAGCATTGCGATTCAAGGCGGAAGAGTTCGACATTGTACGAATCGGTGTTGAAGACGCTCGAGCAATCAACAACCTCGATCAGTTTACGATCGGTGTTTGGGTCAAGCCGAACAGTATGGATCAGCTTAGCCACCACTTCGTAGCGAAGCGTCAAGGGAGGGCTGAGATAGTTCTTAACTTTGGACTGGCGTGGGAGGCCGGTGTAGGTGCATTCAACCGGAATGCTGTGTTTTTCCATAGCGAGATACCAGGTAATTCTGTTGTTGCATCTAAAGAGAACAGCTTGAAGCAAGAGTCAGGTTGGATGCATCTTGTCGTGACTTATGACCGCGGAGAACGTGCGATCTATCTAGACGGCCGGCTCCTTGAACGCCTGCCAACCATTGGTTCAGGTCGGACGCCATCCTTTGATGGGGAACTCTTTCTGGGAGCGTCGAGTGCGACAGAAGACCGGAAGCAGCCGGGGACCTACCTCGACGGCGACCTCGACGAGCTGTTCATCCTCGGCAGGGTGATGTCCGCCGAAGAAATCGCCACTTTGCATGAAGAGGGTGCCGCCCCATGACCAAACGATATTTCCATTGCGTCGGCACGTGTTCGGCCAGTATCTCACAAGGCCTTCTATGCCTTAACGAAGCCCCTCACTTATATAGAGAATAATCATGAGAAGAAAAGTAATCATTGGATCTTTCTTAGCAACCGTCACCGCCACAGATACAACCACGGCAGTTCGGTTTGAGAACACGATTGACCCTACACCGGATGATTTCGGGCCAGTATTAGACAACGTTGATGTTGTCCCGGTGCCCGAGCCCTCATCGCTTGCCTTGCTCGGACTAGGCAGTGCATTGATGATGCAACGTCGGCGTGCATGATTGAATTCTCCTTCAGCGTCGGGCCACTACGTTGGTGGCTCGTCGCTTTTTGCTCGCTTAACGAGTTGTTTCTGCTTTTATTGCGAATTGAGACCTTCTATGCGTCGTGCATTTACCCTGATCGAACTGCTGGTTGTGATCTCAATCATCGCGATTTTGGTTGCGATCCTGCTGCCGATGCTCGGCCGGGCCAAGGAGACCACGCGTCGGACACAGTGCTTGTCGAATCAGCGTAGCATCGTCCAGGCTTCCACTGCGAATGCGGTAGACGACAAGGGGAGGCTCATCATCCATGAAGGATCGATCCGTAGATGGTCGCCACAGGTCGTCCACTCCGGTGGTGGGCAAGGTGAGTTAGGCAAGTGGGTCGGATACCTGGACGACTACTCGATCCAGTCCGGCAGCCGTGCGTTCTATTGCCCGTCATACGACGGCGATCCGCTGCACAGCTACGACACGGGCTGGCCGAACCCCATCTTTGGCGGCCTGCATGTGATCGGCTATGCCTATTTCGCCGGGCACTCGGGTGACTTGCAAAAGAATCCTGGCCGCTACCGCGACACTTGGGACAGGAGCGGAGTGGACGACGCGCCATACACACTCGAAGATTCACCTGATCTGCCGGTTCTAGCTGACATCATGCAGGGCAGTGCAGGCAATTGGCTCTATTACGCACACTACAACGGCGCCTATATCGGCGGGGGGAATACGAACGGCGCCTTCGGTACCCCGACACCGAATGCCCCTGACCCGGAAGGTATGAACGGCGCTTATTTAGACGGCTCGGCCGGTTGGTCTAACTTCGGGTCTGAGGAGATTGAGATCTGTATTGATACTGGGGGGCTAGACAACTTTTGGTGGCCCTATCTGACGGATTAATCACAGCCTTCCGCCAACGTCGGCGGGGTAATTTCTTTAGATCACTTCTTTTGAGGAGATACGAACCATGAATCATCTAACCAAGAATTTTTTCGCAGCATCTGCAGCAATGACCCTGTGCGGAGCGGCACAGGCCGTTGTTATCGCAGACCTCGGCGCTGACTACATTGATTCCAGCACGCTTCCCGCCAATTACAGCTACCTGCAGTCGACGAATGCAAACGGTGGCACAGAAACCGCGTTGCTGCCTAACCAGGTGCTGGGCAATGGCGGGAATACGGGCTGGGGGGGTGGTCCGGGTGCGACTGGTGGGTTCAACCTCGCCGGTGTTCTCGGCGCGATTAACGGTGGGTCTGAGTTTGAAATTTTTGGTGATGGCCAAGTAAATGGTGGTGTCGTTGGAACCGATCTCCTCCTCCACCCAACCAATGGTGGTGAGGGTGCGACGGTCATCATCCGTCGAACGATCACTGCAGCGGACCTGATCAACGGGACCGACGCCACCATTACCGGTAGCTTCCGTAACCTTGTGAGTTCGTACAGTGTCGTGGTTGGGATTTTTCAGAATGATTCCCTGTTATTCACAGACAGCCCTCCCGCAGATGGTCCTGGAAGTAGTTCCTCGTTTAACGTCAGTACGACGCTCGCTGTAGGCGACAAAATCGATTTCATTGTCGGTAGTAACGGTGGGTTTCAAGGTGATGAAACGGCATTGAATGCAACCATCGATGTTGTTCCCGAGCCTTCTTCAATGGCTCTACTCGGTCTTGGCGGGTTGTGCATGTTACGCCGACGCCGTGCATAAATACTGATCAATCCTTCAGCTTCGGGTCACTGCGTTGGTGGCCTGAATCATCTGCTTTGCTTCACCTCTCAATGGAGAACTGATATGAAAACATTCAAAACTACCACTTTCGTTTCCGCACTCGCACTGATGGCCGGTACCCAGGCCGAAGCTGTTGTTATCGCAGACGTTGCTGGCGACTACATCGACGCGAGTACCTTGCCCGCCAATTACAGCTACCTCGAGTCAGATATGCTCACTGGCGGCACCGAGCAAGCACTCGATGCAAACACTCTTATTGGTAACGCTGGGAATACGGGATGGGGCGGAAATGCTGATACCGATTTTCGTTTGTCCGCACTGCTTGGCTCGATCAACGGCGGTGCCGAATTCGAAATCTTCGGCGATGGTAATGCGAACAGCCCTGTCGTAGGCGAGGACCTGATCTTGCACCCAGCCGGGAACCCCGCCGGAGGCTACGTTATTGTCCGCAGGACCATCACAGCGGGTGAACTAGCAGCGTTTGGTACAGACGCCACGATCGCAGGCGACTTTACGAATTTTGCCAGCGGAGCTGGCTCCAGCATAGGTTACGTCCTGAAGAATGGTGTGACGTTGTTTGCCGGCACCGCTGGTACAGCCGTCTATGCGTTCGATATCGACACGACACTGGCTGCTGGTGACAACATCGATTTTGTGGTTTGGAGTCAAACAACCGGAAACAATTCCGCTCGTAATGGCGATGAGACCACACTGACAGCAACG
>JBCCNK010000156.1:0-8069 GCA_039025875.1 Pseudomonadota bacterium
CATGTCTGAGTACTTTATCGCGCGCCAGCCGATTTTTGACAAAAATCTTGCGGTGTACGCGTATGAGCTGCTGTTCCGAGATTCAGATCGGAACGCAGCGCCGCAGGACATGGATGAAGACGCAGCAACCGCTCAGGTCCTGACGACCAGTTCCGATGTAGGGCTACGATGGCTAGTCGGCGACCGTCAGGCCTTCATAAACCTGCCGCAACGGTTCTTTGAGGAGCCCGATCTGTTGCCGCTTCCGCCAGATCAGCTGGTGCTCGAAATCCTCGAAACGGTGGAAATCAATGAAACGACCTTAGACGGTATCGCCACGTTCAAAGAGCGCGGTTTTTGTCTGGCGCTCGACGATGTGGTCGATTTCACACCTTATGAAGCCACTCTCCCTCATGTAGAGATCATCAAGTTGGAAATCCCCCTGATCGATCCGGATAAATGGGATGCTACTGTTTCGGACCTAACGGCGCGTGGATTCAAGGTTCTAGCGGAAAAAGTTGAGACCAACGAAGAATTCGAGGCGCTCGCGGCCGCGGGCTGCGACTATTTTCAGGGCTACTTTTTTGCCAAACCCAAAGTGGTGTCGGGCAAGAAACTTGGATCCAACAAGATCGCTCTGCTCGAGCTGCTGGCAAAGATTAACGATCCGTCAATCGATATCGATACCCTTAGTGAGCTGGTGAGCCGAGACGTTGCTCTGTCTATCCGTGTTCTCAACTATGTGAATTCGGCGGCCAACGCGCTCAATCGACGAGTCGAGTCCATCCGTGAGGGCGTGGTCTATCTAGGTCGCGACACGATACGGAACCTCGTCACAGTGTTTACTATGGGGACCGTCGAAGACAGACCCACCGAGTTGATGACCATGGCGCTCCTAAGGGCACGTTTCTGCGAACTTGTCGCGCTGGAGCAAGATCGTGACGATAGCGCCGCTTACTTCACCGTTGGTATGTTCTCTGTGCTTGACGCCCTGATGAATGCCAGCATCGAAGACGTAGTCGGGACACTCGCAGTTGGTCCCGAGATGCGGGCAGCGCTCGTGTCGCGGGGTGGTGAAAAGGGACAGGTATTGAATATCGCAGTCAATCTGGAACGGGGCGAATTCAATGTGCTCCTGGACGCACCGCTGTCAGCGGAAAAAATGGCGTCTCTTCATCAGCAAGCGCGCGAATGGGCGGACGGCATAGTAGCCGACTCCGGACTCGGCTAGTGCGCAGGGCCGTTCACAGCGACGAACCGAAACACCAGACAGCTTTCGGGGTACATTAGCGGCAACTGTATTCCGTGGCTAAGAAGTGCTTCACCGGAAAACACCCAACCATCGCCTGACAAGTCCGCCATTTCGAGCAGCGAGGGTGTCGTAACAGAAACGTACTCGCTGGGCCAAATAAGCGTGGTGCGGTAGAACTTATCGGACGCAAGACCAGCGAGGCGGAACCGACCCGGTAGCGTTGTGGTGTGTCCTTCAACCTTGGCGCAGGAGAAGATTGCTTCGCTGCGGTCCCCGGCCACGACGCCCACTATATTCAAGTAGCGTTCGGCATCCAGGCGATGCAGCTCGCCCTCATGCAGTAACGTTCGGTGTTCTTTGTACAGTTCAACCGCCTTGCGCAGGATCTCCAAGTCCTCGGCAGTCTCCTCCGCCAGGTTCAGTTCAATGCCCATGTGACCGAATAAGGCAGTCGCGGCACGGAAAGACATACTCAAAGTCCGCCTGGTGATATGGCACTGCCTCGGGCCAACATGGCTGCCCATGACACACAGCGGAAAGAAGTAGCTGGCTCCGCGCTGGATCTTTTGACGATCCAATGCGTCGTTTGAGTCGGAGACCCAGATTCGATCAGTGTGTTCGAGCACTCCGAAATCTGCTCGGGCGCCGCCGGAGGAGCAAGTCTCTATCTCTAGCCCGGGATGAGCGTCGCGCAGCCGGTGCATCAGGGCGTACACAGCGTGTGTTTGTCGGTGGATCGCGCCGCGGCCCGCGCTACCGGGATGATGAATGTCGCGATTCATATCCCACTTAATGTAAGCGACCTGACAGTCCTCAACGATCTGGCTGACGCAAGTGAACAGGTAATCCACCACATCGCGTCTTGTAAGATCCAACGAGAGCTGATTCCTCGATGGCACCTGCTCCACTCCCGACGCCTCTAGAACCCAGTCCGGGTGACGTCGATACAAGTCACTGTCCGGATTGACCATCTCAGGTTCGAACCAGAGACCGAACTCCATGCCAAGCTTGCGTACGTGATCCGCAAGAGGACGGAGGCCGTTAGGGTAGACGTTCTCCGCAACCCACCAGTCTCCCAAACCGGAATCATCGCTACGTCGCGAACTGAACCATCCGTCATCCAGAACAAACCGCTCGGCGCCCACATGAGCCGCGTGCTCCGCCAGCTCGAAGAGCCGTGCTTCAGAATGATCGAAATAAACGGCCTCCCAGGTGTTGTAATGCACCGGCCGAGGCTTGCTACGAATTTGCGGATCGATGACTCGCTCTCGAACATATCGATGCATGCGCTGAGAGAGCTGGTTAAATCCCTGCTCTGACCAGACCGCGTACAGCGGTGGCGTCGTGTAAGCACCTCCCGGCGCCAACACCATCTCGCCGGGATGAAATAGCTCTCCCATCTGAAGGAATGCCCGTCCGTCCGAGTGCCTGTCAACTCGCACCCGGTTGTTACCACTCCAGCCCAAATGAAAAGCGGCGGCTGATTCCGACTTCTCGCTGGTGAAAGCGGTACCGGCGATCAAGCCTGGAAAGTTGTCGTGACTGGTACGCCCACTCTTATTCTCTCGCAAATAGCTTCCCTGAAAAGCCGCTACCTTCTGGGTCTGAAACTCCATCGCCCAGCGCCCCGTAAGCCCGGTAAGGTGCGTTAATCGCCGATTGAGGGGGATACAGAGCGCCGCGCACCAATCGATCGACAGAGAGGACTGGCCCAGATTGACCACATTGGTGGTTGCTGAAACGACATGTGACGAGGGATCGAGCTTTAGGTCGTAGGTTGCCCGCAATCGTGAATTAGCGTCCTCACACTCTACTCGTACTGCCGATGCAGATTCGCTCTCGACATGAACGACCCGAAAGATCGTTGCCCAGTCATGGCCGGCACGCTGCGCAATAAAACCCGGTGGGCCAGAAACACCCGTACCAAGCTCATTGGATAACGATGCTGCAATGTCTTCCGCAGCACCTCCATGCGCCCACTGGCGAAGTGACAGCAGCGCCAGCTCCTGCGGACTTGCATGGGTCAGCCGCTTGCCCCAGTAGACAATTCCCGGGCGTCCGCCTAGCTCAACGTCGAGGACCAGCTGCACCTGACTAGTAGCAAGCACGACGAACCGGTTCGATGCGGCCGTAGCGGCCCTTCGCTGTGGTTGCGCGCAAATATCCATATTCATCAGGCATCCTGAAACTACGCGAAGGCAGGGACAGACGAGGCATTGCTAACGCTGTGAACTCTGCCGCCAGAGAAAGGCATCGTAGCGGTGCCCATGGGCAAGTCAAAGGTGAAATCTGGGAGTCAAATGTGTTTTTTGGTAGCTTAGCGTGTGTTTGCCCGAAGGCTAGTTGGCTACCATCATTTTGGAAGAGAGCACCTTCTTCGTACAAAACTTGTCGATCTCTCCCATCGGAGGGATTCGTATCGCCTGCTTCGTTAAGAACGGTGCCGGCGTGCTGACTCCGCGACGAACACTACATCACTACACATTGGTGTACGTGTTACGCGGGGGCGGACGCTATTTCGACGAGAACGCGGTGACGCGCGATGTGCGGCCCGGTGACGCCATTTTGGTAATGCCCGGGGTCGAGCATTGGTACGGACCGGCCCGCGGTGAACGGTGGGATGAGCTCTACCTTGTGTTTGAAGGACCGGTCTTTGATCTTTGGCGTGACAATAACTGCCTGAGTAACGACAGCCCCGTGTTCCCATTGCGCCCTACAGAGTACTGGCTTGAGCGGATCAAGAGAGCTATTGGTACCAGTCACGACGGCGATCCAAAGAAAATGCTCGAAGACGCGCTGCGCATGCAGAGTCTACTGGCGGATATAGATTCCGCAGCACGTTCTGAAGTGTCGACCGAACTTCTGTGGCTCGAACAGGCACGCCTTGCATTAAGAAACTCACCCAGCGTTCAGGAAGCCGCCGAGGCCACCGGCATGGCTTATGAAGCATTTCGTAAGAGGTTTCGCAAGCTTTCAGGACAGCCGCCGGGAAGGTACAAGACCGAGCTGGCCATGGAGCAGGCGTGTGAAATGCTCTCGACCTCCAATGTGACTCTGAAACACATCGCAAACAATCTCGGGTATTGCGACGAGTACCACTTCTCGAAGCAATTCAGCAAAGCCGTCGGCTGGTCGCCCAGCGAGTATCGCGCCCGAATCGGCAATCGTTGACTCGCGATCGAACCGGTGTGCCGGCGGGTTCAGGGATCCTGGCGGGCTTTTTACCCGAGCCAAAATCCCAAAAAACACATGCGATGCCATTTAATCCATGGTCATGCGGGCGAGCACGATCAAGAATCGCGGAACTGGGTAATAGTGTCAGCTGCTCCTGTCTGTAGGGCTACGCTCAATGGCGCCGCTGTAACACGCACCCAACTATCTTACGCACTCGATAATAACAGTAAGGGAGAACGCGCATGGTTTACCGCAGGACTTTGTTCAAGCCGTCTTTGCTTTGCAGCGCTATTGCAGCTGCCAGCAGTGCAGGCTTAATCAGCGAAATCGCCAGTGCTCAGCAGGCCGCTGGCGCCAGTACCGGTCTCCTCGAAGAGGTCGTCGTAACCGGGATTCGAAGCAGTCTCAAAGACTCGCTCGATGTAAAACGGGACGCAACGCAGATAGTCGATGCGGTCTCGGCCGAAGATGTCGGTAAATTCCCGGATATGAACGTTGCCGAGTCGCTGCAGCGAATCACAGGAGTTTCGATTGATCGAAGTGGTGGCGAAGGGCAATTCATCACGGTGCGAGGCCTGGGACCTGAGTTCAACACGGTGCTTCTGAATGGCCGGACGATGGCTACCGACAACGACGGTCGCGAATTTTCATTCGACGTATTGTCCTCCGATATTATTCAACGTGCCGAGGTCTACAAGACTTCAACACCCAATCTGAGATCCGGAGGAATCGGTGCGGTTGTCAACGTGGTGACTGCGCGACCGTTCGACCGCCCGGGAACCCACTTTACCGCTTCGGGAGCTGCGATCTATGACGATCTTCGTGAGGACGCGACACCCGAGTTCTCCGGCGTCGGTTCCTGGACCAACGATGACGAAACCTTCGGCGTTCTGCTGGGTGTTTCCTACCAGGAGAGAAATGCCCAAATAGAAGGTGTGAACGTGGGTGGCTATTTGGTGCGAGATGGCTCTCTCGCTGTTAACGCGCCCGAGTCATCTACCGGTTTGCAACCAGACGCTATCGGGGTGCTCCCGGAGGGCACTCGCGTTATGCAGAACCTCGGCTTTACCCTGGACGAACAGGACCGGGAGCGGCTATCGGTAAACGGATCGTTTCAGTTCAGACCCAGCGACAGAACTGAAATCACGGTGGATGGTCTTTACAGCCGCTTTGATATCCAGTCTCTGCAGACTGTCGTAACTGGGTTTTTCAATCCGCAGTTCATCGATCCGGTGATTGATGGCAACGGCACCGTTACCGACTTTTCTCGTCCCAGCCTTGATTTCAACAATCGAAATCCGGCCATCGCCACGGACTCCTGGCTCTCCCAGGATGACAATGTCATGACCTCTAACAATCGGGAGGCCGAGACGTACCTCGTGGGCGTCAACTTTAAGTGGGACCTCACCGATGCGATGACCCTCACGCTGGATGCTTCGACGTCGAATGCGAATCGCGATGACACCAACCCATTCGTAGTTGTTGGCAAGCTTTCGGAAACTTCCCAGACGATCAGCCTGCGGGACAACGGGATTCCCTCGCTGACGAATTGGAGTGAACTCACCAACGTCTCACTACAGCGCTTGCACTTTGTTGATGTTGCCCGTGATGTGGTGGAAGACGACATCAACGAAGCGTTCGCGACTCTAGACTGGAATATTGATCGCGGCGCATTGAAAGTAGTCTCTGCAGGTGTCGCCTACTCAGAGCGGGAGAAAGTCAGAGATCGTTTCGATACGTTTTCGGCAACGCAGGGCTTTGGGATTTTCTGTGCTTACTGCGGCTACACCGTCACACCAAACGATACGTCGTTTCTGAACCCGTTCTCGTTTCAGGGTTTTCTCAGCGGCACTCCCGGTTCAAGTGACGTTCCGGATGCGTCGCTCGCGTTCTCTTTTGCCGATGTTTTTCGCGTACTGAACGATCCGGCCAACATCGGCGCGCCCAATCGCGCCGGGCGCGACTCGATCTCGGACGAAGAACTGCTGCAACGCATTGAAGCTGCGGGGGATTCGCTCTTTGGTTTCTACACGCCGGACATCAACTCTGCGGCAAGCTTTGCGGTAGAAGAAGAGGTCACATCGTTCTTTGTGAATACCGAATGGGAAGGCTCCTTCGGAGACATGCCCTGGGCCGCTACCGCTGGATTTCGCGTCGCGCGCACGGAAGTTGTGTCGACGGGCGTCGACCAGCCCGTGCTGCAGTTTCGCGAGAGCGTAAACGACACCCAGCTCGATATTATATTCGGCGATGCCACGGATGTTTCGGTTAGCAACAGCTACACCGACGTTCTTCCCTCGTTCAACTTCCGCGTCGACGCAACGGACGATATCGTACTGCGCGCGAGCTACTCGCAGACGATCACACGACCCACGCTCGATGAGCTGGGAGTCAGCAATACCTTTGGCGGACGCTCAAACGCCCCGGTTTCCGGGGGAGGAAATCCGACGCTGGAGGCGTTCGAATCAGACAACTTCGATGCCTCGTTCGAATGGTATTTCGACGAGCTCGGATTCTTTGGAGTCGCCGCTTTTCACAAGGAGTTCGACAGCTTCCTGGAGAGCCAGACACTGCCCATTCCGAGGCCGATTGTGTTCCCCGCTAACAACCCCGGCAACCCGACGAATGTAGAAGTAACTCGCGATGTGGACTTTCAGGACACGCGCACAAGAAACGGCGAGACGGGCAGTATCACGGGCTTCGAAGTCGCTGTTCAGAAAACCTTCGACACTTTGCCGGCACCTTTCGACGGCTTTGGCGCTCAGGCAAACTACACGCACGTCAGCAGTGATATCGACCGGGCGGAGAATTCCGGTGCGTCCGACTGCGACTATAACGGCCTGTCGCCAAACTCGTACAACGTCAGTGCTTTTTATGAAAAGTATGGCATCTCGCTGAGACTGGCCTACAACTTCCGCGAGGAATTCCTGTTCGAGTGTTTCTCGGATGCGAGTGAGCCACGCGAGCGCGAGGACTTCGGGCAGCTCGATTTCTCCGCTGCGTACAGCATCAACGACAGCATTCAGGTCTATCTCGAAGGCATCAATATCACCGAGGAAGACACGCGCGACTTCTCCCGATTTTCGAATCGCCTGCTTGACTACACGCGAACTGGCACTCGATTTACATTGGGCGTACGTGGGGTGTTCTAAGCGGTTAGAAAGAGCCCAGGACGCGGTACTCTGCCCGCCCCCGGGCTCTCTGATTTACCAGCACCATGTACTACGATCTGCTCCCTCGTAGAGACAAAGTGCCAGAACCGAAGTCCAGTCGTTTATTCTGCCAGCCACGTGCCCAGTGCACCGGCCATCTCAATATTCAACTGGCCCGCAAGGCCAGCGGTGCGATGCACCGTGAGTTCGTTGAATTCCCTCGACTGGAACAGCGCCAACATCTTAGCCCGGGATGGATAGCAGGCGATCGCCACCGAATCCCAAAGCTCACCGACTTCTCCCACCATGAGGTCGGTGACCGGTGCCGCAATCCCAACGTAACCACCGAAGTCCTGCATTAGCCTGAACACCCCCATCCCATAGATGGCGTAGGCCTCCTGGCCTGTGAGGGACGTCTCTCTACGATCCTCGTACTCGGCATGGTCTTTGTACTTGAGTAGGTTGAGCAGATAGATCGGACCCTCGGGACCTTCTTCTGCCATGCGCAAGAG
>JBCCNK010000157.1:0-8015 GCA_039025875.1 Pseudomonadota bacterium
TCTTGGAAACGCATCTGGGTGGAGCAGGGCCTCGACCCGCTCCCAGCCCACAAGAATCTCGACTCTAGACTGCGCGTCCACCACAACACGACGACCGATGACGGCTCCAGGGGGCGCTGTCAGATCGATGGCGGCGTAGATCAGGGCGTTGGCCTTGGCCTCGGAAATCTCCGGTTTGGCCGCATAGGGCGCTCTCATGAGCTCCTCGCGGTCGATATCTGAGAGTGCAGGAGCCAGTTGATTGATTAACTTTTTGCGGCGGATTCGATTTTCGAAGGTAGAGTTCATATTACATAAATACCGTTCTTCGAAGAACGGTTGATAGTAAACGGTCAGTTCTTGAAGCACCAGCGTACCGAACGGGCACCTTCATGGGCCGTATTACTCAATGAAATACTGTTATTGCCGGTTAGTAAGCGTTTACATCGAGATTGCGGTGCTCATATAACATCGTCTCAGATCGCTATGGGAGATCCGCAGAACGTTCTACGGCGTGGCGGCCAACACGCAGTTCTGTGGCTGTACATCATGCGCTGTGGCGTTACCGTCTGAACCTTAGAGATAGCGCGCGACCCGCTTCGGATCGACGTCGATGACAAACCGAAAGGAAGGGGAGGGAAGAGTCGTGGTGAGCGGTCGACGTCCTCGCTCATCGCCGCTTAAGCTACCGCCGGTTGAACGTGGGGCCGCCAGGTTAGCGCCCGTCGTCAGCCAGATCGTTGTTTCGTTGGCGTTTTGATGTAGTCGAGGTGCGTGTGGCATACAGCCGATGTGCTTCTCAGAAAACACGCGTCAAGTCTTCATGCTGTGTTGGTGAAGGGCGTTTACAGGAACACCTGAGCGAACGTTCATCGGTCGGCATAATCGACCCGGTCCACCTGAAAATCGATGCTTCGTTTGTCGGCGGCGTGGAACAAGACTGGGTATTCTGGGTTTGGTCTCACTCCAGCCCAACTGTTATCATTATCATGTCATGATAATGCATTGAGAGTTTGCAATGAGCGCGAAAACAGAACGCATCACCATCCTGGGCTCACCCGAATTCAAGGCGTATCTGAACGAGCAGGCCGCAAAGGCCCAGATCAGCGTGTCACAGTATGTGCGCCGTCAGTGCGAACAGCCGACGGCCACCGATGATGAAGAAGCGCTCCTTCGTTCGTTGATCGCCACCTTGGACGAATCGCTTCAAACCGTGGAAGCGAACCTCGATCACAGTCTGGCCACCGCGGCGGAGGTGTTGTCGGAGCTTCGGGCCAAGAGAGAGGCTCGTGAGGTCACCTCTACATGAGTGCCGTCGGTGATGCGATCGCAAGCATCAAACAAGTGCTTTTGCTCACTGAAAAAGTCGATCGGGTCGCGAAAGAGCTGGAAAGCGCAGCGCTCGAGCTGCGCGATCACGATCGCCGCCTAGTCCGTATTGAGACCATGATCGAGGTCGGTCTTGCGCAACGGGGTCTGAACGACGATCGCCCGTAATCCCTGCGCGTCTCCTGAAGGAAACAGGGTCATCTCTTAGGATCCGCCCGTCCCAATGCGGTGGGCCATAACGTCCACCGCGACACTAAACTGGGTGTCAAGAACGAGGCGTTTCATTACCCGCGACGTTTGGCGGTCAATGTCTGTGACAGAGTGACCCCTGCCTCGACCGGTCGACGCATCTTGGGTATTCACCGTGACCGATTCCCATCTCCATAGACAGTATTGACTTAGACCGTATATCGTTCCGCGGAATAGCCGGATAAATTTGCTCGGTGCGGGCACGTCTGGGGTTATGACGAACCGTTGATCGCAACTCCGAGGTCAGTATCACCTAAGACGCTAAATGCCCACCGATCGGCTAAGCAGAAAATCTGACGTCGTTTGCGCCGGCGAACGCGCTCAGTATTTTACGGTTGGCCCTTCCTACCTCAGGTATGGGTTATGGCCTCCTGGATAACGTCTCGCTGACGTAAATTGGGACGCGTCATCAACCAGGGAATCGCCTCGCCGACCACCGTCTAAGCGGTCTGGGTGATGAAGGGGCCACTGAAGTCAATGCTCGGACCGACGTAACAGCAAGATATCGTTTCGATGGCGGCTGCCAGCTGCGGTGTAGGTATCGAGATGATTAGAGCCAGGTAAGACTGGATCGCTGACACCGCTGCTGATGTTGGGGTGTGTGGACTGTGTTAAAATCAAGCTCCAAGACGGAGTTCGTTGTTATGCCAGGACCCAAGCTCAAGTAAATCGACCGCGCGGTTAGCGCCAACTCGTTGCAAGGAGTACTACGTGGAATTTGACGTAGATGCAGCATTACTCGGACTTGCGACTGGCCTCATAACCGCGCTCCTAGCTCGCGGCATCATCCCCGCCTTCATGGCTTACCGCGATCGTCGACGCGAGATTAGAACCTTCCAAACCTATCTGCTGGTACAGGCAACCGACTCTCTCAGTCATTTTGGTAGAGAATTCGGCACTCAGTCGGCTGCCGCACACGATCTGCCCGAGGGAAGTCGCGATACAGACTGGTTTCGTTATCTACACGATAACGATTTAGGCCTCCCCGAATTTTTTATCGGCGTTGCAGAGTCACTGGTCAAAACTCGACAGAATATACGGTACACACCGGGTCTGGCCTACGTGACGTCCAGTGACACGGTGCTGGAGCCGGACAGTACACTGTGGAAGCTGTCTG
Source organism: Pseudomonadota bacterium (assembly GCA_039025875.1). Lineage (GTDB taxonomy): Bacteria > Pseudomonadota > Gammaproteobacteria > Pseudomonadales > Halieaceae > Congregibacter. Next base: position 2,675 of record JBCCNK010000157.1, read on the forward strand.
ATGACGACACGCGGGCCGCATCCAAATACTTCACCACGGAAAAGCATCTTCAGCAGGGCGTCGATGATCTTTATGTCGAGTGGTTTTTTGCGCTTAGCGTGTCAGAGGAGTTCGCGGACCGTGACCGCTGGTGTCGTGCGGTCGAAGATTGGCTACACGATCTCGCGGAACACTACCGTGCGGCCAAGGTACTTCAGCAGCAAATGATCAGAGCCAATTGAAGGAGACGCTTTCAGTGACTCGTATCGACATGAACCACGCGTCGTACCGCACTTTAGGCGGCACACTGAAACACGATGTCTAGAGAGCTGCTGCATAGCGAATGGATCATGGTCCGGGCGGTATTGTCGCGCTCACTCGTCATGCTGAACAAAGCCGAGCGTTTTCATTCCCAGCTCCCAGCCTTGGGTAAAATTCCGTCGTCTTATGTTCCCACCTCCTCATTAGAATCTCCGTATCGAAAAGCGGTGGAGTTCTTTGAGAACCACTACGGAGATACGAAACCGGGAAGCGTGGCAAAACTGTTTCCACAAATACGGCGAGCTCTCAACTCGCTCTCGCGAAACAACACACGGTGGGTTTCAAATGAAGAGGCCGATAAAGGCGATCGCCACAAACGGGGCCCGGCAAAAACGGCAGCTTATGTTTCCGATACCGCGTCCGACAGAAAAATGTATTTTGCGGAGCGCTTTTTTTATACACGGCCGACGGATGTCGTCGATGCGTTAAATCGTACCAGGGGTAAACCGGCCAAGGTGGAAAGCAGGCTTAAACTGAGTCCCGATGTGCTATCGGAACTGATCATTCACGAGGCGTTTCATCTGGCTCATCGGAAGATCACGGGGCATCCTGGTTTTCCGCACGGAGGCGGTCCGCATAACGATGACAAAGGCAGCAAAGACAGCAAAGGCCCCTTTCGAAAGATCAAAGACCGATACCGACTCAAAAACGCCTATGTATTCGCACGATACGTTCGAGAAGCGAGTGCTGAGTAATCTCGCCCATTCCTTCAGAAATCGCCCTTGTTGGGGTTCAATGAAAATCCGATGGGCGCGTCACGGGTGCATGAACGACTGATTACCGTCGCCAAAGACGCGCAGGGAAAAGACCGCCTAGCACTCCGAGACAGAGCAGCTTAAAGGTGCTCGGGACGGGCACGGTCGCAGTATGACGAACCGTCGATAGCAACTCCGAGGTCAATATCGCCTCAAATACCAAGGGTACACTACCGGTGTTGTCCACCAAGGCCGCCGAACCTCGACCAAAGACGGGAGCGCCGAACTCGTCAAACTCGTCGAGGAGCTTTAGCGACACGCCGTCGGCAAAGACTTCCACGGTTCTCGCGCCGCTCTTATCGATCGTGATGAATTGAGCGTTGCCCAGGCGCTCATCCACATACTCGAAATCGGGGTTGGAAAACCGGAACTCCGGTGCGGTGGCCGAGACGAGATCCGAGGCCAGTTGCCAAACTTCTGAATACTCAAAGTTGCTGCAATCGAGACCTCCGGCAGTGCCATCGAGGCAAAATCGTCGAAGCACTGAGTCATCACCGCCACCGGCCTCGGCGCGAAGATTGGGCCCATCGTCGAACAGGGTGTAAAACCGCCCTGAAGAGTCGTAGGTGATCGACCACTCAAACGTGTCACCGAAACCCAAGCCCGCGACGAAAGGGGCTGCAGACGTTACCGTGGCGAGGTACCGCTCTGTGATGAGACCAGCAGTGGCCGACTGGCACATCGCAACAAAAATCACTGTGATCAGCCAAATCCGAGGTGCCATTCGGGGGTGCTCCGTTCGTGTGTGTTCAATGGCCAGTGATACGGTCATTCAAATTACGTGCTCACCGTACAAATAACGAATGGAATCAGTCCGTTTTCACGGGTCTCAGGCGGTCCATTCTCACACGCTGTAAGTTCTGTCGACACCCAGGGCGACTTCCTATGCGTGGTACAAACCTGAGTGTGGCTCAATCGTCAATGGCCGGGCTGGCGGATGTACTGTTTTCCGTGACTTTGGATGGAGTGACTTTAGCCGCCGCCGTCGAGTTAGCAGCAAAGGCTATCAAGCGGAAGCGTCCTTAAAATATGATCCGTGTTGTGGACAGCTAAGAAGGCGACAGATCGCGGCCGCTGGCAGCCGGGGCGTTCCAGCCTCTTGGTTGGATTCAGGTAGATTTCTTAGTCACCGAGAACACTGTTCGAGAGACACTGCTTCATCCGTTTATCCTGGCAGAGTAGGAGATTCTGTGAACGTCTTCGTATTTCAGAGCACACCCGAACGCTACGATCTCCGAGAAAAAGTCACGGCTGGTTCCACTGACACCTGGTACGCGACACGATACCGAAACCAGATGTCGACAGGAGATATCGTCTTCTTTTGGATGGCAGGTGATATGCACTTTCGAGGGCTCTATGGGTGGGGGGAGCTTATCTCACCGCCCTATCTCAAACCTGGATGGGACAGTCACGGGGTCGATGTTCGTTACCAAACAAAGTTCAAGCGCGCGATAAGCGCCAGAAAAGTTGGCGGCGATCGTGTCCTATCGGACATGCTCATATTCAGGGCACCGCAGGCCACAAACTTCTTGCTGACCGAAGCACAAGCAAAACGCCTCATAAAGTTCGTTGAGAAATGCGGCGAGGATGCTCCCGCCCGGGAGATCACAGAACGATGACTACCGGTATCTCCAACAACTCGTCTTGGTTTGCGTCCATCACTACGCCGCTATCCTTTCTGGTTCTCACACTGACCTTTATCGAGGTAGTGGTGGCGAAAATGGCGTACGACCTGCCGGACTACCGATCACTTCTCATCTGGGTCATGGTTGTGTCGATTCCTACTTTTGTCGGCATAGTGATCGGACTTGCGATATGGCGTCCTGAAGCCTTGCAGGGTAAACGCCCCCTACAGGCCATCCACGCTGAACATTTTGCGAGCGATCTTTACATTGCTCTCGATGGGTATCTGAATAATCTTGAGTCCTTCGAACGTGCAGAGGCTTGGACCACGTTCGCTGCATCCATGCAAAGCGGCAACCGGTCAGATGTGAACTTCGGAGAGTTCCGTGAAGGTGTCGCAGCAAAAATCCTATCCATTACAAACGTACAAGATCAAAAGGTCGAAATACGTGGGGTAATCCAGGGTTAGTAGAACCCAGCAAGGGCTATTGCCACTTTTTCAAAACAAAAAGGGAACAAGACCCCGAGGTCTTCAAATTCAAAGAAGCCTAGTGCGTCGGATGCGCTCGCCGAGGGGGTTGCCTGCCCAACGGGATTCGCCGTTCCCTGACGGCAGGTACGGTTTGGGTGGAGCGCCTATGCGCCACATGACCAAGGCTCATCTGGGTATGCCGTGCTCCAGGCGACCGATCCGTGTATCCACATCGCGGACCACGGGTGTCGTGGACGCTCTATCGAGACGGCTCATTCTGCAGAGCCATGGCCAGTGTTTTTAGCCAGTCCGCCGCCGTGGCTTTGTCACCCAAAAGTCGAGCGTCCTCGGCCACAGAGTCTGCGGACGAGGTCGGGGTCACAAACCGAAGTCGGTCTTGCACAACGGGGGTTGAGCGACGATCGCGGTTGATGAATCTCGTTTCGGCGCCTGTATCATGACGCCGAGGCATCAGTAAATCACTCGCTAGGAGACAGACGAATCCGTAGGTGTCTGAGGCTGGGCACTGGAACCGGATTCTCTGTTTTCCAGAATCTCCATCGCGTCAAGTAGCGCATCTGCACAGAGCGAGACCGTACCGCACTCCACGGTCATAACTCGGCGGAACGCATTTCCTTCTCGATAACGAGCCCCGGCGTTTCTTATGATGGCAAGCCACTCATTCATGATGAGACGTTACCAGAGGTCTGTTTTACTCGTTCAAGCATCGTCAGAATCTGAGCGGCGCGTTTCAATTTACGGAAGAGTTCACTGCATTTTCTCCCAACATTTGTCACCACCTGCAATAGATGAGCATGTACGCCACACCGCAAGTTGGCTGCCTGTCACGCTGGCCAATATCATGAACTTGGTTCAGCTCACGAAGATCAGCGCCATCGATCCTAAGATGTGTCTACGAGATGCTCGTGGTTGAGGTTCATCTATCAGGAACTCGGACATCGATGTGTCCACGAAGGTTACTGGTAAGCGTCGATTGATGAGACCGATACCAAGTTACCTTGCTCGTACTGATCAAAAAGAGCCAGCAGCCTTTGTAGATTGGCAGAGTCGTAGTACTGGGTTGATTGCTCTACGCACATAATCGCCGAGCAATGCGTAACTGCTAAATAGTGAACTCCTCTTTTCGCGCTGTGAAACGTAAACTTGTACCTCTGGTCTGAGAGCTGACCACCTCCTTCTACCTTCGCGATTTCCTTAGTCAAAATCTCCTGTCTTGAAACTGCCGTCGATTCTCATTCAAAGAACTTGGCAATCACATCTCTGTACTCATCGAGTCGAGGACGATCGAAGTAGGTTACCGACATGAAGTCGCCGTATGAGTCCATGGTTATGGCCAGTGATTCTCCACCATCACTGGTCGATACTACGGAACCCCAGGTAGGGCGCTCGTAGTACTGCGAGTAAACTGAATTGAATTCTGAGGCCGAAACATCTATCGGAACGCGGATGACCGAATCGACCGTAGTGCAGGCAGCCAACAGGAAAAAACTAATTGTGATGATTGCAATCGAGCGCATATGATCGAACGCCTCCACGGTCGCTTAAGTTTCGAACGCTAGAATAGCGAGACTAAACGCTCGCTATCCGGTTCCTTGAAGAGATGGAAAGCCTAAATACTATGTAAAACAAACCATCATAAGCAGGCAGACTCTAATTCTCCCGCCAGTTCGACATTCGACGATGGATTAGGCAGACCTCACCCCTTACGCTAATGATTTGTGGGTTGCATTAGCGCGGCTGACAATAGTTCTGTTTGCCGGTAGGTCTCTCTTCCATTGGATAGAGCGCGATCTGAGCTTCGGTCAATCGCAACGATACCCACCAAACTCCACCGCCAGACGAATTTGACGGCGCTGTCCCCAGACAACATTTCTTAATACTAATCAGGCCTGGTGTGACGGCGCCATCTGCTACAGACTCAAGTGGGAACACGGAGCTCTAGGCGACGTAGAGCTATGTTCAATTCTGGTGTTTGGTCATTGATCAGGCGGCGCTCCTCGCATCGGTGTTTTCCGTGTCTTCGATTCCATCTTTGAACCTCACGCCCTCGATCACTTTCGCTAGGTGATTGAAGCCGCGTATTCGCCGCCAGCGCTGCTCCGCACACTGACCCAGTTTGAATATGAACGCCAGCATCGTCGTTCTTGTGACACAGCCTTTCGTCCGATCA
>JBCCNK010000158.1:0-7996 GCA_039025875.1 Pseudomonadota bacterium
CGAGCATCCTCCGCGGCGCCAATCAACTGATCGAACTAACCCCGCAACAACAGGCTCGGCATCAATCCACTTCACTGAGCGTATCTCCAGGTTCTGTTTGATGTTGTCCGGGACCTCTTTGAGATCGCGTTCATTCTCCTTAGGGATCAGAACAGTTTTGATGCCGCCGCGCCGAGCTGCAAGCAGCTTCTCCTTCAAGCCCCCAATGGGTAGCACCTCTCCGCGCAAGGTTATTTCGCCCGTCATAGCCACATCGGCACGAACCGGAATTTGGGTGCAGACAGACACGAGCGCTGTGCACATGGCGGTGCCTGCGCTCGGGCCATCTTTTGGCGTGGCGCCTTCCGGTACGTGGATATGCATGTCGTGGCTATCGTGGTAGGAGGCTGCTATCCCAAGAATCTGCGAGCGGCTACGCATAACGGTGCTCGCCGCCTGAATCGACTCCTGCATGACATCCCCAAGCGAGCCGGTCTTAACGTAACGACCCTTACCAGCGACGGATGCCGCTTCAATGGTTAGCAGTTCACCCCCAACCGATGTCCAAGCGAGCCCAGTCACCTGTCCGATCTTGTTCTCTTCCTCAGCTACACCGTAATTGAACTTACGGACACCCAGCAGATCGCCTAGAGAATCCGGCTCTACAGTGAGGCCACCCTCCTTCTCCTGCAGCGTGATGGCCTTTACCATCTTGCGACACACTTTCGCGATCTCACGCTCCAACGCGCGAACCCCCGCTTCACGGGTGTAGTAACGAATGATGTCGATAACAGCATCTTCACTAACCGCTAGCTCATCCTCCTTGAGACCGTTCAATTTGACCTGTGTCGGAATGAGATAGCGTTGCGCGATATTGAGCTTCTCGTCCTCTGTATATCCCGGCAGTCGAATGACCTCCATACGATCCAAAAGCGGCGTTGGGATATTCATCGTGTTGGATGTACAAACGAACATTACGTCGGACAGGTCGTAGTCCACTTCCAGGTAGTGGTCATTGAATTGATGGTTTTGCTCCGGGTCGAGCACTTCAAGCAGTGCAGATGCAGGATCGCCACGATGATCCATGCCCATCTTGTCGATCTCATCCAACAGAAATAGAGGGTTTCGCACACCCGCTTTGGACATCTTCTGCAGCAACTTACCCGGCATTGAACCTATATAGGTGCGGCGATGACCTCGAATCTCTGCTTCGTCGCGAACGCCGCCCAACGCCATGCGCACAAACTTACGATTAGTCGCACGGGCTATCGATTCGCCCAGCGAGGTTTTTCCAACTCCCGGAGGTCCCACCAGACACAGGACAGGCCCTTTCACCTTGCGGACGCGTTTTTGAACCGCAAGATATTCGAGGATCCGTTCTTTGACCTCTTCGAGGCCATAGTGATCAGAATCGAGGATCTCGTTGGCCCTGCTCAAGTTGTGTTTGACCTTGCTCCGCTTACTCCAAGGTACGCTTACCATCCAGTCGATATAGCTTCGCAGCACTGACGCCTCAGCGGACATCGGCGACATCATTTTCAGCTTGCCAAGTTCAGCAAGAGCCTTCTCCCGCGCTTCCTCGGGCATCTTGGCGTCAGAAATCTTCTGCTCGAGCTCATCCGCTTCATTGGGCGCCTCGTCCATCTCGCCAAGCTCTTTTTGAATTGCCTTCATCTGCTCGTTCAAGTAGTACTCGCGCTGGCTCTTCTCCATTTGTTTTTTAACGCGCCCGCGAATGCGCTTCTCTACCTGAAATACGTCGATTTCCGCGTCCATCAAGCCCATCAGGTACTCGAGACGTGCCTTCACTCCCGCGATCTCGAGGATTTTCTGCTTCTGCTCGAGATCTACACCCATGTGCGCGGCGATGGTGTCGGCGAGCCGGCCAGGCTCATCGATTCCAGTGAGAGACGTCAGGACCTCAGCCGGTACTTTCTTACTGAGCGTTACATACTTTTCAAAGTTTGCAGTGGTGGTGCGTATTAGCCCTTCAGACTCGCTGTCGTTCGGGTCATCGGCTTCAACCTCCCTCACACCCGCTATAGAGAATTCGGCGTCATCATTGACGAAGTCGATTGCCGCTCGATAACTCCCTTCCACTAAGACCTTAATGGTTCCGTCGGGCAGCTTAAGCAGCTGAAGAATATTGGACACCGTGCCAACCTGATATATGTCGTCGGCGCGCGGGTCGTCTTCGGCAGCGTTTCGCTGCGCTACCAGAAGAACCTGCTTGTCGTTCGCCATGGCGTTCTCGAGCGCCTCAATTGAACGCTCACGACCTACGAACAGGGGCAATACCATGTGCGGATAGACCACCACATCCCGAAGCGGGAGGAGTGGTAGCTCTAGAACAGGGTCAGACATGGTTGTCTCCGGTTTTAGGGTTCCGCCTACTACGAATCCCTGCAAAATTTAGTCCCACAAAAAAGGGCTCACTGCCGTGCCTGGGTGCTTCAGAATCTACCCGTGTCTCCCATGAAACCGTGTCTAGCGGAGATATGGCGGCCCCAGCGAATTAACAAGCTCGTTCTTTTCTTTCTTCGCCTTTGCTTAACTTCTCTTTGGCTACTACTCGATCAAAACGTCGGCTAGTTATCGCGGTCGCCGGTATGTCGCATCGCCTTCATAGAGAATTACGGCGGTCATCGTTTCGCAGACCGCACTATTTGACGTCACAAGGCGGTCAGTGGAGACCGGGCGAGCATTCTACTCGATGCCATTGCGGACGGACCAAACAAACGCCTCTGATGGGCCTAACAAGTTCGACCGAGACTCAATAGTAGTCTTTAGAGTACTCGGCACGACACCACTGGCATGCTGTTTACCGCTCGAACGGCACCGCTCGTTCGTTTACTTAGGTAAGTGGATGGAGACGCAATCGGGTTTTTCAAGGTAGCCACCGGACCGAAAAGTGAACGTTCAACCGGCAAACGTACAGAATCGACCAATGACCAATGACCAATGACAAAGAGCGAGGGGTAAAGCGCGTAGATGTGAGACAGAGCTGGAGTTAGCGCACTGACACGGTGCGTAATGCGGAAGAATCACTAGCAGCAGCGCTGCGAAAACGGACATGAACCACGCGGCACCAGACGCACCTAGCGTGCGCTTCACTGAAGAGGGCGCGGCGCGCCCATGTCGCGCAATCAAAGTGCGCGTTCGTGCTAGACGAAGCGAGAGGCGCGGCCAGCAGCGGCCTTACTCTTCCGGTGCTGCGACCCGAGCGGGCTCGCTGTTCTGATAAACGAGCAACGGCTCTGAGTCTCCTTTGATGACCGACTCGTCGATAACCACTTTGGCTACGTCGTCGCGAGAAGGAATGTTGTACATCGAATCCAGAAGGACCGCCTCGAGAATGGACCGCAAACCTCGAGCTCCGGTTTTTCGCTCCATGGCCTTCTCGGCCACGGCATTCAGACCGTCATCGCGGAAATCGATCTCTACGCCTTCCATATCGAAGAGCTTTGAGTACTGCTTCGTAAGCGAATTGCGCGGTTCGGTCAGGATCTGAACCAGCGCCGCGACATCCAACTCCTCCAGCGTCGCTATGACTGGCAGTCGACCTACAAACTCCGGAATGAGACCGTACTGTACTAAATCTTCGGGCTCTAGCCCGGACAGAACCTCACCGACATTACGGCTCTCATCTTTGCTATGGACTTCTGCCCCGAATCCTATGCCACCTTTTTCTGACCGATCCCGAATAACCTTATCGAGACCCGCGAATGCACCGCCACAAATAAATAGGATGTTCGACGTATCGACTTGAAGAAATTCCTGTTGCGGATGTTTACGGCCTCCCTGGGGTGGGACCGACGCTATCGTGCCTTCGATAAGCTTAAGAAGAGCCTGCTGAACGCCCTCACCCGAAACGTCTCGAGTAATCGAAGGATTGTCAGACTTTCGCGATATCTTGTCGATTTCATCGATGTAGACGATGCCAACCTGGGCTTTCTCTACGTCGTAATCACATTTTTGCAACAGCTTTTGGATAATGTTCTCAACGTCCTCGCCGACATAGCCTGCCTCGGTTAGCGTCGTCGCGTCAGCGATTGTAAAAGGCACATCGAGCAAGCGTGCTAACGTTTCGGCGAGTAGCGTTTTCCCCGAACCCGTAGGCCCGACCAGCAGAATGTTGCTCTTCCCGAGTTCCACGTCGTCGTCACGACCACCGCCGTGACGCAAACGTTTGTAGTGATTGTAGACAGCGACTGAAAGGACCTTTTTTGCCCGTTGCTGTCCGATCACGTACTCGTCGAGAATTCCGTTGATCTCTAGTGGAACGGGCAGCTTTTCTTCGCCGTCTTCGCTATTGGCTTCCTGAACCTCTTCGCGAATGATGTCGTTGCATAGGTCAACACATTCGTCGCAGATAAAAACCGACGGGCCCGCAATAAGCTTGCGAACTTCGTGTTGGCTTTTGCCGCAAAATGAGCAGTAGAGCAGCTTGCCGCCGTCATCTGTACCGGTGGTTTCTTTGCTCATTGGCTGTGTTTGCCTCCTAACTGGGCCTACCGCAGGCCTAGCGGCCTATTTTCTAAGATTAGGTTGATGTTTTTCGTGCTTTTTTGCAAGTGCGAAGCGTGCCCCGGAGCACGCCCCAGGCACTCAAAACTCTACAAGACGCCTACACTACGCGGGAGTTTCGACGGTGCCACGTGCTTCTACAACTTCATCCACGAGCCCATACTCACGACTTTGCTCTGCGTCCATGAAGCGATCGCGTTCGGTATCCCGTTCGATCACCTCCAGCGGCTGTCCCGTGTGATCGGCCATCAGTCGATTCAAACGCTCACGGATAATCAGGATCTCGCGGGCTTGAATGTCAATGTCAGTAGCCTGACCCTGCGCACCGCCGCTGGGCTGATGGATCATCGTCCTAGCATTGGGTAAACAATACCGCTTGCCCTTAGCACCACCGCACAGCAGAAAAGCACCCATCGACGCCGCCTGCCCGATGCACATTGTGCTTACATCTGGCGTAATGAATTGCATGGTGTCGTAGATCGACAAGCCAGCAGTCACCGAGCCACCAGGAGAGTTGATGTAAAGGTGGATGTCTTTATCGGGGTTTTCGGACTCCAGGAACAAAAGTTGAGCCACGATCAGATTTGCCATGTGGTCTTCAACTTGTCCAACTGCGAAAATCACCCGCTCCTTAAGCAGCCTGGAATAGATGTCAAAGGAGCGCTCTCCGCGCGAGGTCTGCTCAACAACCATCGGTACCAGACCCAAAGCCTGAGGCTCGTTTCTCGCTCTTGTCCAATCCATCATCTACTTCCTCTCGGTCTAGTCTCAATCGCTTGCACGTGAAGTTTCCTGGGTCAGTCCCAGTCGTTGCCGTCGGGACGGGCGCCCGCCCGCGCAAATCATCGCACCGCTTGCTTGCTCACTACCCACCCGCTAGAAGGACCCGGGCCGCTTGTGAAGGCCCGCGCCGCTGATTAGCGACCGCAACTGCTTTCGAACGGTAGATTGTAACCGGTTGCGTCCGACCAAAGGGACCACATTAGCCTCGTCGGCACACACAGAGACCACTCGCTAAGTCCCACTTTAGAACTGGGTGCGTGCACTAACCCTTGTGCTCGAACTGACGCCCGAATTCATGCTCGAATGAGAGTTTGGAGTAACACCCCACTTTCAGCCTAACGTTGATGGGGCTACTGGCCGTAATTTCAATAGGATGACACTGCCTCACCATACCGACCGTATGGCTCAGTGCGTCGTTACGCTGAGGGGCGAATGAGTCGGGATAAATAGTGCGGAGCTCCGGCTGCTCCCGCCGAGACCAAACTGCTAGTGAGATTGCTCGGTGAAACCGATGCTATAGCCCAAGCTCTTGAGCCGAAGACCTGGCCGCGCAGGCCAGGAAGCCTATGCTGCTGCCTGCTGGCCTAGCGCGATAGCTTCCTGATAGCTACATGCGCTGTCGTCAAGCTTCGCCGACTCTAGCAGCTTTTCCACGACAGCATCCTCGATGACCTTCGACTCGATGCCGGCCAGTTGTTCGTCGTTGGCGTAGTACCAGTCGACCACTTCCTGCGGATCCTGGTAAGTCGCTGCCATTTCTTCAACCGAGGCGCGAACCTTGTCAGGATCCGCTTTTAAGTCGAAATGACCGATCAACTCGGAGAGAACCAACCCCAGTTTTACACGTCGCTGGGCTTTTTCTGTGAACATTTCGTCGGGAAGTAGCGCTTTGAGATCCAGATCCTGAGCGCTGGCCCCACCAAACTGTTGAAACATCTGCCCGCGCAACGCATCGACTTCCTGCGCTATGAGCGCCCCGGGGACTTCCAGCTGCTCGTACGCAGACAATACGGCATCCATGACCTGTTGCTTTACGCGCGCTGTCACAGCGTTCTTCAGCTCTCGTTCCATATTTTGCTTCACTTCTGCCCGGAACGACTCTTCATCACTTTCTTCTACCCCGTACTCTGCATAGAGTTCTGGCCCCAGCGGGGCAAGCTCCAGCGATTCCAGTTTGTGGAGAGCTACCTTGAATTCGACAGAAGCCCCCTGAAGTGACTCCTCGTGGTAATCCTCGGGGAAGTTAAGTTCCAGCAACTTCTCATCGCCAACATTCATGCCGACGACACCATCCTCAAAGCCAGGAATCATCCGACCTGAACCCAACTCCAGGACGCTGCCCTCGGCGCTGCCTCCGTCGAAGGCCTCACCGTCGCGCGTTCCCGCGTAATCAATTGTGGCGCGGTCGTCGGTCTCGGCGGGTCTGTCAACTTCCTTCCATTCGCCCTTCTGCTTCCGAAAAACTTCTATGATATTGTCAACGTCGTCCGGCGTTACCTCGGCCACCGGGCGGTCCACAGAGAACTCCCCCATCTCTACGATCTCCACTTCGGGAAAGACTTCGAACGTCGCCACGTATTCAAGGTCTCGCCCCGCGTCGATGTTTCGGGCTTCTATTTGAGGCTGGCCTGCGGGTTTCAAGTTTTCCTGCACAACCGCCTCTTGGAAGCTGCGCGACATTACCTCGCCCAGCACCTCCTGCCTGACACCGGTGCCGAACCGCTGCCGCATGACCTTCAGCGGCACCTTGCCAGGTCGGAATCCTGGCAACCGGACATTTTTAACCGCCTGCTTCAGGCGCGCATCCACTTCTCCATCAACCCGCTCTGCGGGCACACCCACGGTTAGCTTCCGTTCTAGTTTGGAGGTCGTCTCAACTGAAACTTGCATGGCTACTTCTACCTGGACTACTTCGACTATCGGAGACCAGTATCGGGCTCCTCATACGTTTTAAATTCAACGATCGTTTCAGACAAACGAGAACAACGGAGGGTCGTTACCGCAGCAGAACTCTTTGCCACGCATTTACGCTTGCCGCAACGTCCCCAGGCTCAGGCGTGAACCCCGCATAACCAGCGGCACGATCCTGCGCGGGCTGCACACCGCACGGTACTGGACTCCCGAAAACTCTCACTGAGCCTTTTACTTAAGCTCTTACCGAAACTCTTACCGAAACTCTTACCGAAACTCGTACCGACACTCTTACGTAAACTACAGTGGTTGGTGCGGAAGGAGAGACTCGAACTCTCACGCCAAAAGGCACTGGAACCTAAATCCAGCGCGTCTACCAATTCCGCCACTCCCGCTTAACTCACTGAAATCTCTAGTTTTTCACGCCCGGCTGACGGACAACTTCGCGCGAAGGGGCGCGATTCTGCCATACGAGTTACCACCGGGCAACATAACTCCTACCCGGTCAGGCAATCCGGATCAAACCGGTATTTCCCCGCTATCCAGTCAGCGAGTTCCGTTGCGGCCAATCCGGGCTCTGCCGCCAGGTATTCAAGCGCGCTCCGGCGGGCCGGCGATAGTTGCGCAAAAGTTCGTTCATTGAGCTCCATCAAGTTGTCAAGAAGAGCCGGGGTGATTCCTGCTTCTCCGTAAACGTCGGGAGCGGCTGGCACGGAATCACGATAGCTCAACGCCAAGGAGATCAACGCAGGTAGCGATAAAGCCCCCTGATTCATGGCGTTGCACCAGTGACTCG
>JBCCNK010000159.1:0-7960 GCA_039025875.1 Pseudomonadota bacterium
GATCAAGGCCGCTCCAGTCACGGTTGAGCAGCAACTGCACTGTAAAACCAAGGCTGTCCTGCTCGCGGCGGCTGCGGTTATTGATCGCGTTGAAGTCTTCGTCGACGAAAGCGCCAGCAGTATCCGTCACCGGTTCTTCGTCCTCGTCACAAAGGAAGCCCTCAAACGGGTTTTCTTCGTCATCATCATCGTCGTCATCCATGCCGTCGAAGTCATCGTCATCATCATCGTCGTCGTCTTCGCCGCACTCTTCGAACTCGGTACCATCGCCGTTGAAGCTGTTCACTTCGATCTGACGAACAAACGCATTGATGTCCAACTCGGTGTCCGATCCCCAAAGCTTACGATAGGCGGCACTGACCTGAATCAGCTCGTTCTCGGTGATGTCCGGGTGGGTGAACACCGCGTCACGGTCGGTATTGAGCAGGTCCAGGGGAACTGCGCCGTTGCCGCGCAACTCGGAATCACCGTAGTTCAGGAACAGGTCGAGTTCCTGATCGGTGCCGCGCCAGCTGATCGCGCCGTAGGCGTTTAACGCATCGGAGTCTGAGAAGTCTCGCCATCCGTCCTCATCCATGGCCTCGAGAGCGACGAAATAACCCCACTGCCCTGAATTGCCTCCATGGCTGAACGCCAGATCCCGAGTGTTGAACGACCCTGCCGTAACCTCGGCGCTTCCGCCCTCGCTCGAGAAACCCGTGCGAGTTCGCATCGCCAGCGCCCCGCCAAGCGCATTCAGGCCGTAAACCGGATTGGATCCGGCCACCAGATTGACGGACTCAAAGCTGTTTGAGGGCATCAAATCCCAGTTGACGGTGTCTCCAAATACTTCATTGATGCGTACGCCGTTTTGATAGACCGCGACTCCCTGAGACAGACCAAGGAGTGGAGATGCGGTAAATCCACGAAATTGCAGATCCGGCTGCAGTCGATTGTTTTGGGCATCATTCGCCGAGATGCTGCCAGCTCGCTGCCGAAGCAGATCTGAAACAGAGTAGTAGCTGGGGTTTGCAAGATCCTCAGCGGTAAAGCTCTGCACTGCGTAGGGCAGCCGATTCGAATCCAGCTCGCCGGATGACGGCGCGATACCGATTACGTAAACCTCTTCGATTCCTTCATCGGAGCCCGACTGAGCCGACACCCGAGGAGCGACGGCACCGGCTATCAGGCCTGTGGCAGCGCAGCCCACAACTGCACTACGAATCCCAAGCGTGAGCCTGCTTAAGGTCATCCGCTTTGCTAAATTTAACGCGTTTCCACCCTGCATATGTCCCCCAAGACACTTCTTTTTTGAGTTCGACGTAGAATGGAAACCTACCTTACGATTAGGTGCACAGTCCTGAGAAATCTATGAGAGTGTTACTTTGCACGGGTGAAACCGCTCGTCCGAAGCAAGGTCGGCGGCGTATAGAGGCGTAAATGCTAGGTGGCCGGCGCTTGATGTAGATTTGCTCGTACAAGCGAACAAGGCAACGCTCAAGAGCGCTATTCGAGGAGCGGACGAAGTGAGCGTACTCGTTGCTTTGGATTGGTCCAGAGCATCTACGATTTCAACAAAAAAACCGAGAACAGATTGGTGAACAGCCAGGATGAACCGCGAGAACGAACAGCGAGAACGAACAGCGGGTTCTACACTCGTTGAATCACGCGTAACGCACCCAAGCTTACGACCCTTTTTGGGAAATAGTTATCAAAGGAAAACTCACATGCGACTGCCTTCTTCATTCAATTTTGCACGCCCGTTGAGCCGCTGCGCCCTTACCCTTAGCTTGGTCACGGCTTCCGGAACATCATTCGCAGACCAGACTTTGCAAACGTGCTTAGACGCCGCGCAAAAAATCCAGCCGGGAGACTTCATCAAGCTCGAGTATCTGGACCCATCGGCTGAAGGGGGTGCGGCTTATGAAATCGAACTGAGTACCGCAAACGGTCGCGAGTGGGAGTTTATGTGCGACGTTGCGACTGGCCAGATCTTCGAGATGGAACAAGAAGTCGATTCAGCTGAGCACCCCCTCTTCGCTGGCAAAGCAAAAGTCAGCCTCGATGCAGCTAAAGCTACCGTGCTCAGTCTGTACGATGGCGAAATCGAAGAAGTTGAGTACGAGATCGAAGCCAACGGCGACGCCTCTTATGAAATGGACGTCGTCGACGGCAACGGTACGGAATTCAAGATAGAGGTAGACGCCGCGACCGGTGCAATTATTGAGGTCGCGGTAGAGCAGTGGGAGATTGGTGAGGAGCCCGACGAACAGCGTTAGGTGTGGAGTTTCGCCAACGCAAGCTTCCTGCGCCGCGAGTTTCTGCGGCGTAGGCATCAGTCGAGCCTACGATTTGCACCTTCTGCGTAAACGTACGGCTTACACATTCTGCTCGTTGCTACGGGGCTTCTCTACAAGTCCGGGGTGCCTGCGCGCAGCCAACGGCGTACGCTGCTCTGCAACGGCGTGGCTAGTTTGCCTGTGCCAACGCTGCGGTCAGCCTTTCTTTGTTTTGAAACATCTTGGAGCTTAGCTCTTCGGCGGCTGTTTTCGCTCCCGCCAGATTGGTTGCCGCACCCACCTGAATGACACCAACCATCCCCATACCCTGATGCGGAACACAGGAATAGATGTATACGCCTTCGGTCTCTACCGTGAGACGAAACTCCGTATCAAAAGTGCTGGACCACGATGTGGCGCCTTCCGGTAGAAACTGAGACGCCGAATTGTGGAACTGGTTTGGGGCGACCGGGTTGAACACTATCGTGTCTCCAACAGCGACTTTTACGAACGCCGGTTCGAAGACCATGGAACCTGAATCCCCGTTGGTCAGCATGTTTACCACGTGCTCTGCTGCGACCGTGCGCCCCGTCTCCGTCAGTAATGTGACTGACACCAGCGCTAACGTCATCAGCTTAGAAAATACGGCGCTTCCTCGCCCGCTGGCTTCGGAAAGACAAAAGCCTTCGACGAACGGCGCACTCAAAACTGTTCGTTGCGAGCGTTCTGCCCAGTGTCCGACCGATCGTAAATGTTCTATGACCATATGCTGACTCCTGCGACTACTGAGGTCCTTTTCTGAGACTGCGTTTATACAGACACGGATCGGAAAACTCTCTTAGACCAAAGCCTAAATCCACACTATCCCAACGTCGCGTCCGATCTTGCCGTTAACATCGCACCACCGCACGCAAACGAGTCAGGGGGCAGACGTCGAATAACGCAACGCCCTGGAGTGATCATGACCTCAATTTGCCAGCCGCTACCATCCGACTAGGCGCGTGTGGGCGAAGGTGCGACCTTTGTAGCATTGCCCCCAGGTAACGTTCCTCTATGCTCTATTGGTACAGTGGAAGGCCATTCAAACTATAAGGTGTAACTGTCATGTCCGAGTCTCGGGTCCACGCCATACCTGCTTCCTTTGCAGATGCTCACATTAACGAGCAGCAGTACAAAGACATGTATCGCCGCTCCATTGAGGACCGTGACGGATTCTTTGCCGAGAAGGCCAATGAGTTTTTAACGTGGGATCTGCCATGGGATTCCGTTTGCGAGTTTGATTTTGCCAAAGGCGAAGCGACTTGGTTCAAAGGCGGAAAGCTCAATGTCAGCGTGAATTGCATCGACCGACACCTGCCGGAGCGAGCTGAGCAAACAGCCATCATCTGGGAGGGGGATGACCCCTCCGCAAATCGTGTTATCAGCTATGCGGAGCTAAAAGCCGAAGTATGCCGTCTGGCTAACGGACTGCGCTCCCTTGGCGTCAAGAAGGGCGACCGCGTCTGTCTTTACATGCCAATGGTGCCGCAAGCTGCATTTGCGATGCTTGCATGCGCTAGGATCGGCGCGGTGCATACGATCGTGTTTGGAGGCTTCTCACCCGAAGCGCTCAAAGATCGTATCGATTCGGCACAGTGCAAGGTTCTGATTACCTGCGATGAAGGGCTGCGCGGAGGAAAAAGCGTGCCGCTTAAGACAAACGCGGATAAAAGCCTGGCTGCAGAAAGTAGCGTCGAACACTGCGTCGTTGTGCGCAACACTGGCGGTGACGTACCCATGCAGGACGGTCGTGACGTCTACTACGACGAACTTACACGAGACTTAGAAACAGAGTGCGAACCCGAGTCGATGGACGCCGAGGATCCGCTCTTTATCTTGTACACGTCCGGATCGACCGGCAAGCCCAAAGGCGTGCTGCATACGACGGGCGGGTACCTGCTTCACGCGTCCATGACATTTAAGTATGTGTTCGACTACAAAGACGGGGAGGTGTTCTGGTGCACCGCCGACGTCGGATGGGTTACCGGTCATTCCTATATTGTCTATGGCCCCCTGGCCTGTGGCGCTACCACGCTGATGTTCGAGGGCGTACCTACGTACCCAGATGCCGGACGCTTCTGGGACGTCGTCGACAAATACGACGTTGCCAGCTTCTACACAGCGCCCACGGCAATCCGGTCCCTGCAAGCGAAGGGAGATGATTTCGTCACACGAACATCGCGCAAGAGTCTGCGAGTACTTGGAACAGTGGGTGAGCCAATCAACGCAGAGGCGTGGGAGTGGTACTTCAATGTGATTGGTGATGGCCGCTGTCCCATCGTAGACACCTGGTGGCAGACAGAAACCGGCGGCCACATGATCACCTCCCTACCCGGGGCGATCGCGATGAAGCCAGGCTCCGCCACCCTACCGTTCTTCGGCGTTGAGCTTGCTCTGCTCGACGAAAGTGGCACAGAGATAGAAGGCGAGGGTTCGGGTTATCTCGTTGTGAAGTCGTCCTGGCCGGGGCAGATACGCACGGTCTATGGTGATCACCAGCGCATGGTCGACACCTACTTCAGCAACTATCCCGGCTACTACTTTACCGGGGACGGCGCCAAGCGGGATGCAGATGGCTACTACTGGATAACGGGGCGCGTCGACGATGTTGTCAACGTGTCCGGCCATCGTATGGGCACTGCGGAAGTTGAGCGTGCCCTGGCACTGCACGAGTCGATTGCCGAAGCCGCAGTCGTCGGGTTCCCCCACGAAGTTAAAGGGCAAGGCCTCTACTGCTATGTGACCCCCATGGATGGAGTACAGCCCAACGATGAGACAAAGGCCGAGCTCATCAAGATCTGCGTCAAAGAAATCGGCCCGAGTGCTAAACCTGATGTGATTCAGTGGGCCACTGGACTGCCGAAGACTCGCTCGGGCAAGATCATGCGGCGGATACTCAGAAAAATAGCAGAGAACGAGCTTGAAAACCTCGGGGATACATCGACGCTAGCTGATCCTTCCGTTGTAGACGATTTGATAGAGAATCGAGCTTCCTGAGCATCGGGGGGGCTCGCGATGCGAAGTTTGGGTGCACACTGCACTGATCGGGTTTGCCTACAGCGGGGTATGCTTTCGCGAGATTCCTGCTAGAGTTGATGGATGGCTTCTGCAGCACAAACATCACAGAAGATGCACCCAGTTCGCGTGACTCAGATGCAGGCTCTATGATCAAGAGGCGCCGGCCTATTCCAGTGCGAAAGGATCTAATGCAAAAGGGTCTAACACTAAAGGGTCTAACGCTAAACGGTCTAGGGCAAAAGGGTTCGATGCAATCAGCCCTGATGCGAGAAGGCTCATTGCGAAGAGCTCCGATGCGAAGCGCTCCGATGCGAGGAGCTCCGTCACAAAGAGCTCAGGTGCCGAGAGGCTCAATGCAGAAGAGCCCTATACAACTGGGCCGGAGACGACTTAAGTTATCGCGCTCTCGCAGTGTTTGTTTCTCAGCCATATCGAGTGCCGTTTCCGCAGCTGTTTTGGCTGTTAGACACAATCCACCCGTTACCAGGCTCGGTTCCCAACTTATACGCTCTGTTCTTACCGAGGTTGCGCGCGTCGCGGCTTGCGCCGCAGCGTGCTTGGGAGGACTAGCATCGGCAGAGGAGTGTAGAAACAGCACCGAGTTATTGATCGGCAAGCGGGCACCCGATATCGAGTATTCACCGCGGCACTATTCACCAGGTTACCGCTTCGCGGTCGATGGTGTTGATTACGAGCTTACCCGAACCACTTTCGCAAGCGATGGCGGTCAGCGCCTTTTTGCCATTACCCATCCGGTACTTGCAGAGCCGGACCTACACCCGCGACTTCAGGACTTTTTTGTCACTGTCGAAACCCGTCAGAGCGCTGCAGCGAGCTGTAGCGACATATCGCTGGATGGTGAGAGCACCGTTCACCCGGTGAAACTACGCGAAGAGAGTCAGTCTGCCATTCGCTTTGGAGATCTAGACAAGAACTCAAAAATGCTTGAGTCCACGCGGACGCTGGCCGCCAAGCTGAGGGTCCGTGTCGACGGTACCGAGATGACTCTGGCCACGGGCTTTACTACCAGCCGAAGACTCAACATTTCAGACTGCGCAAAAAGCCTGGACGACAGCTACGGATACATCGAGCATACCCCCGGTCAAATCACCGTCGCTTGTTTTCCGGCCGATCCGAAGAGTCGTAATCATGTCGACGAAATCGAATGGGCGGTGGATTACGAGTGGCCAACCGACCCTCCCAAACTTCTCGATGAGCTCATCGACTACGTATACGTTGAGCCGATTTAGCGCCGACATTAGCGCCGACATTAGCGCCGACATTAGCGCCGACAAGGGTCGGGGGTCGGGCGGTTTCAGCGAGACCAAAGACCTGTAACGTCTCCGCTCTCGCTAAAACCCTTCCCTAAAACCGCTAGCCGAACACATACTCCCCGGGAGCGCTTCTCAGAGGCTTTAGACCCTTCCTTGGCGCGCCCATGGCTGGCGGAGCCTTCTTGCCGCTCATAGCGCTGTCCAGCCAGGAATCCCAAGCTGGCCACCAGGAACCCTGATGAACGTCCTGATCTTCCATCCAGGAATCCGGATCCTGGTATTTTCGGCCCGTAGATCGGGTGTTGATGCGATAGCGACGGCGAGGGTGTTGCGGTCCGCTGACCACACCTGCGTTGTGGCCGCCGCTGGTAAGAGCGAAAGTCGCTTCGTTGTTGGTCAGATCAAGGATCTTGTAAACCGATTTCCATGGTGCGACATGATCAGTCTCGGTGCCCAGTACAAACATCGGCGTTTTGACATCCGACATAGACACCACGCGGCCGGCCACCTTGAACCGGTTACGCGCCAGCTCGTTGTTGAGATACAGCTGCTCCAGATACTCCTTGTGCATCTGATAAGGCATCCGGGTACCGTCCGCATTCCAGGACATCAAATCGTTCAAGACGACGTCCTTACCGAGGAAGTATCGGTCGACCATCCCCGCATAGATCAAATCCGAAGAGCGCAGCGCGGAGAACGCTCCGCCCATGTTCTCGCTGCCCAGGTAGCCCCGTTTCCACATGAGCTTCTCCAGGAAAGAGAGCTGGCTGGCACTGATAAATCGGGTAATTTCCCCCGCTTCACTGAAGTCGGTCTGCGCCGCAAAGAGAGAGATGGTCTGGAGCCGATCGTCGTCATCCCGCGCCATTGCAGCCGCAGCAATCGACAGTAGCGTGCCCCCGATACAGTAACCCACTGCGTGGATCTTGTGCTTGGGGCAGATGTCGCCGACAGCGCCGATTGCCGCCATGATTCCGAGTTCAACGTAGTCCTCAAAACTGACATGTTTGTCTTCACGATCCGGGTTCTTCCAGGACACGATAAAAACCGTCTTACCCTGTTCGGTCAGGTACTTCACGAGCGAATTCTTGGGAGATAGATCCAGAATGTAGTACTTCATAATCCAGGCCGGCGTTATAAGCACCGGCTCGGCCCCGACCTGTTTAGTGACCGGCTCGTATTGAATCAGTTCGATCAACGCGTTCTGGAACACGACTTTGCCGGGTGTAATCGCGAGGTTCTCACCGACTCTGAACGCCGCCGCGTTCTCTTCAAATCCATTGTTAAAGGCATCACGGGTTGGCGTCTGTGTCCGTTTACCAGGTTCCATGTTCGAGCACCGACTTTCTATCAGAAATGCCGCGACCAGCA
>JBCCNK010000160.1:0-7953 GCA_039025875.1 Pseudomonadota bacterium
GGTACACGTACCCAGGTCGACAACCCGGTGTTGCTTGAGTGGATCAAGCAGATGGCCGACCAGTCCGAGATCCTCGCCTCGGTCTGCACAGGTGCCGCGCTACTGGCGCAGGCGGGCGTACTCGACGGGAAAAAGGCAACCAGCAACAAAATGAACTTCAGTTTCGTTGTCGAGTTGAGACCGCAGGTGGATTGGGTAGGCCGCGCTCGCTGGGTAGAAGAGGGCGACATCTTCACATCGTCGGGGGTCTCCGCCGGCATGGACATGACGTTGGCCATTATCTCTCGCCTGCTTGGCACCAAGGCCGCCGAGGATGCAGCGCTGTGGGCTGAGTACACATGGCATAAGGATGCCAATGACGATCCGTTTGCCGCATCTTGGGGGCTCACCTAATTGATCTTCCGTTGGTCATAGCATGCGCGCCGAACGGGAATTCAGCCCCTCGCTCCCTGGGCGATAAGTGTTACTTTTAGGCCCTCTATTGCGAAGAAGACTGGGTGGGTCCGAGAAATCAGTGAGCAACTAAATTACGAACAGGCGCGTACATTGCTGCTCACCATGCCGGAAGCCCGCGAGGATTTTCCGTTCGGGCCAAATGTCGCAGTGATGAAAGTTCTCGACAAGATGTTCGCCACGCTTGGAGAGGAAGACGGCCTGCCGAGGATCAATCTGAAGTGTGATCCTGACGAGGCGGTTATGCTACGGGACATCTTCGACGCCGTGATTCCCGGCTACCACATGAATAAACGTCATTGGAACACCGTGATACTGGATGGCAGCATCCCGCGCGGCGAAATCGAGCGAATGATCGAAAATTCCTATCAACTTGTGGTTGCCGGGATTCCCGCCAAAGCGCGAAAGGCGCTTCAGCGCCGCACCGGGCAGCTGATTAGATGAATCCATGCGGCGACGCCCCGATAGGGAGTGTGCCGGTGATACT
Source organism: Pseudomonadota bacterium (assembly GCA_039025875.1). Taxonomy (GTDB): domain Bacteria; phylum Pseudomonadota; class Gammaproteobacteria; order Pseudomonadales; family Halieaceae; genus Congregibacter. The sequence goes on from JBCCNK010000160.1 coordinate 941, forward strand.
GCCGCTTGGAGACCGCCGCCAGCCGCCGGTTGGTAGCTGAAGGGGAGCGCACTTTTTTGCCTGAAGGTGAATCGCAGGATCGTCGTGCGCTCGTGCTCGGGCTCTGCGCAGTGTTGTTTTGGTCAACGGCCGCGACCGCCTTCAAGCTAGCTCTTGCCTCGTTGACGGTGATACAACTCGTCGCGATCGCAGTCTCTGTTTCTGCAATCGTGCTTATCGGCTATCTGGCCGCCCGCGGTCAGCTACCGGCCCTGCTCAAGACCATGAGGCGGCGGACACTTTTTTACCTGGTCATGGCGACCGTAAACCCGCTTGTCTACTACTCGATACTGTTAGCCGCATATGACGCGCTACCCGCGCAACAGGCCCAAACCATTAACTACACCTGGGCGATTATGCTGGCGCTGTTATCGATCCCGTTTCTCGGGCAGCGCTTGAACGCGCGGGATTGGACGGCCGTGTTTCTTGGGTACGCCGGGGTGGTCGTTATCGCGACCGAGGGTCGACCTTGGGATTTGGCCTTTACGAATCTCTACGGGGTACTACTAGCTTTGGCAAGTACCGTGGTCTGGGCTGTTTTCTGGTTGCTCAATGCACGCAATGACGATGATCCGGCAGTGGCACTGTGTGCCAATTTCTGCCTCGCCGCTCCGGCTGCCTTTCTTCTGACTTTTGCGTTCGGTGATGTGTGGCCTGCATCGGCCCAGGGCTACATAAGTGCCGTGTATGTGGGATTGTTTGAGATGGGCGTGACTTGGCTACTATGGTCCTATGCTCTTCGCCTCGCAAGCAATGTGTCGAGGGTTGGCAATCTGATATTTCTTGCCCCGGTTCTTTCCCTTGGATTCATCGCCACGATTCTAGGTGAGAGGATAAATCCAGCGACGATCCTCGGGCTTGCCCTGATTCTCCCGGGCATTGTTTTACAGCAGCGTGGCCAGTCCTGAGCTGCAAAGTGCCAAAAACGCAGTGCCGGATTGGGCAAGAGAAAGCGAAAAGGCCCTTCTAAGAGGGCCGGTAACGTGATTGTTCATGCTCGCTGTAGATGGGTCGTTGACTCAGGCTCCATTGTAAGCCGTCACAAACCAGGCACTTGAGGGTGCCCAGATAGACCCATCTTTACGGGCGTAGCGTCCGATGACATCCGCGAGTCGAGACTTCACAGTGGGACGAAGGCGTTCTCCCTCCTCTCCAGCAAGGCGAATGATCTCACCGGCTGGGCCGATTTCGAGAGCAAACTCCACAGCTTCCTGAACATCGCGACCGATACAGATCTCCGAGTCGAAGCGTTCGAACTGGATGCGTTCAAACCCAGCAGCTTTGAGCATACTGCTCACCATGTCCGGCCCGGCCATAGAAAAAGGACCTGGCCCACAGTGCACGGCATCTGTCTGATCGTGCTCAACCACAGGTACTATTTCACGCACACAGCGCTCCGCATCGTGAAGCCAGGGGTTGTCTTCTCGTTTTCGCCACACAATCTGCGTGAACTTACCCCCTGGTTTCAGCGATTTGCGAATATTGCGCATTGCCGCTCCAGGCATGTTGAAGAACATGGTGCCAAACCGCGCAAATGCTGCATCGTAGGGCCCGTCCAGGTTATCGACCTCGACATCCGCAGTAAAAAACTCTGCATTAGCTGAGTGGCTTTCGCTGGCCGCCTCCTGGCTTGCCTTGACGAATCGCTCGGCGCAGTCCACGCCTCGCGCCAATCCTGTATCACCCACGGAGCGCGCGATCTCAATCGTGCAGTCGCCGAACCCGCAACCAACATCCAACACCCGCGCGCCACTTCTGAACTTCTCGCGACTGAAGATCTCGCGACTTATGGCAGCGTAACCTTCTATAAACAAGTACTTAAAGCGCGAGAACTTGTCGAATAGAACCGTATTCCAGGCTTCGATAATAACGTCGTTACTCATGGCAGCTATACCCTCCGTCACTAAGCCAGGATCTGCGCGCCGGACGCCAGGAACGCCATCGTTTTTGGCGCACCGGCGATCTCCGCTCCCTCGATAAGATCATCGGCGCCGATACTCTTGGCTTTTGCGCAGGCAGGGCACAGCCAGATCTTGCCGCCGTTACCCACAAAATCGCTGATGAGGCCTTTCAACGACTCGTAGCCTTCGGCAATCAGGTTGTCGCTACCGCCCCGGGTACACAGGCGACTGGCTTCGGCGGAAAGAAACACGGCAGTCTCTGCTGTCTTAGATGCGGTGACTGCAAGAATGAATGAGATGGTCGCCCGCTCTACGTTGTTGGCGCCGTTCTGGCAGTTGATCAAGAATTTCTGAGTCATTACACCCTCCATTGTGTGTTTTTGCATGAATGTTTGGCTGGTTTTCACCGTGGCCGTATGCGGGGAGATAGTAGGGATGGAGCCATGTGTATTCTTGAAGCTCTCAGAGATTTTTTATGGAGAAAGCATGAAGATTGGTATACCTTTTTTGGCCTCTTGATCCCTGCACCGACGGGAGACGAGGCACTTAAGTGCTGTACCAGTTCGACGAATTCGTATTTGATTCTGCTTCTCTGGACCTACTGAGAGCGGGAGAACCCCTCCATACCGAGCCTCAGGTTCTGCAGCTACTGCACCTGCTTGTGAGCAATCACGAACGCATGGTCTCTCGCGACGAGATCAATGAAATCGTTTGGCGCGGGCGCCCCGTGTCGGATGCCGCGCTCAACAGCCGCGTGAAGATGCTCCGGCAGCTTTTAGGAGATGACGGCCGCCAACAGAGGCTGATAAGAACAGTTCACAAACGGGGGTTTCGCTTCGTTGGTGAGCTCGTGAGCGAAGCGCCGCAGAGGGCTGTTCAGGATGCCCATGTTCCTGCACAAGTACAAAGCCCCAAAACGCAGCGGCCCACCGTGCTTGTACTCCCATTCGTTAACCTGTCGAACGATATGGGGCAGGAATACCTGGTCGATGGCATCACGACCGATATCATGGGCCACCTGAGCAAGCACCGCTGGTTGAATGTGGTGGCACGGAATACGGCATTCGGTCTCAAAGGCAAGACCATCGACATCGATGGCGTGGCTGAGCAATTGGATGTCGGATACGTGTTGGAAGGCAGCGCTCAGCGTTCGGATGACCACGTGCGGGTCAGCGTCAATTTGGTGGAAGTGGCCAATAGCTCAAGTATCTGGTCCGAGCGCTTTGATCGTGAGCTGTCGGACATCTTTCAACTGCAGGATGACATTACCGAGAAAATTGTCGGGCGATTGGTTCCCGAAATCGGCTATGCCGAACAGAACCGTGTGCTCGCGTCGCGCCCCGCTAACCTGGAAGCCTGGGATAGTTACCACCTGGGTATGTACCACTTCTTTAAGTTTACCGGCAGCGACAACCAGAAAGCGCAACAGATGTTTCGTCGCAGCCGAGAGCGAGACGAGCGGTTTGGCGATGCCTGGGCCTGGTGGGCCTATGCGTTGGTGCTCGGTATGGTCTACTGGGACACCGCGCCGACTCAAGAGCACCTGGATGAGGCCCTGAGCGCCTGCGATCGTGCTATCTCAATTGATGGTCGTAACGCTACCTTTCACGCGCTGCGTGCTCGCGTACTACTGGCGCGCGGGGAGTACGATCGAGCGGTCGAAGAGAACAACAAAGCGATCGAGCTGAACCCAACACTGGCGGTGGCCTACTGCGCTCTGGGTGACTCGCTGGCTTACGGTGGCCGCTACGAGGAGTCGATGGCGTTCTTCGAGAAGTCCATCGACTTAAGCCCCAACGATCCACAGCTTTGGGCCTTCTATACCTACGGCGCGTTGGCTTTGCTGTTTAGCCACGATTTCGAACGTGCCTTACGCTGGTTGGACCGCGCTCGTGGTATACCGAACTATCAATACTGGACTACCGCACACCGCGTTGTCGCGCTGGCACACCTTGATCGAATTTCAGAGTCCCAAGCTGTTTCGGAAGAGCTAAGACGGCAAGCCCCCGAGTTTTCCCTCGATTTTGCAAGACAAAGGCTCTTCTACCTTAGAGATACTAAGCAGATTGATCTATATCTCGAAGGTTTGTCTCGCGCTGGCTTCCAATAGTGTCCCGACAAGCGCGACCGTTTCCAGCTCACTGACACCGGTGATTGGTGCGGCGGAGTCTGAAAACGCCTACTCGTTACTTGAGCTATTGATTCCCAATCTTGAAAACATGCTCCGCGACAACGATGCCGAGAAGCTTGCACCGCGAGGCGCACTCAAGGTCGACCTGCCCGATGGGATGGCCCGGGATCTGAGGGCATTCGTAAGTCAGAATGCCGAGTGTTTTTCTGCCGTGATCGACGAGATCAAGGCGTTAGAGCCCGCCAAGTAAAATGGCAAATTATCGGTAACCCGCCGGTGCCGGCGATCAGGGATTGAGATTTGGTAAGACTGTAACGTCCCTTGCTACCTGAGTCTCTGGCAAGCGCAGCCTCGCTCGTGCCAGTCCGAGTCTCAGCTTTGTGATGTCGACTGAATCATCGCCCCCTGCAAAAAGCCGCCGACGTAGATTTTCTACCTCAGCGCGTGTCTCATCGTCGGCGTATTGTCGCAGCAAGTTTTCGAGCCCGCTCGCCGATGGTGTGCGCTCTACCCAGCGCAGCAGTGCTTGATAGCAGCGGCTGTGATCGTTGCTTTTCAGCGCGCCGTTCAGCACGTGCCAGTGGTAGCGCTCCGACTCTTTATAGATTCGGCGTTGTTCCTGAAATTGATTCACCAGGTCCCCAGCGGACCGTCGTAGAACGATCAAGATAAACGCCACGACTGCCAGGGCCGCGAGCCCATAGCGATAGTCGAAGAGTGAGGAGTTGGACTCCTCCAGAGTCGGCCCCGCTACGCTGATGCTCAAGTCTGCCAGCGTTGCCTGTTCTATGGTCTGTGCTTCGGTATTCCACCAGCTCAGTTCAACACCCGGCAGTACGTAGATGCCGCCTGCATTGACAATGTACGTTATGGTCTCAACCCGGCGTGACGTTGCTCCTTCTTCGGAAGTCCGGGGAATGCCCGGGTATGCTGAAATCCCAGGGGTCTCCTCGAGGTTCAGCAGCTCGGGCAGGAATAGTGCGGGCATACCGTCGAGTTCAACGGTGTAGGTCAGTGCTAGCGCATCTCCTATTTCGAAAGCGTCGAGATCGCGATCCGGGTCGCCGTCAATGCTACGCTCGATCACCAGTCGCGTACCTGCAAGATACGGCGCCAGACCTTGCGCGGGCTCTGGCACCGTGGCTCGAAAGCTGATCTCGTCGGTCTGGATACTTGCCTTGCGCGGGTCTTTGCCAGGGTTTGCGAAAGTCAGCTGGATGGTCTGCTGATCAAGGCGATAGTCGCCGGCGAGCATGGGATAGATTGTGTATTTACGCGTGATGCCGGACCATGTCTCGCGTCCGATCCGTTTACTCGTCGGGCGCGCGCTGTTCGCCGGAACACGAGTGATCGCATTGGGTAGTTCGAAGCTTGGAAAATCCGGAGGAGAGGGAAACCAGGTGGGAACGTACAGCGCCAGTGAAACCGTGGCTGGTTCTCCGACCCTCACCTGATCGGGTTCGATGCTGGTCTCGACGAAGGGGCCTGTTTGTGCACTGGCTTTCCAGGCAAGACCAAACACCACGAACACCAGCGCTGTTAGTCGAGCGGTCGATTGTAGGTATGGAATTATGGTTTTGCTCTCTCGCCCTGAGCCTCTCGCTCACCTGCGGATCTTTCTTCCAGAGAGAATCGACTGCGCAGAAAGTCCGCTGTGTTCGTATCGACGGATCTCATCCACTTTTCTGCAGATAGAGCCTCGACCGCGCTTTGCTCGGTGATTTCGGTCTGTGCGCCGCGGTTGCCATCGTTGTCGTAGACGACCTCATCGGCACCAATGCCGCCTTCTTCCCCGGTGTCGCTTTGCTCTCGGGTGCGCTCGATGTAGTCGAGCGTATACTTTGCAAGCGCGAGATTCTCCCGGGCTTCGGTCCACTGGGGCGACTCTTCCACCGCCAGCTCATAGTTGGTGATTGCCTTGCGATACTCGAACGCCTTGAGATAAGCGTTCCCCCGATTAAAAAAGTTCTCTGCACGCTGCGAGAGCGCGTAGGCGTCCGATGCCTCGATGTACCTTCCGGCTCGATACCAGGCCGTCGCTTTCCAGTTCGAGTCTTCGAACTGACTGGCTGCGGATTCGTATTCGCCGCGTTGATACAACAGCATTCCACGCTGGTCGGGACTCAGAAACAGCGCGACCGGGGGTTCACCGGGTGGTTTGATGATGAGCAAAGTCACTAGTACTGTCGCAGCGACAATCGCCACCTGGTGGCGTAGCGGATGGTCAAGCAGTGCAGAGAGCGAGAGCTTCATGACTGCGTGGTTGTCCAGCCTCGGCGGAAGCCCAGCAGAATCAGTCCGGCCGCGGGTAGTAATAGCCACCAGCCCTGATCCTGCCAGCGTGCATCGGGGTCGTCTGCGTAAGCCTGGTTGGACTCTATGTATTTGAGCAGTTTGCGAATGTCACTGTCATCGGAACTTAAGCGCACGACGGGAAGGTCTGTTTCCTGATCGATTCTTCGCAGCACGGCGGTATCGATCGAGGTCTCGACACGACTGCCGTCTGCCTCGCGAGCCGGGGTGCCATCGGGCAATAGGGCGAGACCGCCTTTCTCTGTCCCTACCAGTAATGCGGCAAGAGCAGGGTTTGAACGCCTCGCGGAGAACTCACGAATCGGGTCAATATCCAGAGCATCAAAGCCGTCAGTAAGGTACAGAATCGTCCCTTCCGATGCGCTATCTCCGAGTAACTTGAGCGCCGGTTCAAGCACCGCCCGGGCACTGGCTCCGGGTTTGGGCATGACTTTCGGATCCAGGCTTTCGAGTAAGGGTTGGATCGCGTTCAGATCGGAGCTGAGGGGCAAGACGATATGTGCCGAGCCCGCGTAGGCAATCAGCGCCGTGCGAGCACCGGTCCGCTGTGCAAGCAGGTCCAGCAGCTTGAACCTGGCGCGGGCCAATCGGTTCGGGGTCAGATCGTTTGCCCGCATGGAGTCCGAGAC
>JBCCNK010000161.1:0-7804 GCA_039025875.1 Pseudomonadota bacterium
CCATAAACTTGTTCAGAGGCTCCCTAGCGAGCAGACTTTTCCAGTTGCTATACTCCGCGGCCGCATCGCTACCCAAATGCCGGAGTGGTGAAATTGGTAGACACGTCGGATTCAAAATCCGATGCGGTAAAACGCGTGCCGGTTCGAGTCCGGCCTCCGGTACCACAGCGCGGTTTGGCCCAGAGCAGGGTCTAAGCGGCTCTGCCCCGGTTTGCTATCGCTTTGTAGCGATTCAACGTTGGGCACTTGTTTTCTCGCAGCGTCGCTCGGGCGTATCAACTGGGGCCTAGTAAACCCTTTTAAACCCTTTTAAACCCTTTTAAACCCTTTTAAACATAGCCCTCTGGATTCTGCGATTGCCAGCGCCAGCTATCTCGGCACATGTCGTCCATGTCGCGCTCTGCGCTCCATCCAAGCAAGCGGTTTGCAAGGGTTGCGTCGGCATAGCAAGCTGCCACATCACCCGCGCGCCGATCAACGATGCGGTAAGGAACGCTGCGACCACTTGCTTTCTCAAACGAGCGAACCAGCTCCAACACGCTGTAGCCTCGCCCGGTACCCAGGTTTACAGTAAGCGGTTGAGATTCGGACCAGTCGCGCAGCGCCTCCAGCGCACGCACATGGCCCTGGGCTAAATCTAAAACATGGATGTAGTCACGTACCCCGGTACCGTCCCGGGTATCGTAATCTCCGCCAAAGACGCTAAGTTCATCACGCAGTCCAACGGCGACCTGCGATACAAATGGCATCAGATTGTTGGGTATTCCACTCGGGTTTTCTCCTATCAACCCGCTCTCATGAGCGCCTACGGGATTGAAGTATCTGAGGTTTGCCACCTTCCATCGATCATCCGATGCGACCAAGTCGGTGAGCATGTCTTCGATGAATAACTTGCTGCGGCCATACGGGTTGGTAGCGCTGCGTGGGAAGCTCTCGCGAATCGGTACCGTCTCAGGATCTCCGTAGACCGTAGCGGAGGAGCTGAATACGAGATTAAACACCTCGGCGGAGCGCATCGCCTCCAGCAAGTTCAATGTGCCACTTACATTGTTCTGGTAGTAATCCACGGGCCTGGCCACAGACTCACCTACCGCTTTAAGGCCCGCGAAGTGAACCACTGCGTCGGGTGACACCTCCGAAACTACTCGGTTGAGGGCTTTCGAATCCCGGATGTCTACTCTATGGACGTGCAGCTTACGACCAGTGATCTGCTCAAGGCGCTCCAGCACGGCGGGCGAGCTGTTCGAGTAGTTATCGAGGAGAACAACTTCACAGTCCGCCTGACAAAACGAGACGCATGCGTGGGAACCGATATAGCCTGCTCCCCCGGTTAAGAGCACTGTTTCCATTGTCGCTGTATCTTCCCTTGTACTTAAATGAGTGTCTGAGGCGAGTGTGTTTGCACGGCTCTGTGCAGTGTCTCCAGGGCCGCACATGCGAAACGCTCGCGCGACCACTGCCAGTCGCAGTCGTCTCTACGTTTCTACGTCTCTACGCCTCTACGCCTCTACGCCTCTACGCCTCTAACCCGGTTTATGAGCAAACGTAATGATGACGAGGGCTCAATCTTGTGCATTGTTAGCCGCTTAACGGCTAACGCTTTGATAGTATCCCAGCCGCTTCAGGATCGGACAGAACGATGCAGATATTAGTGACCGGCGCCGCAGGATTTATTGGTTATCATCTTGCCGCGCGACTTTTGCAGGAAGGACACACCGTGTTCGGCCTGGATTCAATCAACGACTACTACTCTGTAGAGCTCAAGCAAGACCGGCTGGCTCGTCTTAAGACCCATCCCAACTTCGCATTTTCTCAACTTAGGCTGGAAGAGCTCGACCCGCTGCGAGCTTTGTTTCAGGTGCACAATTTCGACGCCGTCGTCAATCTCGCCGCCCAGGCCGGGGTCCGCTATTCCCTGGAGAATCCGCACGCCTATATCGATAGCAATGTGAATGGATTCATCAACGTACTCGAGTGCTGTCGTCACGCAGAGACACCACATCTGATCTACGCCTCCAGCAGCTCAGTGTACGGGATGAATACGACGCTTCCGTTTTCCGTACACGATAACGTGGATCACCCGATTTCTCTGTACGCTGCGACAAAGAAGGCCAATGAGCTGATGGCCCATACTTACTCTCATCTATACGGGTTGCCGACGACGGGTCTTCGCTTCTTCACCGTGTATGGACCATGGGGCCGACCGGACATGGCGCTTTTTCTCTTTACTGAGGCAATACTCAAAAAAGAGCCGATAAAGGTTTTCAATCACGGCCAGATGCGCCGCGACTTCACCTACATCGATGACATTGTGGAAGGAATCGTCCGACTTCTCGCGAAACCCGCCTCGTCGAACGGTTCGTGGGATAGTGCGAAGCCTGACCCCGGTACGAGTTCGGCGCCCTACCGGCTTTTCAATATTGGAAACAACAATCCTGTTGCGCTTCTCGACTTTGTCGCGGCCATTGAGTCGGCCCTTGGCGCCAGCGCCGAGATGGAGCTTTTGCCGCTCCAAGCTGGAGACGTAGAGGCCACGTTCGCGGACATCGATGCCCTCAGTGATTGGGTGGGCTATCGACCCGCAACACCCATTGGTATCGGTATCAAGAATTTCGTCGATTGGTACACCCAGTACTACGACGCAGAAATCTAATCTGAACACAGGAGCGACCGCCTAGCACGAATGTCTCCAAAGGCTTCGCAATAGAGGTGTGCAGTGCGCACGTCCCACGTGAGTACGTTTGTCGGTTTCGGAGACTCTTTGACTGACGTTTACGCACGGGTGATTGCATGAGGTTGACGGGAGAGGGGAGTTTGGAGCGGCGTAAGTTTGCGCTGAATTCGGCCGCTAACCAGGGGCCAGGTGAGCTGCAGTAAGCTTGGCCAATCGTTGAGACACATGATACTTTCTCTTTACTCTTCATGGGCTTAGAGTTCAAACAGGACAAACGACATGATATTTGATACCAGCGATAGAGCTGGCATCGAGCGGAACTCCTGTTTGCAATTGGGGGGGCAGCACGCACGATGACCATTGCACGCCGCCTCACATTGCTGACGCTAGGCTTTGTGCTGCTGTCTCTGCTGATCGGCTGCGTCGCGCTTGCACTGCGGGATTACACGCATGCACGAGATGCACTTGAGCTTAAGGCCACACAGCTTGTAGCGACTCGGCCTGAGTTCGCGGCGACCATACGGTTTACGATTGATGCGCAGCTTAGCGATATTGGATCTGAAGCACTCGCTCTGTCGCCCGCAGTAAAACGAGTTCGCGTTTTCACCAATCTCGGTGACCAGATACTAGAGAAGATGAAACCCTGGGCGAGTGCGGAAACCGCGCCGATGTTCTCGGTTTTGCGCGCAGATCGCTCTCCGCTAGAGACAGTCGCCAGCGAACGATCTAGCGATTTTTTGCCTCCGACTCTTGCCGCCTTCGCGGTATTGCTTCAGGAAAAAGAACTCACGCAAGTAATGCCCGTGGTGTCGCTAGTCGATCCTATAAAAGAAGGAGTCGATCTCGCAGACTTCGCGGCAGCCGCCTTCGACCCCGGATCAGCAAACAGCTTGTTTGTCGTAGGCTATCTTGAGATTACTCTCAGCCGCAGCGTAATACTTAGGGAGTCGTTGAGCAGCGCAGCTCTGAGCGCTGTCTTCAGCCTCGCACTAGCAGCCCTTTTTGGTCTTGTGATTGCGAGCTCTACTCGCCGCATCACCAAACCGCTCAGAGATCTTACGGTTCTTGCAGACGATGTCGCTGCCGGGCGCCAAGTGCAGACTGTTCCCATCTCCGGTATCGGAGAAGTGAGGCAGATCAACGAAATTGTAAACGGCATCATCACCGGCATGAATCGGCAGAGAAAGTCCCTGGATGTTGATCGCAAGATGCTGAACCTCCAGGTCGATCGTCGCGATGAGCAGCTGTCACAACAGCAAAAGGAGCTTGCGGAAGCCAAAGAAAAGGTCAGTACGACCGAAGACCGCCTGCGCCACCTGGCCTACTTCGATTTACTGACTGGTCTACCGAACCGGCGGCTTTTCAGCGAGCAGCTCGGACTACTGCTGCGTCTTGCCATACGCAACGGAGAGCAGCTCGCTCTACTTGTACTTGATATCGATCATTTTAAGCGAGTAAACGATTCCTTGGGCACGGAAGCTGGAGACCGACTTCTAAAACAGGTGGCGCTTCGCCTCGAGAAGTCAGTGCGCTCCAGTGACGTACCTCACCGCACAAGTGACAAAGAAGCGCTTATGGACCTGTCGCGGATGGGCGGCGATGAATTCGCCGTAGTACTTAACAATCTTCCAGATGAGCGGGGAGCCGCCACCATCGCTGCACGGATTATCAAAGCGCTGGAGCAACCGTTCCGTATTGACGATAGTGAGGTTGCAGTAGCCGCGACGGTTGGGATTGCGATTGCGCCGCGTCACGGCAAAACAACCGAAGCGCTGTTTAGAGCCGCTGACACGGCAATGATTAACGGCAAAAAGCAAGGCCGCAACTGCTTGCAGGTTTACAGCGGCGACATGGTGATTTCCAACAAGGAACGTCTCAAGTTGGAAAATGAGCTTCGCAAAGCGCGCGAACGGAAGCAATTGATCGTGCACTATCAGCCTCAAGTTGATAGCCGTACCGCGCAGCTTACGGGAGCGGAAGCCCTAGTGCGCTGGAGCCACCCCGATCGAGGAATGGTCCCTCCGAACCAGTGGATTCCTATCGCTGAAGAGCTGGGGCTCATCGGTGACATCGGGGATTGGGTATTAGAGCGCGCATGCAAGGATCTGGCGGAGTTGCGGCACATCGGACTTGATTTACCGAAGATTTCAGTAAATGTATCGGCCTTGCAACTCAATGAAGGATTCACAAACCGCGTGCGAGAAACTCTCGACCGCGCGAACTTAGACCCCGGCTCTCTGCAGATAGAACTCACCGAGGGTCTGATGATCGGTGAGCAGGAAGCCACCGTGCAGCTACTGCGGCAGCTTAAGGCGCTGGGAGTAAGGCTGTCGATTGACGATTTTGGTACGGGGTATTCTTCCCTGAGTTATCTAACGAGATTCCCATTGAACGAACTCAAGGTGGATCGCAGCTTTGTTCTGGGCATTCTTGAAAATGAACAGAAGGCCGAACTCGTAAAGGCCATTCTCGCGATGGGTCAGAGCCTCGGGCTTGAAATCGTTGTAGAGGGCGTGGAACGAGTGGAAGAGATGGATTTCTTCGAACAGCACAGTGTTCACTGTATCCAGGGTTTCCTCTTCAGCCCCGGCGTGCCAGCCAAAAAACTCCACAAGCTGCTAGAACCAGGCTACTTTGAGAATTCGCTACATATGCTACGGCAACAGCTGTCCGGTACGCAGACTGGCGCCGACATGCGCATCGAACAGGCCTGAGTAGCCGTTGGTTAAGAGGCTCCCTAGCGCTGGTTCTACCAAAACCTGCTCAACTGTTATCTGATAGTGATTTCTTTAACGCCTGGATATTGCTCAGGTTTTTCTTGTAGGCGTCGGCCACTTTTTGAATGCCTGAATCGGTGAGTCCTCCACTGTTGCCCGCAACTGAGTAGGTCGCGTAGATGCCGGAAGCGGTCATTAGTGCCCAGGACACCTGGGCAACCGGTATACCCTCATCTTTCATTTCGTTGGCAAGCGCTACAAACCGTTCCATGCACTGATCGTGCTGCTCTGTCTGTTGTGCTTGCTGGGTTTGCTCTGTGTGTTCTGTCGCCACGCTATTCCTCACTTTCAGCGGTTTGCGTTACCTGTCGTGCCTTATACGGTGCGGCGGAGTCTAACCCGGGGGCGTCGAGGAATCGATGCCGGTTTGCCAATCTGATCGGTGGCAGTGGCTCGGCAAACTGGAACGTAACAGGGTATTCACGATGTGGTGTGTCGAGCTAAACCCCTCAACGTAATCTCTGGTGTCCGGTTTTGGCTTGTGGCCTGAAACAGCTTTGTTTAGTCTGCTCGCTCACTGAATGTGAGTGATACCTTGTCCATTACTGCGCCGACACGACGCTGCCCTTTTCTCCGACTTGCTGCGCTTTCTTGCTTGGTCGTCCTGCTTGCTCCGAGTCTTTCACAGGGCCAGGATTCCGAGGAGTCGAGTCCCTTCAAAACGACTTGGTCCGGCGGCCTGAGCCTTGGCCTTGAATACGATACGAACGTATCCGTCAGTGAGGTCGATCTTTCCAGTGGCGAGAGCGACTATGCCGTCACTAGCGAATTTAAATTACAGGCCAAACGGGGTTTGAACGACACGACCGATCTAAGTGCGAGCTACAGCGTTTCCCAGAGCACCTATGAGGAGTTCTCAAGGGTTGATCGGCTAACGCAAATTGCGGGAGCCAATATCAACAAGGATCTGGGATCGATGAATGGTAGTGTGTCGGCCTATTACATTGATACGCAGCTCGATCACGACGGCTTTCTGGAGTTTATACGTCTATCGCCCGCACTCGCGGGATTCGTTTCGAAACGCTGGTTTCTCCGCGGTGCCTATGTGTATTCGAAGCGCACTATTGACGATCGACCGGAGCGAAATGCCGACACGCAGACGCTGGAATTTGATGCCTATTATTTCCACCGGGGTCTGCGAAGCTATTTCAACTTTGGTGTGCGCTACCGTGATGAAGATACGGGCGCTCCCGAACTGACGTTCACAGGTCCAGCGCTGAAAGCGCGTTACATCCGCCGCTTCAACGCCTATGGCAAAAAAGCGAAGCTGGAGGCCTCATTCCGATTTGAGGAACGCGACTACAGCTCTCCGGAACCGACCATTGACGAGAAGCGAGCAGACAATCGCTGGCGCTGGAAGGTCGACCTTGAACTCCCGCTGACGGAACGGTTAAAAGCCCAGGCGTACTACAGCTATGGCGACTTTCAATCGAATCTGCCGCGCGCCGATTTCACCCAAACAATTGTCGGCACGCGTTTGCAATTCACCTGGTAGGCAGAAAGGCAATTTTTAAAAACGTGACGCCTATTCTCTCCTGCTTCACGCTTACTTTCTCCCGTGTGTCTCTCCCGTGTCTCTCCCGTGGACCCACCCAAGGCGGGCTTCTTAGTACGAGTTAAAGACTGCTCAGATTTAGCAATCCATAGCCGTAGATACTGTCACGGCCAGGTGGCCCGATATCCTCGGCACTTTGCAGAAGCGATGGGACAATTTCCGATTTTGGGCCTAACTGGCTCAGACGCGCCGCTGCCGTTACCGCAAACGGTACCGCAAACGATGTCCCGCTCGACGCAGCGTAGCCACCACCAGCCTCAGCATGACGCAGGTCCACCCCAGGCGCAGAAATCGCGAGATAGTCACCACGGTTAGCGAGACGGAACACCCGTTGCGCCTTGTCTACCGCCGTAACGGCGACCACAGAATCATAAGCCGCGGGATACATAGGCTGAGCAACCGGCCCGCCATTACCGGCGGCAGCCATCACGATCACGTCCTTCTTGGCAGCGCGGTCGAGCGCCCGCTCAAGCAGCCGATTCGGAGGGCCGGCCAGGCTCAAGTTCACCACATCGACTTCGGATGAGATTAACCAGTCTATCGCTCTGATGAGACTGACTGTACTGGCAATCTCACCCTGCTTTTTATCCAACTCAAACACAGAAGCTGCGTACAGATGCGCCGAAGGAGCAAGGCCCTGGTATTCATCAGAATTGGCAGCGATGATCGACGCGATTGCGGTACCGTGAAAATCCGGACGCGCAGAGCCCTCTCGAGCAAAGCTCCGGGTTTGGATGCGCGATCTCATAAGAGCCGGATGGGAAGTATCCACCTCGCTATCGATCATCCCCACCCTCA
>JBCCNK010000162.1:0-7788 GCA_039025875.1 Pseudomonadota bacterium
TCACCGCTGGTCTGGAGCGCGTCGGCAATGGTGACGACATCCACCGGCATGGACGCTTCGGCAAGCTTGTGGATCTGCCGAAAAATCATGCGATGAGCGGGACCGTAGAAATCTGACGGCGAAACCAGTTCGGCTACGCTGTCCCAGGCATCCTGGGAGATCATCAGACCGCCGAGCACCGATTGCTCGGCTTCAGACGACTGCGGGGGGAGCTTCGCTCGGGCAAGCTCTGCGTCGAAGGCTCGGGGGATCGACGCGATGCCCGAGGGCGCACCTGGGCTCTCGTAGGTCCCACTGGTGAGGTAGCCTGCGTCCGCGGCGATATCTACTGGTGCACTACCGGGTGCGTCAAAAGAAGCATCGAGCGAACGGGGATCTGACTCGATCGATTCCTGATACGAGGGATCGCTTACGGGCGAACCGGGGTCAGTTGGATCTGGAGGAACAGACTCAGACACGAGCAAAAATTGAAGAGTTCGACGTCGTTGCGACCGGTCAATCAGGTTACTTCATCCGGTCGCCAGGCAGAAGAATGATTCTCCGAAAACCCGCAAATAATCAGCGAGGAATCGCTCCCTTACCCCTTGCTGCCCGATCGTACCGAAGCATAAGCGCTGGCGTACGATCCACTGCAGCCTGACGTCGGCGTGTAGAAATCGACGCTTTCGCAGGAGCAATAGAAAAGTTCAAAGTCAGCCGACTTAGTCGGCTACCGCGACCCTAATGAGAGTAGCAGCGATGACGCGAGTCAGTTAGTGACCCAGTCCACCTAACCTTTTTTTCGTTACTAGAGCACCCGATCGGGCCTCTTGTTATGGGCCCCGCCACCCAGGCAAGGAGCGGGGCTGTTGGCGCGGCCCTGAGCGACTCTTTGGTATTTCCTTGGTATGGGACGCAATCGTTAACGTCTTACTCAGCGACGATGGACAAGGCTACATCCGTCATTACTTCCGGATGTAGCTGAACAGCGATGCTGTATTCGCCAAGCTCACGAAGTGCGCCCTCGGGCAATTTGATCTCGGCCTTGTCAACCTCGCAGCCTGCGGTGGCGAGTGCGTCTGCGATGTCGCGGGTGCCGACGGAGCCGAACAATTTGCCTTCCTCGCCCGCATTGGCACCGATCGTGATCGTGTCCAAAGCACTCAAGGCTTCGGCACGCTTCTGGGCTTCGGTTAGCGCCTCGGCAGCAGCTCGCTCAAGCTCCGCCCGGCGCTCCTCGAAAGCCGCCAAGTTCGCGTCAGTCGCCGGTACGGCTTTTCCCTGCGGAATCAGAAAATTCCTGCCGTAGCCCGCTTTTACAGTGACCTTGTCACCGAGACCACCAAGGTTGCCGATGTTTTCCAGCAGTATCACTTCCATGATCCGTTCCTTCCTTTGCTCTGACCTAGATCTCGCTGCAGATGCTAGCGATCTCGAAGATCATCATTTCCATCGTCAGGTGAGCGCTCGTTTTCACTCGGACTGGCATTCAGTCGCTGATCGCTCTTTTCGTTTTTCTCTCGAAGGCGCCCGTCTTCGGTTTCGCTTCCGTTTCCGCCGCTTTCGTTACCGTCTATGCCGCCTAAGCTGCGCTCTGTGTCTTCGGCACCACCACCGACAGCGTGGTGGCTATCGTCGGTGTCCTCCAATTCGTTGCGATACTCGCTATGTTCTGCATCGCTTTGGTTTTGCCCGACCGCGGTAGGGTCGTTCTGACCCCAGCGACGCCGAAAGTCCAACACAGCGTCGGCGACGGCAAAACCAACCAACACTAATTTGACAGCGTCGAACACTAACCAGGTTGCATAAAGTAGCGACAAACCAAAGCTGCCGCTCCTACGCAAGTGGACTCGCGCGTGGAGTAATGCAAATCCTGCAACCGTCAGCGGTACCAGTGCCGCAGTGCCCCAGCTTCTATATTCTGGGCCTACACTTGCTGCCCCAAGGCTCGCAGCCAGAAGAACAAAAACCACCGGCTGAGGTAGCCTGAGGGCTCGAAATTCTTTCCCGAATCCCCCCGGGTTGTACAGTGCCGCTTGCCAGTAGCGGGCCAGAGCCAAACACAAGAAGCTCATAGCGCCGTTCGCTGTTCCCAGCATGCCCGCCAACTGAGTCTCTGTCGGCGGTAATAATCGCATTGCTGCTGGCTCCTGCCCGGCGGTCTGCTGCTCAAGAGATGCGATAAAGCCTGCGAATACTTTGGCGAGCTCGACTAGGAGCTCTTGTGCAAACAAGACCAGCCCAATACCGGTCAGCAGCGCGACCGCCGTCGCTGCCAGCGCCGCCAAAGACAGGTTGACCGTGCTGCGCAGAACGATCGCGAGTATCGATGTACCTAGCAGCAGAGCGAGGACACTTCCGTCCCCGCTGACTTTCGCCAGAACCAAAACTGGCAGGCCTGCCCAAAGAAGCACCCATACGCCTTCCTGAACACCTTTACGCAGCGTGACCAGCGCGACGATCGCAGCGCCAAGCCAGGCACCCAACACCGTTGCAAAACAAGCAACTGCGAGTAGAAGGGCGCGATAGCGCCCATTCATGGCGATTCGGGCTAGACCGTGCATAGGGGCGTCTCGCCCTCCCGCGTATTCGCTTACCTGATTAGCACCTACCGATTAGCGGCGGTGCGGGTATCAGCGATGCCCGTCGGTGTATGGAAGCAAGGCCAGAAAACGCGCCCGCTTGACGGCCGTTGCAAGCTGTCGTTGATACTTAGCTTTGGTTCCGGTAATCCGACTTGGAACAATCTTGCCGGTCTCGGATACGTATGCCTTAAGCGTATCCAGATCCTTGTAGTCTATTTCTTTTACGCCTTCTGCGGTGAAGCGGCAGAATTTACGGCGGCGAAAAAAACGTGCCATGTCTAGTTTCTCCCCTGTCGTGCTGCCAAGTTACGCGTCGCTATTGGCGGCTTGCGCGCCAGCATCGGCACTTGCGGATGGCTTTTCACCCTTCTCGTCGCGAGAATCGTCACGCTCGCTTTTCGCGCCGTCACTTGGCTGCCGCTCCTCGTACCGTGATTTGCGCTCCCGGCTTTCTTTCTCCGCCTTCATGATCGGAGATTCAGAAACGTCCGGCGAGTCACGACGCATAACGAGATTGCGAATGACCGCGTCGTTGTAGCGAAAAGTGGTGGTAAGCTCGTCCATGGCGTCGTTTGACGCTTCGACATTCATAAGAATGTAGTGAGCTTTGTGGACTTTTGCGATCGGGTAGGCTAGCTGGCGTCGACCCCAGTCTTCGAGTCGATGAACGACCCCACCATCTTTAGTAATGGTATTGCTGTAGCGTTCAATCATGCCCGGGACCTGCTCAGACTGGTCCGGGTGCACCATGAACACGATCTCATAGTGTCGCATCGGCGAACTCCTTTCGGATTAGGTTACCAGCGACGGCCCGATTCCCTTTAATAGGTCACTCTTACGAGGCAGGAGCGATCGGCGTTCACGAACCGCGCCTAGTGAGCCAAGTTAAGTGAGCCAAGATGAGGCAATCAAAGCACGCACTGTGCAACAAGGAGATGCAGTCACAAGTGTGACCGCAGTAAATTTTGAGGCGCGGATATTACAGGTCGTTACTAGCCATCGCAAGCAGCATTAGCACGCATCATTGCGACGTCGAAGCTGCCGTTGCAGCTCGAACAAACACACACCGGTGGCCACAGACACGTTCAGGCTCGAAACTGCTCCTGCCATCGGAATGGAAACCAAAAAATCGCATATCTCGCGCGTCAGGCGCCGCAAACCCCGGCCCTCCGAACCCATCACCAAAGCTATTGAGCCGCTCGCGGCGACTTCGTAGAGACTCTGATCAGCATCACCAGCAGCACCGTAGACCCAGACTCCTGCTTCTTTCAAGGCACCCAGTGTTCGAGCAAGATTTGTGACGCGCACCAGCGGTACGGTCTCACAGGCCCCGCAGGCCACTTTACGCACCACCGAGGTCACATCTGCCGCCTTATCCTTCGGGATCACAACCGCTAGTGCACCGGCCGCATCAGCGCTACGTAAACAAGCTCCCAGATTGTGAGGATCGGTCACACCATCGAGGACTAGAACCAAGGCCCGCTGAGAAGCCTTTACGGCCGCGACTAGCTGAGCCTCGCTCCAACGCAGATCAGGTTTGCTCACTCGGACACTGGAAAGCAGTGCTACAACACCCTGATGGCGCCCATCGACCATCTGATCCAGCTCGGCGCGCGATGAACGTCGAACTGGCACTGCCGCAGCTTCTGCGCGCTGCATCAATGCGGTGGCCCGTTTGTCCAGCCGACCAGTGAGAAGTACCAGCTCTTGAACGGATTGAGGATCCTGCTTGAGGATTTCGAGGACTGAATGAATGCCGAAGGCGCGCTCGGTCATTGGCGACCCGAAGTACTTCGGGCCCCGCCCGTGGTTCGCGCAGTCGAGGCTGAGCGATCGTTTTTCCGCTTGTTCGCTTTGCGCCGAGTGGATTTAGCGGTGCGGTCGACCTTTTGCGACTCGGAACCTTTGCTTGTAGATGATGAACCGGCCGTAGACCCCTTGCCCTTGCGCTTCTTTTGATTTCGCTTGCCTTCGGCGGCCTTAGCGCCACTTTTTTTACGGCTCTTTTTGCCAGTCGTTTTACCGGTCTCTTTGCCGCTTTCTTTGGCGGTTTTGTAACCAGCCTTGTGGCCAGTTTTTCTGGCCCTAGTTTGCGTTTCTCCGGCGGGTTCCAGGTCGATCTTTTTTTCATCAAGGTTTACTGCGGCAACCAGAACCTGCAACCGTGCTCCTAACCGATAGCTCCGTCCAGTCCGCTCACCAACAAGCCGTTGCTGAGCGTGATCAAAGCGGTAGTAGTCCCCCGGCAATGAGGTTATGTGCACAAGGCCTTCGATGTAGAGATCTGACAGCTCTACGAACAAGCCAAAATTGGTAACTGCGCTCACAACTCCGTCGAACGTCTCACCGACCCGGTCGCGAAGGTACTCGCACTTGAGCCAGGCCTGCACATCGCGGGTCGCGTCGTCTGCGCGGCGTTCTGTCATCGAACAGTGTTCGCCAAACGCCGCAACTTGCGGAATACCGTAACCGTAGCCTGATTCGATTGGCTGTCGAGGCGTTCCGCGCAGGCGCTTGACCAGCTTCGAACGCGCTTTTGAGCGAACGATGCTACGTATAGCTCGGTGCACCAACAGATCTGGATAACGTCGAATCGGGGAAGTGAAATGTGCATAAGCCGGGTAGTTCAGGCCGAAGTGCCCGTTGTTTTCGGGCGTATACACCGCCTGACTCAATGAGCGCAGCAGCATGGTCTGAATAACTGAACGATCGTCGCGCTCAGCGATATCTGACATCAAGCGCTGATAATCTGTCGGTGTGGGTGCCTCACCGCCGCCCAAGCCCAGCGCCAACTCTGAGAGAAACGCGCGTAAATTTTCGAGCTTCTCTCCGCTGGGGCCGGTGTGAACTCGATACAAAACAGGCAGATTGTGAGTATCGAAGAAACGCGCTGCCGCGACGTTCGCACACAACATACATTCCTCGATCAGACGATGGGCATCATTTCGCCGAACGGGTTCAATCGACTCGATCTTTCGGGCTTCGTTAAAGACGATACGGGTCTCAACGGTTTCAAAATCGATTGCACCGCGCTGTTGCCGGGCCTCCTTAAGTACCGAGTAAAGCGAGTGCAGTGATTTGAGCGGGCCACCTAGCTCTCTAGGAATGTCGTCACACGTCCCATCTTCTATCAATGTTCCGACTTGCGTGTAGGTGAGCCGAGCGTGCGAGTGGATGACGGCCTCGCAAAAACGAAAGGCACCAAGTTCGCCAGTGTCGCTCAGCTCCATTTCTACGGCGAGAGCCAGCCGGTCCACCCGCGGCCGGAGTGAACACAAACCATTCGACAACACCTCCGGGAACATCGGCACGACACGCTCTGGAAAGTAAACAGAGTTACCGCGCGCCTGCGCCTCGTCGTCCAGTGCACTCCCCGATTGCACATAGTGTGAGACATCGGCAATCGCGACCCAGAGACGCCAGCCCCCGCTGCGGCGACGCTCGCAGAACACTGCGTCATCAAAATCCCGAGCATCCTCACCGTCAATCGTAACGAAGGGCTTGTCGCGCAAGTCAACGCGATGGTCTTTATCAGAATCACTTGGCTCATCGCGCAGCGACCCCGCCTCGCGCTGAACCGCCTCCGGCCACTCCCAGGGAATGTTGTGGGATCGAATCGCTATATCGATCTCAAGCCCCGGATCCAGGTGTTCGCCGAGTACCTCAGTGATTCTGCCCTTCGCTCCTAAACGCTGATCCGGGTAATGAGTGATCAGCGCAGTAACGATCTGGCCGCTGGTGGCTCCGTTCTTCTCCCGAGGCGGAATTAAGATCTCCTGGGTAAGCCGTGCATTGTCCGGCAAGACAAACCCGATACCGCTCTCTTCCTGATAACGCCCCACGACCTGTGAAACGCCGCGCTCAAGGATCTCGACGACCTTGCCTTCTGGGCGACCACGACGATCAGAGCCCGTTATCGCCACCAGCACCGTATCTCCATCAAACAGACTCCGCATCTGCCGAGCAGTTAGAAACACGTCGTCCGATTCCCCATCGGGAATAGCGAAGCCATAACCATCACGATGACCTTGAACGCGGCAGCGCAGCAAGTGCAGGGCATCGGCGGCGCCGAATCCTCCCCGGCGATCGACGTGTACCTGCCCATCCCGCTGCATAGCCCGAAGCCTGCGACGAAGGGCTTCGAGATCACGATCTGACGTGAGCGCAAACGCTGAAGAGATACCCTCCATAGGCAGCGGGGCATCGGCGCCCCGGAGCAAATCCAGTATCGCTGTGCGCGAGGCTATAGGATGTTCGTAGCGACGCGCCTCGCGTTCGGCGTGCGGATCCGAAGGCCCTCGCTGCTTCGCATGACGGGATTCAGGTTTCTTTGCCATAGAACAACGCAGAGTAATGTCAGGGATAAGTATACGGTAAGCTGTAGGCACACCATGGTCACGGGATCCGCGTCGCGACCACGCTCGATTGTGTGGTAATCCACTGTATCTTTTTGGTGAAGGACGCTGCCAGCTCTTTCAAAGAATCCCAACTCGTCTAGACTCACGTCAGCTCACGCCTCAGGCGCAACACTTCGTCTTCTCGGGTGTGGCCTTTACATTTGAAGCCACTCCACGAACTGAAGCCACCACACGAACGCCAGTTGAGGAAAGCTAGGGAGTCTCAATGTGTGCAACACGCATAAGCCGGTGGCGCGTGGCCAGGTGGCGTGTTCAATGGGCCGGGCAGAACCAACGATTACTATTGTTCTATCGATGAATGCAACGCTACATAAGCCGTTTTATTTCATGAGTATCGATTATCCGGCTTGAGACGTTAAGGTAGACAACGCTACACGAACTTCTTCATCACATCTCTTTCAATCCACTTAATGTCTATATCTCCAGCTATAAAGTCTTTCTGTTCAATTAAGAACTGAAGAAATGGTATGTTTGTTTCAATACCCTCAACAGTAAAGTTGCCAAGTGCCGACTTCATGTTCTCAATAGCCTCCGCTCGATCAGACCCGGTGGTAATCAGCTTTGCAATCATGGAATCGTAAAAAGGCGTTACGACATACCCAGAGAAGCAGTGAGTATCGACACGGATGTTATTACCTGACGGTGCTACGAATTTTTCAATACATCCTGGAGAGGGGAAAAAGTCGTCTCTTGGGTCTTCCGCGGTGATTCGACATTCTATTGCGTGGCCAGAGAAACCGATGTCTTCTTGAGCTACGGAGAGCCTTTCACCAAAGGCAACTCGAATCTGTTCTTTGATCAGATCA
>JBCCNK010000163.1:0-7745 GCA_039025875.1 Pseudomonadota bacterium
ACATGACCAGTGAGCCGCAGGTTCCGATCATGACCAACTCCGAGTCCATTTATCAGTTTGGCAACAACGCCTACGGTAAACCGGCTACCGCACTCAATGTGCTGCGCGAGACGATCATGGGTCGCGAGCTGTTTGACTACGCCTTCAAAAACTACGCACGCAGCTGGAAGTTTAAACGGCCCACCCCGGCCGATTTCTTTCGGGCGATGGAAGATGCATCGGCCGTCGATCTCGACTGGTTCTGGCGCGCCTGGTTTTACAGCACCGGCTTCGTCGATATCGCCATCGAAAACGTCGAGCTTTTTCAGATCGACACGCGCGATCCGGATATCGAGAAAGCGTGGCACCGCGAGCAGGAGGCCGCGCGGGAGGTCAACATCACCGACAGCCGGAACGAAGGAACGGGTCGATTTATCGATCGGCGACCAGAGCTCGAAGACTTCTACAACAGCTACGATGAATACGACGTTACCCCCTGGGACTACTCACAGTTCGAGAAGCTCAAGAAAAAGCTGACCGATCGGGAGCTGGCGATATTAAAGGAAGGCGCCAACTTCTATGCGGTGACGTTCGCGAACAAGGGGGACCTTGTGACCCCATTACCGCTTCGAATCACTTACGCCGACGGGGACATTGAGGAGCTGATGATCCCAGCCGAGATCTGGCGACGCGATACTGACCAGGTCACGAAGGTCCTGGTGCGTGACCGCGAGATTATGTCGATCAGCTTTGACCCCCAGCGACAGACCGCAGACGCAAACGAGGCGGACAACGACTGGCCACGTAAGATCCAGAAGAGTCGCTTCCGGATGTTCAAAGAAAGTGAGGATCCGAATCCGATGAGGCGGCAAAACGAGGAGGACTGGAAGCAGACGATTCAGTAGGACATCAGCAGGAAATCGGTGGGAGATCGGTAGGAAAAAGGCCCATGGATTCGCGGATTGTTACGAAGACGGTCCTCTACTCGGACAAGTGCTTTCAGAGTACCGAGCGGATGCCGTCTTGCTTACGCACCCTGGATATTGCATGGCGATGGGTTTTTGTTCTTTCCCTGCTGTGTCTATCGACTTTCGCCCGCCCCCACCCATCGCATCAGAGTTACAGCGAGCTCGAATGGTCTGACGGTGGTCGCCTCGACGTGGCGATGCGCCTTTACCCAGAGGACCTTGAGCTCGCCTTGTCGGCTATAGCCGGCAAGTCCGTTGTGTTGCGAGATACACCAGAAGTCAGGTCGATGTTCGCATCCTACATTGGCTCGCGCTTTTACCTGGGCAGTACGCCCGACCTCGCGAGCTTCAGCTTTGTGGGCATGGAACTCGGCAGCCGAGAGAGCTGGTTCTTTTTTTCACTCGTCAACCAAAGTAGAGAGTCAAGCGTACTTACTAACAACATCCTCACCGAAGTTCGTGAGTCGCAGGTAAACCGAGTTCGGCGTTTGTGGGCGCCCCAGGAACCGACGCTGGTATTCACCGCTGCGGAACCAAAACATCGTTTATCGGTCGATTAGTTATAGAACCTGCATGGCGATAGCGCTTTCGGTTCTATTAAGCTTTTGCTTCTGGTCGTTAGCCGGTTAGGACAGACGAGCAAAGTTTCAGGCAGCACTGTAAATAGCGGTTAGAGAGGATCATGCGGCCCCAAGGTTTTAGTTTCATCGCACGTAAGCCTGCTACGCAGACGCACGCCAAACCACTGGTACACTTTTTCGTGTGCGCAGTCTTCGCCGCATTGCCGAGCCTGGCGATTCCAGCCTTTGCGCAGCAAGGCGATGCGGGGATCTCAGAGCGCACCATCAGCGTTACCGGCAAAGCTGAGCGCCGCGTGCAGCCCGATATGGCCCTTTTGTCCGTCGAGGTTTTCGAACGCGCTGCAGACGTGAATGAAGCGCGTGCAAAGACCGATAATGTAACGGCTAATGCGTTGCAGGCACTTAGGGCAATCGGCGTAGAGGATGCCGATATCGATACGACGGGGCTACGTGTGAATCCTCAATATCGATGGGTAGAGCGAGATCGGGAGCAGCAACTCTCAGGATACGAAGTGGCTCGTTCGATAGAAATCAGACTCCTCAATCTCGAAGATCTGGGTGCGCTGTTGGTGACGCTGGCCGAACTCGGTGTGAACCGAGTGGATCCACCGGTGCTCAAAGTCGAAGAAGAAGAGTCGCTTTATCAGCAGGTTCTCGCAGATGCAGCGCAAAATGCACGCGACCGTGCGGACGCCCTGGCTAAAGCGCTGGGAGCGTCAGTGGGCGAAGTTCTCACTCTCAATGCCAGCTCTCGCGCCATACCGAGGCCAATGAGCCAGGTTCGCGAACGTGCTGTCATGATGGCAAGCGCTACCGATACGCTGAACGAGTCGGCCGAAAGCTTCAACGCGGGCTACCTAACACTCACGGCGACCGTACAAGCGGTGTTTGGCTTTGAGTAGTCATCCATTCAGCACCAGAATTCACGCAGTTTGCTGGTCACACATCGCAAGCGCATTTCGCTGTACGCGTCCGCTTCGATGCTGGTCGGTTGGTGCGCTACTCAGCTCCATGCGAGCCGATACGCCCGTAAAAGCGATCACTTTCACGCTCCGATGGGGGCAGTTACACTCACTCCGAGCATGGCCTTTCAGCCAGTTCTTATGATGACTCGAATAACAACGAGGACTTAATTGTTTTGACTGCTTCCGCCTTCGCCAACTACCCCTCTCTCGATCGCCCGATGGATCATCAACCAGAAGTCGCAACGTTTACACAAAAGTGCGCGCTGATTGTAGGCCTGATAGTCAGCCTGATTGCCCTGCCGGCGTCCGCGCTGGTCGAATATACCAAAGCCCAGCAAGACACAGTCGCTGAGTTGCTGGAGCAGTTGGAGCAGCGGCATTACAGCAAAATGCCGTACAGCAACGAGCTTTCCTCTGCTCATCTTGATAGCTTCCTCGATAACCTCGATGGCGGTCGCATGTTTTTGACGTTGAGCGATACTGCGGAGTTTGAGCGCTATCGGTTCCAGATGGATGAGGACCTGCCAAAAGGCAAGTTGGACGCAGGCTTCAACATCTTCAATATATATCACGAACGTTTGTTGGACCGCCTAGAGTGGGTTCTGGATTCATTGTCCGATGAAATTGCGGCAATGGACTTCGAGGAAGACGACTTCCTCGATCTTGATACCGAATCGCGTGAATGGGCGCTCAGCGAAGAAGAGCTCAATGAGCGATGGCGCCTGCAGCTCAAGAATCAAGCCTTAAACCTGAGGCTTGCCGAGAAGCCCGCGGAAGAAATAGAGCCGACGCTGCGCAAGCGTTATACGAACCAACTAAATCGCGTTCAGCAATATAACGCTCAGGATGCCTTTCAGATCTTCGCCAACTCGCTTACCGAGCTATACGATCCGCACACAAACTACTTTTCTCCGCGTCGCTCCGAGAACTTCAATATCAATATGCGGCTTTCTCTAGAGGGCATCGGTGCCGTTCTTTCGCCGGAAGATGAGTACACGAGAGTAGCTCGCATAGTGCCTGCTGGCCCGGCCGATAAGCAGGGCGAGCTTCAGCCTTCAGATAGGATCATCGCGGTCGGTCAGGGAGATAAAGGGTCATTCGAGGATGTTATTGGATGGCGGCTCGATGAAGTGGTGCAGCTCATACGCGGCCCCAAGGGCTCCACGGTTCGACTCCAGGTTCTGCCGGCGAATTCACCTGCTGGTGCTCAGGCGAAGACCATCCAAATCGTTCGCAACAAGGTAAAGCTCGAAGAACAGTCTGCTCAAAAACGAATACTTGAACTGCCAAGTGGCGACGGTGAGAGCATTCGCGTCGGCGTGATCGATATCCCGACGTTTTACATCGATTTTGAGGCGATGCGCCGGGGTGATGAGAACTACAAAAGTACCACGCGCGACGTAAAGCTGCTTCTAGCTGAACTGCAAGACGAGGGCGTCGAAGGGATCATTGTTGATCTGCGCAATAACGGCGGAGGCAGCTTGCAAGAAGCAAACGAGCTCACGGGCTTGTTTATCGAGTACGGACCCACCGTTCAAATCCGCCATTCGTCCCGCCGCGTCTGGCGCGATGGCAAACGCCTACGCTCGGACTTTTACGACGGTCCGTTGGTGGTAATGGTGAATCGATTGAGCGCGTCGGCCTCTGAGATTTTCGCGGGAGCCATCCAGGACTACGGACGCGGACTGATCGTCGGTGACCGAACCTACGGCAAGGGCACGGTGCAGACGATGGTTCCTCTCACCGAAGGTCAGCTTAAGATTACCGAGAGCAAGTTTTACCGCATCTCCGGTGATAGCACGCAAAATCGCGGCGTCGTGCCGGACATCGATTTTCCATCGCTTTACGACCCCGACGAGATCGGCGAATCGTCGCTCGATAACGCGCTCGATTGGGATCAAATCAATGCGGTTCGTCATCGTCGCTATAGCAATATTGACGCGCTGGTCCCTCGTCTGGCCGAGATTTTCAGAGCACGAAGCGAGAAGAATCCCGAGTTTCGCTATCTGAAAGACCAACTCGAAATTGCCGAAGAGAATCGTTCCATAGACAGCATCTCGCTGAACGAGGTCGAACGGCAGCGACAGCGACAGGAGCGAGAGGATCGATCCCTCGCTATCGAGAACCGTCTTCGAGTCGCACAGGGCAAGGAGCCGGTCCCAAGCCTGGACAAACTGGACGAGGTGAATGAGCAGGAAGCAAGCAACGAGGTGGACGACGATCAGTTGGTGGTCCGGGCAAACGATCTGGCCCATCAAGATGTACTGCTGACAGAAGCCGGTGCCATTCTCGTCGATGCGTTTTTAATGCAGAAACAATCGTTTGCCTCTACCGTGCCACCAACGAGTTCGTCGCAGTCCCAGGAGTAGAATCCAGGCGACAGCGACCCCAAGCCAATCGACCTGCGCATCCGAGAACCCGGGCCCCCGGCCCGGTACCAACATCTGCATAATCTCGGTGACCGGAGCCAGTAAAGCGATCTCGAGCGGCGCGAAGCTTCTGACGAGCCCCAAAAAAAATGCTGCGCCGAAAAACAGTACCGCGTGTAGATACGTAAAAATAGAAAAGCCGCCTAGTGGAAACGGCTTAGTCAGTAAGTGATTCAGCTCCAAAGTCTCGACACTCTCAGGCAACGGCAGTCGATCCGTCGATTCGAGCGAAGGCGACTTCTCTGATTCAAACTCCAATGTGCTAGTAGGCATCGACTCGGTCGATGCTGCTCGTCCGCCGGTCAGGACCTTATAGGCTGTAGCCTTAACCTCTACGGTGGCCAGGCATCCAAACAGGATTCCAGCAACAATCCCCGTGCCAGCTAACGCCACTAGGGGATAGCTGAACCGTAGATACGGCAAAAACGCCAACGCCACTAGCAAAAGGCCAACAACGAGCAAGACTTGTCGCGTATGAAGCCATCGCGGGTTTTCTTCAAGGGGGCGCACGTGCAGCTTGCTTACTGTCAGGGGCGCATCAGGTTTATGTAGTTGAACCTGGAATACCGCCGCACCGTCCCCAGTACGTCTTGGAAACCGATCGCTCGCACAGAGGTCGCCGCCTGACTCGCCGATTTGGTACAGCTCGTACTGACGGTTGAAGTCGAGTTGACCTCGGCGTTCGGACGCGAGAAAGACGTTGGCGATGCCCGAAATCGGAGGATCCGCCAGGCAGAGTGTAAGCTCTAAAAATTGAGGTTCGCCAGCGACCCTGATCCAGCGCGAGCCAAAATGAGGGCCCTCCCCCGAGCCGGTCCATTGCGCGTCCTCACCACTGCGACGTTCGAAGGCCATACCGTCTGACACAACCCAAGCACCAGCCGGGCCTGCGATACTCGTCCAAGGCGCTGTCGAAAGGTGCGATGGAATCTGGCGGCTGATCGCCAGAACGGCAAAGCAATAGAGAAGCAGCAGCACCCAGATGTTGGGCGCCAAGAGATAGCGTCTGGCAAGACTCAACATTTCGGGTCAGCCGGCGCCATACCAACGGAGCGTGTCCGCCAGCTTTACGATTTTTCCTACGATGATCAGGGTCGGGGGTTGGGGGCTTGTGCTCTCCACGAGCTCCGCCGCGCTGGCCAGTGTGCCGGTCAACAAGCGCTGATCAGATGACGTCGCCCGTTCAACTAGCGCCAATGGGGTGTCCGGATCCCTTCCATGAGCAATGAGCTGCTCGCAGATAATCTTGAGGCCTACCAGGCCCATGTAAAACACCAGGGTCTCGGTATCGCTGAGAAACTCCTCCCAGCGATGCTGCAGTTTGCCATCTTTCGTGTGCCCCGTAACGAAGCGAACCGACTGCGCGTAGTCGCGGTGCGTGAGCGGAATGCCCGAGTAGCAGGCAGCGGCGTTGGCAGCGGTGATCCCGGGCACCACCTGAAAAGCAATGCCCTCACGAGCCAGCTCTTCGATCTCCTCGCCCCCGCGACCAAAGACGAACGGATCTCCACCTTTCAGCCGGGCCACCACCTTGCCCTCCTTCGCTAGGCTCACCAGGGTCTTGTTAATCGTCTCCTGAGGTACGCTGTGCTCAGAGCGCCGTTTGCCCACGTAGAGCTTCTGAGCATCTCGTCTCGCCATTGCAACGATCTCGGGATTCACCAGGCGATCATGCAGAACTACATCTGCACGCTGGAGCAATCGCAGCGCCTTGAACGTCATGAGCTCCGGGTCTCCTGGACCGGCGCCGATAAGATAAGCCTCGCCCGTCACCGAGGCCTCATTGTGGTCGAGCAGGTCGGCCAGCCGTTGTTCGGCGGCCTGCCAGCGGTTGCTCAACAGCAGCTGTGCGATCGATCCGTCCACGATGGATTCCCAGATACGTCGCCGCTCGTCTTCGCTGATCTCTGCATCACGAATCCGATCTCGATAGGATCGACCGAAGCGCGCAATTTCTGAAGTGCCCATCGGCAGAATGGCTTCGATTCGCGCGCGGATGGAACGAGCAACGGCCGGGCTACCTCCACTGCTGCTGATCGAGACGGTCAACGGCGACCGGTCAACCACGGCCGGAAAAATAAACGTGCATAGACTCGGGTTGTCTATGACGTTTACCGGCAGGCCTAGATGGGTTGCCTCTTTATGAACCGCTCGATTGACTTCGCGATCCGACGTGGCGGCGACCACGAGTACCGCTCCTCCTAAATCACCTGGCTCATACCCACGTGAATGCCATCTGAATTCATGCTGCTCGGCAAGAACAGAAAAGCGCGCATCTCGCTCCGGCGCGATTACTAACAGCTGAGCCCCAGCCGCGAGCAGGTTTTCAGCTCGGCGATAGGCTACCGTACCGGCTCCAACCAGCACCACGGGCTGTCCGCGCAGGCGAAGGCTAATCGGCAGATAGTCCATTTTAGGTTCAGGTTAGCAGGTGTCTTTAAGTCGAAGCGCCTAGCTGATACTGATGCGTTTACATCCACCCATATAGGGCTGAAGGGCGGATGGTACGGCGACGCTGCCGTCTTCCCCCTGATAGTTCTCAAGTACCGCAACCAGAGTTCTACCAATCGCCAGCGCCGATCCATTCAAGGTGTGGATTAGCTCCGGTTTGCCGGTCGCTGGATTGCGCCAGCGGGCCTGCATGCGACGCGCCTGAAAGGTGCCGAAGTTGCTACAGGACGAGATTTCCCGGTACTTCTGCTGTCCCGGTAGCCAGACTTCGAGGTCGTAGGTTTTGCGAGAACCGAAGCCCAGGTCTCCTCCGCACAGCAGAACTTTCTGATACGGCAGGTCCAGTCGGCGCAGCACGGCCTCGGCCTGGCC
>JBCCNK010000164.1:0-7720 GCA_039025875.1 Pseudomonadota bacterium
GACCTTGCTTGGGTTTCTTTGGCGAATGGTGAAACAGCGGGAGCTGCGGCGTGTTTTGAGCGTTCACTTACGTTAGATCCACAACATAGTGAAGCAGAGCTCGGTGAAGGTGTCCTTGGGCTGAGTAAATCTCAGTGTAACAAGCAGCAGCAATGGTATTTCACTGAGTTGGCGCTTCGCCTCGGCGACAGAGAACTACTGGCCGGTCGTTTGCACTATGCGCTGCGGTACTTGCGTGCCGGATTGCTTTTTGAACCGACCCATGAGGATCTGCGCTACTGGCAGGCGATCGTACTGCAGGATCTGGGCGAGTTCGCAAAAGCGCAGCCGCTGCTTGCGGCCTTAGGTGACGATGAACCGGAAGATGGACGAGCGCTACTGGCACTCGCAAGCATCCGACAACAAGATGATGTTGAATCGGCGGCGCAACTATTTAAGCAAGGTCTTCGGCGAAATTACCCGTATCTGGCGTCCCGGCTAAGCAAGCGCTGCGAGCAGCAAACTTTGGACCAGAGCCCGCAAGAGACTATTGAGTTTAGTGGCAATCGTTATCCGAAAATCAACGGTCCAAAGACAATCGAGCGTCGACCTTTCTGGAGCGTAGTGATCCCGGTATACGGTCGCTCTCGTTTTTTGCCTGAATGCCTCGCAAGCGTGTTAAACCAGTATCCGGGAAGTGCCGAGATGGAGGTCGTTGTCCTTGACAATGGCACCCAGCCACCATTGCGTTCTCTAGTGGGTGAGGTAGCGGGAAGTCTCGTGCGCTACTACCGGCGTGAGCACACCGTAAGCCTGCAACAAAACTGGAACGATGCAGTTTCACTGAGTCGCGGATACTGGGTGCACCTATTGCACGACGATGATCTAGTGCTCGGAGGCTTCTATGCGACCCTGGGTGCTGCGGTCGAATCGGCGGGCTCGTCCTTGGGTGGTGCGTCTTGTGGCTATGAGTTGATCGATGACCGTAACCGGGTGCTCGGGCGTAGCCAGATTCGCAACGGCGAGCGCGGAATTGCCGCAAATTGGATTCAAGATATCGGTGTCGCCAATCTATTGAATCCGCCATGCCCCGTTATTCGTCGCGAAGCTTACGAAAACCTGGGCGCTTATCGAACGGATTTTCTCTATACGATTGATTGGGAGCTTTACATGCGCATTGCCAGTCGCTACGACTGGTGGTTAGAGCCGGCACACCTAGCGCGCTATCGAATACACGGGCACAACGTGAGCTCAGAACAGCAGAGCGCGGGTATACCGGGCGAAGCCTTCATTACTGCTATAAACCTCGCTGAAAGCTATCTTCCAGACAGCGGCCACAATGGCATCGCTCGTCGTGCTAGATCGGCCAGCGCGGTTTGGTGCCTACGGCAAGCAGGGACTCCGCTGCGACAAAAAAACTACGCTGGGACCTGGCGGATACTACGCGCCAGCGTCGAGCTGGATAGCAGTCAAGCGTGGTTGAGCAAGGTCGATGATTGGCTGCTGCGCGAGCAATCTGCGGGGCTGCGGAAATCCTTAATAGCCGCAATGGAGAACTCGGGCACCGTAGTTACCTGGATTGATCCCCACTCGAACAAGCTGCCTAGTTTGGCGAAAGATCAACAGTTTCTCGCCGTGTTTCTAAACTTGAACTTTGATCCTGACACGGCATCCAGTCTGTTTTTTACTGCGGATAAATCGAGCCAGTAGGGTGGAGGTCGCAATCCTCGCAGGTGGACAGGGGCGGCGTCTGGGCGTAGGACCGGCCGCGCCCATAAAGGCACTCTATCCGGTCGCGGGAAAACCGTTGATCTGGCATGTGATGCAGCGTTTTGCCCGCTACGGCTATCGGGATTTTTGCATAGCTCTGGGACATCGCGGGCCCGAGTTGGTAGAAGGAATCGATAGCTATTCGGATCTTTGGTGCGGTGTTGGCCCCGAGCTCGCTTTGCCACAGCGCTGGACGGTGCGGACTTTGCATACCGGTGAGCAAAGCACCAGCGGGGAACGTATCCGGCAAATTGCGGCGTATGGCTCAGGCCCATTCATGCTGGCCTGGTGCGATGGAGTTGCTGATATCGATTTGGCAGCGCTTGAGGAATTTCATAGAGCCAGCGGCTGCTTAGTGACTGTTGCCGCCGTACACCCACCTGCGCGTTTTGGTCACCTGCTACTCGACGGCGGTTATGTGTCCGCTTTTTATGAGAAGCACCAGTCTATGGCCGGATGGATTAATGGCGGGTTCTTTGTCGTTGAACCAGAGATTCTGGCTTACTTGGGTAAAAGCCCGGGTGGCTGGGAGCAGGAAATCCTACCTTCACTTGCGCGAGACGGTCAGCTCGCAGCGTTTCGTCATCCGGGTTTTTGGCATTGTGTCGACTACCCGGAAGACGCTGTGCGTCTTGAGGCGTTATGGCGACAGCAAGAGCCGCCCTGGAGTCAGGTCGAATCTACTGAGGTACAGCTACCGTGAAGGTGCTAGTAACGGGCCATCAGGGCTACATAGGCAGCGCTTTGGTGCCCCGACTTGTAGATGCGGGGTTCGAGGTACATGGTCTCGACAGTCAGCTTTTTTCCGAATGCGAGTTTTCAGCGAGAGATATCGCGATTGGGGAAATGCGATCGGATATCCGGGACGTTGAGGCTGAACACGTAGAAGGGTTCGACGCCGTGGTCCACCTAGCGGGCCTATCCAACGATCCCTTGGGCGACCTGGATGCAAATGTCACGATGGACATCAACCACAGCGGTTCGGTACGCCTCGCGAGACTCGCGAAGGCGGTGGGGGTAAGGCGATTTGTGTTTGCCTCTACCTGCAGCGTCTATGGCCTTGCGGGAGAAGAGTTGGCGAACGAAGACACCTTGCCGCGCCCGCTCACGCCCTACGCACGAGCCAAACTCGCGGCCGAGGATCAAATCAAGGCGCTGACAAGCCGCGCCTTTGAAACTGTTTGCCTGCGCTTTGCTACCGCATACGGAGAATCTCCTATGCTGCGCTTTGACTTGGTCGTCAATAATCTTATGGCATGGGCCCTGGCGACCGGTGAGGTTCGTTTGAAAAGCCGTGGCACGGCATGGCGACCGCTAGTACATGTGCAGGCGATAGCCGAGTCTATTCTCTGTTCCTTGCGTGAAGACGCCCGCTTGGTGTCCGGGGCTACGGTCAACGTTGGCGATCCCAACGGTAATTTGCAGGTCGTGGAAATAGCGGCTCGAATCAAAGGAGTGGTTCCTGGATCGCATTTGTCGTTTGCTCCAGATGCATCGCCAGATAAGCGATCCTACAAAGTAGACTTTGCAAGGATGAAAGAAGTGCTGCCATCTTTCGAGTACTGCTGGGACTTTGAGGCGATGCTGGACCGTTTACATCAGAAACTGCTCGAAAGCCGCATACCCTGGGAGGACTTCGAGGGGAGGCGCTTCGACCGGTGCGCGCACTTAAAGATGTTAATTGATCGACATCGCATAGATGGTGACTTTCGTTTTTTGGGTCAAAGCCGTGCCGCCGACCCGAACGATGAGATCAGTCATGCCTGACTTTCAACAACAGGTCGCCGAAGCGCGGGCGATGCATCAAGAAGGTGAGATTTCAAAGGCCGAGCGCGCCTATCGTCAGTTGCTGCAAGAGGCGCCTGATGAGCCCTTACTGGTTCATGGGCTGGGTATGATCGCCCTACAGTCGGGCTATATGCAGCAAGCAGAAGAACTGCTGTCTCGAGCCACAGAACTTGCGCCTGACATTGCCGAGACCTGGACCGGCCTCGCCCAACATGAAGAGGTACACGGCCGTTGGAAATCAGCTATCGAGCACTACGACCGTGCTTTAACTATTTCCGCTCACTTGGTGACAGTGCATCGGAGGCGCGCGTTCGCACTTGAAATGGACGGTCAGCTCGAGCTCGCCAGTCGTGCCTACCGAGATGCGAACCGACTCTCTTCGGAGCAACTGGAAAACGTCGCGCAATCGCCCTGGCGTAATATCTACCACTGTTGTACACAGAAAACCGCCAGCCAGTGGATTCGCGCACTGTTTGGCCATCCGGCTTTCTTTCGAGCGACCGGGTTGTACCCGCAACCCTTTGTTCAGTTAGGACTGAATGAGGCGAAGCCAATGCGCCCTTGGCCAGCCAACACCGCCGTGTGTCATCTATACGTGCACTACCAGGATTTCTCGGCCATGCCGAAGCCTGGTCGTCACCGCAGTTTTTTTGTCCTACGCGATCCCCGTGATGCGGTCGTGTCCTGGTATCACTCGGCGCGCTATTCTCACAACGCGGCTTATCCAATTCCCTACCTTAGGCAGCAACTTGCAGGCCGATCTCCTTTGCATGGCCTCACGTTTATGACCACCTGGCTACAAAAGGTAGGCTACTTTGACGCACAGTTATCTTGGCTTGATGCTTGTCAAAACGGCGCGGATACAGCCGTTTTTCGTTACGAAGATTTGTGCGGCGATTCGCGCGCTTTTATCGAACAATTGCTGGATTACCTGCACATTCCCATGAGTTCTGCGGACCGTGATCTGTTGGATACGGATTTGGACTACCAACGATTTTCTGGGGGGCGGGAGAAGACGGATTTGAATATCCACAGCCACTATCGAAAGGCGGAGCCGGGAGATTGGCAGCGATATCTGAATGGAGCGGCGTGGACTCACTTCAAAAACACCGTTGGTGACCTCCCGGCACGACTTGGTTATCCATGAGTTCGCACGCAGATTCGATGTTGCCGTTTGGATCTCCTCTGCCGCAGGTCGAGTGCCCTGCTTGCGGGGCCGCGCAAAATCAACCGGTGTTCTATACCCAGTCTTCCATACCTACACATAGTTGTTTGCTGGTCGATACCGCCGACGAGGCCCATAGTCATCCGAGCGGGACTCTGGAACTGAGTTTTTGTGAAGTCTGTGGTTACATCTATAACCGTCGCTTTGAAGCCTTGGAACTCACCTATCGCCCCGGCTACGAGGACCAGCAACGTTTTTCCAGAAGGTTCAATCAGACGTCAGAAGAACTCGTGTCTCACCTTGCAAGAACGTACTCCCTTTCCGGGGGGATTGTGTTGGAAATAGGTTGCGGCAAAGGCGATTTTTTACTGGATTTGTGTAAGCTGAGTAAAGCAAGAGGCATCGGTATTGATCCCGCTTGGGAGTGTGATCGGACGATTTACTCAGAAACCTCTCAGGTAGAGTTTATCGCCGACTATTTCCGTCAAAGCACGTTTAGTCGAATACCGCACTCAGATCATATTGCCTTGGTTTGCTGCCGCCATACGCTCGAGCATATTCACAAGCCCCTTGAGTTCCTGCGGGAGCTTCGTTCGAGTCTACGCCTGGGAACCTCGGTTTTTTTTCAAGTTCCCGATGCGGGCCGGGTCTTTGATAAGGCGGCTTTCGAAGACGTTTACTACGAACACTGCGGTTACTTTACTTCCGAATCTTTGCAGCGCTTGTTTAAGCGCGTGGGATTTGAGCCCACTAGCATATACAAAATGCACGACGATCAATATCTATGTTTGGAAGCGCGGGCGGTGGCCACCTCCGATATGGAAATACAGGATTCACCTGCGGCGTACGAGTTAGCCAGAACTCAAACGTTCGCTGCTGCCGTGAATGACAGACGCCTGGGCTGGCTGAAGAGGTTCACGGGCTGGGAGCAGCAGGGTAAAACGATTGCCTTGTTGGGGTCCGGATCAAAGTGCGTTGCGTTTCTGTCGCTGATCACCGACACGCAAAAACGTCCTCAGTGCATTAAGAGCATTGTCGATATCAATCCGTACCGGAGTGGACGGTATGCTCCAAGCATTGAGATTCCAATCAGCCAGCCAAACTCTCTGTCCCTCACCAAGCCGGATGTTGTTGTTGCGATGAACTCCGCTTACCGAGAGGAGATTCAGATACAACTGGAAGAATTAGAGGTGACGGCTGAGTTGCTTACGCTCTAGCTCTTTGAGTGTGCGAGGGCCAAGTCAAGGCGCCGTGTGCCACGACTATCCGCTTCGTGACCGATTTTTCCGGTCTCGCAGACGGATCTGACCTGCGTTCCAATGGCCAGAGACTGAATCGCCCCAGCTTTCCCGAAGACCTCTTATGTCGAGCGGATCCCACGATGACAGACCTATGCGTCGCCGGTTAACGGTAGGTGAAGGCCACGAGTTGCTCTCCGATCTTCCTCTGCACTTCGCACGTCATATCGCGCGGTGTTACATATGTTCAAACCCTCTCTCGCATCCGGGCTCCCCGATTCCTGCGCGCAATATTGTTTACCGATAACCTGAAATTGCTGCCAGCTCCATGTACCTCTGCACAAGAAATGCCGTTATCGCTGCGAGGCCCATCTCCGACACGGGCGATGGAATTTTTTGCGGCTGTCCGTGAGCGTAGAAGCTACAGAGCAACAGCACAACCGGTAGCGATCTGCGTGCACGCATCCCTTTTACCCAAATCGGTAGTCTTACCAGCGTGGTTGATGAGGCGTGTGGGTTTGAAGCTAGTCGATGTAGCGAAACTACCTGGCTACCATGCCAGACGTTCAGTTTTTTGGAGTCCCCCGAAAACGAGAGTTGTGAATGCCTACTTTCACAACCGGTCTCCAGGAATCCTGCGTTTGCCAAGCAACGCTGTTAGCTCGACGGCGCCCCCGCATCCACCCAGCGCCCCACAAAGGCGCGTTCCTCATCGGTCATCCCCGTCTTGTTCATGAACGGCATGTCGTGATTGTCCACGCTGCGCGCCTTGATGCGCGGCGCCCACTGCACCATTTGATCCATGCTCTCCAGCATGACGCCGCCGGGGGCGACGGTGAACACGTCATCGCTGGGATTCACCGCGTGACACGTGGCGCAGCGCTCGCGGATGATGGATTCGGCGCGCAGCGCGAGATCGGCGTCGGCGACGTCTGGAACGTTTGCGTCCGGAGCGACGGTGCGCGGCGCGATCAGGACCGCCAGCACAAGGGTCGCAAAGGCCGCCGCGCCCAGGATCAGCGGTCGTTCGACGCCCTTGTGACGGAGGATGAAGTACTGGCGCGCACCGGCCGTGATGACAACGATCCCCAGCAGTATGAGCCAGTTGGCGCTGTGGGCGTAGGTCATGGGGTAGTGATTGCTGATCATGATGAACAGCAGCGGCAGCGTCAGGTAGGTGTTGTGCGTGGAGCGCAGCTTGGCCTTCGCGCCCCAGGCGGGATCGACGTCTTCACCGGCTTCCAGGGCCGCCACGAGTTTGCGTTGTCCCGGCATGATGACCCGGAAAACGTTGCCCACCATGAGCGTGCCGATAATCGCGCCAAAGTGAATGTAGGCACCGCGCCCGCTGAAGAGCTGCGCCAGGCCCCAGGCGAGGGCGGCTCCGGCAAGCATCAGCACAGCCCCGAGAAGCCAGCCGTTGCGTGACAGCGGACTCGCACAAAGAAGACTGTAGGCCAGCCAGCTGCCGAAGATAAACGTGAGCCCAAGGCCGATGGCTTGACCCGCACTGAGCTGCGCCACCCGGGGATCGATGAGATAGGCCTCCGCCCCCAGATAGTAGATCACGGCGAGGAGCAGCATCCCGGTGATCCAGGTGCTGTAGGCCTCCCATTTGAACCAGTGCAGGTGGGGCGGCATCGTCTCCGGTGCCGCGCGGTACTTCGCGACCTCGTAGATGCCGCCGCCGTGGACCGCCCAGAGATCGCCCTTGATGCCCTTGTCCTTCTTCCACTGCGGTGGTTCCACGAGGCTGTTGTCCAGCCAGATGAAGTAAAAC
>JBCCNK010000165.1:0-7709 GCA_039025875.1 Pseudomonadota bacterium
CCGCCGCTATGCAGGAGTGACTCAGCAATGGACTGGGCTGAGTGGCCTTTAACGCCGTGCTGTATCAGAACCGCGAGCAACTCGCTGTCGCTGAGGGCACGAACGCCATGGATGAGCAGCCGCTCTCGCGGCCCCGTTGCCGGTGTACCGGCCACCGTTCTGCGGCGCGCAGACGGCTTGGATTTGCCGACTTTTGTCTGGTTAGCCACCGATGCCACCACCTTTGGCAAGTGTTATTGTCCGCCGGCGATTGTTGCCCTCGGGAGTCTGTGATGGGACATCTTTTCCAGCGTCGGGTGCTTCTGGCTGTTTGTGGCGGAATAGCCGCCTATAAATCAGCTCAGTTGGTGCGTGAACTTCAGCGACAAGGCGCTGATGTGCGGGTCATCTTGACGAGGGGAGCGCGGGAATTTGTAACGCCGCTTACGTTTCAGGCGCTATCGGGCAACCCAGTTCATGACAGCCTCCTGGACGAGGAGGCCGAACGTGCAATGGGCCATATAGAACTCGCGCGCTGGGCAGATCTAATTGTAATTGCTCCGGCAACGGCGGACTGCATGGCGCGCCTGGCCGCAGGACGCGCCGATGATTTGCTCGGGGCCGTCGTTCTTGCGAGTCCATCACCATTGCTTCTAGCTCCCGCCATGAACCAGCAGATGTGGGCGCACCCGGCGACGCAAGCCAATTTAAGCGAACTCAAAGAACGAGGTACCCATCTCGCGGGGCCAGACAGCGGGGATCAGGCCTGCGGCGATGTTGGGCCAGGACGCATGCTCGAACCTGAGCTTATCGCGGAGCACGCGGCATCGCTATTCACCTCCGGTCTGCTACGGAACCTTCGTGTTGTTGTTACTGCTGGCCCTACACGCGAACCTCTGGATCCGGTCCGCTATTTGTCTAATCACAGCTCGGGCCGCATGGGTTACGCCCTAGCGAGAGCTGCGCTGGACGCAGGTGCTGCCGTAGACCTTGTGACGGGACCGACCCAGATATCACCACCGGATCGGGTAAGGGTGACAAAGGTCGAGACGGCGGTAGAGATGCTTGAGGCCAGCCTGAAACTCCAGCCATCGTGCGACATTTTCATCGCTTGTGCTGCAGTAGCGGACTATCGTCCAGCTGAATCCGCCCTGCAAAAAATCAAGAAAAGCGATGACGACACTAGTCTTCACCTAACGCCCAATCCAGACATAGTATCCACGATCGCCGCGTCTGCACCTCGACCGTTCATCGTTGGTTTTGCGGCAGAAACCGAGCATCTAAGACGCTACGCCGCTGAGAAACGGGTAAGAAAAGGCATGGATCTTATCGTCGCAAACGACGTCAGCGATCCAGGCATTGGGTTTAACAGCGACGATAACGCAGCGCTGCTGATCTGGGAGGGCGGGGAACAGAAAGTTAGCCGCTGCAGCAAAGATGCGTTGGCGGCGGAAGTTGTCGCGAGAGCGGCTGCGCTACTTGCGACCTAAATGAGGCCTCACTATCGAGTCCGACCTTCCTGGGAGTAGAAGATAGTAGTGTGGGCGGTGCGGATGGTCCTTCGGCTTGTTGCCATGTTTAAGCGGTGACAGTCTTTTGTGTATGGTCACACATCATAATCGCCGCGAGCGGTCGCTAACCGCCGAGGGGTCGAAGTTAGGGCCTCTTTGCAGGGTATGATGCACATGCGGTCGCGAGCCCAAGATACAGGGTTTTGTATTGTGCGACGCGCAGAGCGCAATACCGGGCGAGCGGATTTTCAGGCAGGAGGTTTTTTTGCAGGAACCGTAAAGACCGTTTGAATGGGCATGTTCGACGATCGATGCGAAGACCGATTCAGAAAAAATGATTAGAAGAAACAAACACAACAACACGGCATCGAACCCATCCGCCGGGGTCGAAGGAGTCACTGTTACCGGTGACGCTCTTTTCGGTGTAGCTCTAACGGCATTAGCAGTCATACTCATAACAACAGCGGCTACAGTCAGTTACCTGTACTTTGTACGGGCCCCAGACTCCAGAAACGCATTGCTAGAAGCCGTATCGAAGGCTTACGCGGCTCAACAAGCGGCGAACGTTGCCAGCCAGTTAGATGTGCTTGGACAAGAAATACAAAGCGCTGCCGAGTCAATATTTGCCGCAAATCCGCCGACGGCGGATGCGACAGCATCGGAGGAAGCTCAAAGCAAGTCGAGAGCCCTTGTCGAACAACGTGAAGGACTCCTACGAGCGTACTTTCCCCAGGCCACGAGCCTCAAATTCATCCTTCTGAGTGAGCTTGGCACTGCCAGCCTGGGAAGCGGAGAACAGGGGCTGCGCAACCTGATCGAAATCGATCTGGTCAGAAGAGCCAGCATCGAAGAAACGGTGTATCCCGAAGCCTACCAGTATGAGGGCAAGTGGTATCTGTCACTCGCCCTGGCGGTAACCCGCTTGAACGACTCTGACCAAAAGGCCGTAGTCCTGGCGAGTTTCCCGGAGGAGTTTGTCAAGGGGCTGATCGCCTTTCCGCAAGGTCTTAGTGAAGCAATCGGCGGCGTTCCGGGCGCGTTTAAGCTGCAGCAGAAAGTTCTGAGCGGCACTGTGAATCGAGAAGTTACGATCAGCGCCCTTGGCACCGGAAGCGGGCGCGCCAGCCAGCGCATTGAAGTGCCAAATTCAAATTGGATAGTGGAATTCGAAGCGTCGGCTGCGACCGCGGAGAGATTCGAATCGCATGTGCAGCCGGACTATGCAGTTGTTGCAATCATTATTCTCTCAGCGGTGCTGGCTCTGCTAGCCGTAGTCTCGCTCGCCAAGCGGCGGATTCAGCAGCAGAGCGAAGTGATTCTTGCGGGGCCGCGTCAACATAGGCCAATAAATCTCAGCATTGCTGCGCTCGCACCACTTGCAGCCGCGCTGCAGGAAAGTACTTTGCAGAAAAATCTGCCGGTGGATGGGCAGCGTGAAGCCCCAGATGAGGCGCGAAAGTCGAATTCGTCCACGAAGGCTTTGAGTTCAGGGCAAGCGGCCACTGCGGGGATCGGCAGTAGAGAACTGCCTGTCAACATATTCAGGGCCTACGATATTCGCGGTGTCGCCGATACCGAACTCGATGACGACACTGTTCAGCGCATTGGCTCAGCGATTGGCACTTTAGCGAGGGATCTTGGAGAGACCACTCTCGCTGTTGGTTGCGATGGGCGAAACAGCTCGGACCGGATCAAGCAAACACTGACTGATGCTCTAATAAAATCCGGATGCGACATTCTGGACTTAGGGCTTGTGTCCACTCCACTGCTCTACTATGCGACGAAGCAAAGCGAGGCTAGTTCCGGTGTGATGGTAACGGGCAGCCACAACCCTCCTGATCAAAACGGTTTCAAGATTGTTCTCAAAGGCGAGACTGTCAGTGACGGCACAATCGCGAAGATCCGGGACATGGCAAGTGCTGGTCAGTTCAAAACCGGCAAAGGCTCAAGAAGCCAGCACGATATTGCATCGCGCTACAGCGACGAGCTGCTGACGGACATCGCGATCGCGATGCCACTGCGCGTCGTGGTGGACGCGGGTAACGGTGCGCTGAGCGTGTTGGCGCCATCGCTTCTGGAAGAGCTGGGCTGTGAGGTCATTCAGCTAAACTGCGAGATCGACGGTAACTTCCCCAACCGGTCTCCGGACACAAGCGATGAGCGAAACCTTGAATCTCTCGTGCAGAAGGTCAACGAATCGGAAGCTGATTTTGGCGTCGCTTACGATGGAGATGGTGATCGCGTTGCGGTTGTGAGCGGCAGCGGCAAGATTCTGAGAACCGATGCGTTAATGATGGTCTTCGCCGAGGATGTGCTGTCGCGAAACCCCGGTGCCGATGTGGTCTACGACGTAAAGTGTAGTCGCCACCTTGCACAATTGGTCACAAGTCTCGGCGGTCGTCCGGTGCTGTGGAAGACAGGCCACGCCTTTATGAAACAGAAGATGCTCGAAACCGGCGCTTTATTCGGCGGAGAGTTTTCAGGTCACATATTCTTTGGTGAACGATGGTACGGTTTTGACGACGGTCTCTACGCGACCGGCCGACTTGCGGAGATCGTCGCTTCTCAGGAAGAGACGCTCGAGGAACTGGTCGCCAGGATGCCGCAGTCGATTAGTACCCCTGAGATACTACTGCCGATCGAAGATAACGAGAAGTTTGAGGTGATGAAACGCTTTGCGGAGAAAGCCAAGTTTCCTGATGGTAAGGTAACCAGCATCGACGGTATTCGCGTCGACTTCGGAGAAGGTTGGGGGTTGCTGCGAGCCTCCAATACTGGGCCCGCACTAACGGCACGGTTCGAAGCCGAAGACGCCCGGGCGCTTGAGCACATCTGCACGTTGTTCCGTAGCCAGCTTGCCGAAACGGCGCCCGAGTTGCAGATCCCGTTCTAGTGCAGTTAGACACTGATTCGCAAAACAAAGCACTAGCCCTGGCCACAAGCTAGATGACCCCGACACCCGACAACGCACTCAACATCGCAAGAGTTCTGACAGAAGCGCTGCCTTATATACAGCGCTTCATCGGGCGCACCATCGTGGTGAAGTTTGGCGGCAATGCGATGGTGGATCCCCAGCTGAACGCGAGCTTTGCCCGGGACATCGTGCTCATGAAGCTCGTGGGAATGAACCCGGTTGTTGTTCATGGAGGAGGGCCACAGATTGGTGATCTCCTTGATAAGCTAAATATCGAGAGTCGCTTTGTCGACGGTATGCGCGTTACCGACGCCGAAACCATGGACGTGGTAGAGATGGTCCTGGGAGGTTCCGTGAACAAGGAAATCGTCTCTTCCATCAACAGGCATGGGGGAAAGGCGATTGGGGTGACGGGAAAGGATGGTCGTCTGATACGCGCCCGTCCGCTAACGCAAGAACCCCGAAATCCAGAAATGAAGGCGAGTGAGATCGTCGATATTGGTCAAGTGGGAGAGGTAGATAGCATTGACCGGGAGATACTCGATGTCATTGTGGACAGCGATTTTATTCCGATCATTGCACCGGTGGGTGCCGATGCAGCCGGTCGCACGTACAACATCAACGCAGACCTCGTTGCAGGAAAAATCGCCGAGGTCATGGGTGCGGAAAAGCTGATGCTGCTGACGAATGTCGGCGGGTTGCTCGATCGTGAGGGGCGGCTTTTAACTGGCCTTTCCGCTGAACAAGCCCAGCGGCTGATCGATGATGGCACGGTACACGGCGGCATGCTGCCGAAAATGCGGTGCGCTCTTGAAGCCGTCAGCGGTGGGGTTTTCGCCGCGCACATAATCGATGGCCGGGTACCTCATGCAGTCCTGCTGGAGGTA
This sequence comes from Pseudomonadota bacterium, assembly GCA_039025875.1. Lineage (GTDB taxonomy): Bacteria > Pseudomonadota > Gammaproteobacteria > Pseudomonadales > Halieaceae > Congregibacter. The sequence continues at coordinate 5,292 of JBCCNK010000165.1, forward strand.
TTCACCGATGCGGGAATGGGTACGATCATTACCCTGAACAACGGGAGCTAAAGCGCCTCATTCATGCCGAGAAACGCTCAACGCCGCCAACAGATCCTTGAAGCGCTCGCCCGAATGCTTGAGGACAATCCAGGTGACCGTATCACTACTGCTCGTCTGGCGCGCGAGGTGGGTGTATCGGAAGCCGCGCTTTACCGCCACTTCCCAAGCAAAGCAAAAATGTTCGATGGGCTCATCGAGTTTTGTGAAGAAGCCCTCTTCCAACGGATTGCGTTGATTCTTAAAGAAGAAACACTGGCGCTAAAACGATGCGGACTGATCCTATCGCTGCTTGTGAGTTTCGCTGAGAAGAATCCCGGAATCAGCCGGTTGCTCACGGGCGACGCACTTACGGGAGAGACCGATCGACTTCGTCATCGGGTCAATCAATTATTGGAGCGGGTCGAGACGCAGTTAAAGCAAGTATTGCGCGAAGCAGAAATCAGAGAAGGACTCAGGCCCGTACTGCCGATCTCAGAGGCGGCTATGCTCCTTTCGAGCTGCGCTGAGGGAAGAATCGCGCAGTTCGTACGAAGCGAGTTCAGACGCAGTCCGAGTGCAGGTTGGGACGAGCAGTTTGCTTACCTCAGCGACGGCTTTATGCGCACAGTGCCCCAGGTGCCAATAGGATAGAGGCCGATCATCGCCAAGCGCTGCTAGCTATCTTTTTTTGCTTACTTGGTTTACTTAGCTTACGTGGCTTGTTTCTACTAACTATCTGCGCTGGACCCTGATGACGGCTTGGCCGACATCGTGCGGCGCATCTCAACAATATCTAGCAGGCTGGTAAATCTTTCCACGTCGCGATCGTAGTCTGCGTCGACAGAAGCGATCGCGCGCTCGCGGTCAACAATGGCCCGTTGCGTTGAATCGATCTCACCGCGCAAGTCATTCATAGCCTTGATGTGTTGTTCGTCTACATCAAGGCCCAGCCTCTGCTGATCAGCGGCAACAGACTGATAGTTCTCGACCTGTTGCTTGAGCGATCTGAGCTTGCCGTTGAGGATATTCACCCGAATCTTCAAGTCTCGCAGTTCGCGGCTTCTAGCTGCTTCGATATCATCAATACTGCTATAGCGAAGGAGTAACGATTCGTCCCATTTACGTAATCGCTCCGCTTCTTCGGCCGCTTTTGTCGCTCGTCGCGACTCACTGTCAAGCGAATCGATCTCACTCTCGTCAAGTTGCTTGGGGACGATCTCGATAACGGCGCCGGTAGTGCTCAGAACCTCATAACCACCGGATACAAACTGTGGTGGGACCTGGTAGGCGAGAACCTTGACGCCTTGTTCGTTCACGTAGCGGTACAGGTTACGGCTGTCTCGCTCAGCTGCTGATGTTAGCGCCGCCACAGTAATGACCCACAGCAAAGCGCCCATTGCGAGAGATCGCCGCAGCCACAAATACAAGAATCGGCTGAAAATTGAAGCAAAAGAAAAAGCCATAATTGTCAATATAGAACTGCCTTATCGTGGCTACAAGTCATACTCCGAAAAGATCTCGGTAGGCACGCATAGCCAGCAGCACCGAATCGTTGCCCGCAGTGCTGTTTGCGTGCATTCCTCCAAGATCTTTACTGTCGGATACACCGTGATCTTCACCTAGTGTTTCGGCAGATTTAGCAGTTATCTCCAGATAACTTATTAAAAGCTCGAAGCTGATCAGGCTGATTACAGGACAATTCCAACTATCTTCCAGCTCCTGGATAGCAGATCGGTCGCCTATGCCTTTTTCTTGGCGATCCAGCCCGACGACAATTCCCGCAACTTCGGCTCCCGCATGGGTGATCATGCCGATGGCTTCAGTTACCGCTGTACCCGCTGTTATCACGTCATCGATTATCAAGACTCTTCCTGTGAGTGGTCCTCCGACGATCAGACCACCTTCGCCATGATCTTTTGCTTCTTTGCGGTTGTAGGCGAACGGGATAGTAACGTTGTATTGGTGTGCAAACGCGATGGCGGTAGACGACGCCAGCGGAATCCCTTTGTAGGCGGGGCCGAAGAGGACGTCGAATTCTATTTGGGAATCGACGATGCGATTGGCATAACACTCACCCATCGCAGCTAAGGCCGCACCGCTTGAAAACGCGCCAGCGTTAAAAAAGTAAGGGCTTTTGCGTCCCGATTTAAGAGTGAATTCGCCGAATTTCAGAGCATTTAGCTGCTCGGCGAGCTCGATGAATCGTCGTTGATAGGGCTTCATATACGAAAAAGTGGTCTGTAGAGAAGATGGTTCCAAAACGGCAAAAATTGCGCTCTGGCTGGACTAACGACGGGCAGATGCCTTTAGGTTTCTGTATCATAACGGCTCAAGGCATTAGGGGTAAAAAATGAGAATCATCAGCTTCAGCGCAGGCGGGGTGCGCGAAGCAGAAGG
>JBCCNK010000166.1:0-7527 GCA_039025875.1 Pseudomonadota bacterium
CACCCGATAACTCGATCGAATTACGCAAGCGATTGATGAGTGCTTCTTTACTGCGCTCAGTGGTAGCGTTTATGTCCAGATCGGTCATTCGAGCTAGCTTTTCAAGATTAGGACGGCTAAACAGCGTCCCACTCATCATTCGAACGCGGCCCCGCACGTCAGGAGTAATGGCAAGACCCTTGAGGAGTGGTCGCAAAACTGAGTTAGTGTCAACATAGACGCGAGCCGTCGCCTGATAGGATTCGGGCATCTTCCACACATAAAACCATCCCGCCGACGCGACCATCCAGGCTATGACGATAGCCAACCATTTGTGCTGCCAGACTCCCAGCAGCATCGACATCAGTCGGGCAATTGAATCTTGCACGCCTTAACCCTCGATAAAGAAAACGCAGTCCAGTGGCCTGCCTAGAACCACGACTCAGATATGATAAGAATGTCGCCAGGCAATAAAGAGACGTTTGCAGAGATATCGCCATCCTTGAGCAGATCGTCGAGGCGAACATTAAAAGACGTTTGCTGGTTACCTTGGCGTCTCACCAGCACCGACTTGTTACCGGCCGCAAATTCCGTCATTCCCCCGACCGCGATCATAAGGTCGAGTAGTGTCATGTACTGGGTGTAAGGAACGCTTGAGGGCTGTGCCGCCTCGCCAACAACCCTTACCTGCTGCTCGGGCACTCCCACAAAGCCATTCACGATGACGCTGACGACTGGCTGACGTACGTATTGGGCGTAGGCCTCTTCGATATCCCTGGCAAGCTGAGTGGAGGTCTTTCCGCTCGCCTGGAGATCTTCTACGAGACGCGTTGTGAACTTTCCGTCGGGTCGAACGATGCCTGTAGTTGTAAGTTCCTCATTTCCCCAAACGAATATCTCCATCGTGTCCCCCGGCCCGATGACATAATTGTAGTTGGGCGCTACGCTCCGCTCGTTAACAGGAATAGAGGGATAACCACCGCAACCAACCAAAGCAAGCACCGACGCGACGAACAAGCCAATAGCTGCACCCTGGACTGCCGTAGAAATAGCATGGTGAGATAGTTGAGCTGGCGCGGTCCGGGCACCAGCTCGAAAACTGGCAACCGCAACCGTCGTAACCGTAGAGTGACTGCTCTTGTTCTTGCAGTGATTGCTTGGTTCGTTCATGTGAGAATTCCTCGAAAAAGCGACCTGTGTATTATTTGCTCTGCCGACGTGATCGGCGGCGCCATGCGGCCGCGCGCTCGTCTCTGTCTGCGTCGGAGACAGCCGAACCGGCCGCCATCTGTAGCGAACCTTTGTCGTCGTCACCCCTTTCCCGGACAGATTCCCCATCAGCGGTCGATGCACTGTTGTCGGAGAACACGTCTACCACGTCGAAGTCTTGGCTGATATGTGTTCCCACAGCGAGGTTCTCTGATTGAAGTTCTTCAATGACCTCTCGCAAGTCATCCACTCCCAGACGATGTCTCTCCTCTACCGACCCATGCAGTAATAGCCGACTGAAGATCAGGTTGATGCGACGGGGCACACCCTCACTGAACTGAAACACCAGCGGGTAGATCGCATCGGAGATCGCCGGATCGCCGTTCCAACCAGCCGTTTGCAGGCGGTGCTTAATGTAGGCTTCTGTCTCGTCCATCTCAAGGGGCTGCAAATGGCTCGCCGCAACGATACGCTGATGAACCTGCTCCATGGCAGGACTCAGAATAAGCTCCCGTAACTCGGGTTGGCCCAGCAAAAAAATCTGCAGCAATGGCCGCTGACCGACTTGCATGTTGGTGAGAAGCCGCAGTTCTTCCATCGCGGTGACGGACAAGTCCTGCGCTTCATCAACAACCAGAAGGGCCCGGCGCCCCTCACGGTGCCATTTCATGAGCCGGCGTTGCAAATGCTGGACTAGTAATCCTTTTTCACTTATCGCAACGTCTACACCGAACTCATAGGCCACCATTTTCAGAAGGTCGTCGGCTTCAAGCTGCGAACAGACGAGGTTGGCGGTGTGAGCGCGCTCTTTAGCGAGATCCGCAATCAATGCCCCGATGAGTGTGGTTTTGCCAGTCCCGGGTCGGCCCGTGACCATGACGAAACCTTCGGCGCGCATGAAAGCGTAGGCCATGTAGGCACGGGCTTTCTTGTAGCCGCGGTGCTGAAACGCGAAGCTGTGGTCAGGACTCAGACGAAAAGGTTCTTCGCTAAACCCATAGGTTTGGTGATACACGCCCTGCTCCCTAATCGAATTTCGGCAAGATTTTGATTATGTTTCGGTGCCTTTCTGGCATCGCAACGTTTGGCGGGGGCGCTTCTGATGCGCGCGTAGCCCGGCGTAAATGTGGATTCAGCGTTTCGAACCCAATTAAGACAAGCGGTGTGTGAATTGACAAGCGCAGCACGTCACAGTTTTTGGCCCGACGGCGCAAATCCTACCACTACGCGGTCTATGCACCCCGATAGTGCGAAATACGTCAACAACACGGAGTTCCGATTCAAAAAAAGACTGTTTTCTGTCGTTCGCGTTAATTTAACTACGATTTCGCTCACAATGTAGCTCGAATCGGCGGTAATGCCCCCTCGGACCAATCCTCGTAATGGACGAAAAGAAACTTTGAAGTACCTGTAATCAAGGTCGAAGGAACTCCGGCTATACCTGTGCAGACCGAACGACTGGCGGTCATGCCATTACTAACGTTCAGATCATCAGGTTTTGCCCGCTTCCTGCACGCTCTTGCCAAGCTCCTTGTTCAGCTAGTGGCTCAGCTCCTTGTTCAGCTCCTTGCCCAGCGAGAGCTGGACGCCTGGAGATTCCAAGATGTTTCACAGCCGCCATAAAGTGGCGTGCTCAGCATCGAACGCAGAGCGATCCAGTAGCCCCTTGACGTCGACAACAGTACCCCCGGTTCGCACCAACGACTTCCAACCCGAAGCACCTAACTCCTGATAGTCGCGATGCGGGACCGCAAAGATAAGTGCTTCGACCGGATCGCGTCGCAGCTCCTCCAGTGATGCCAATGAGAGCCCGTACTCGGCCATCGCCTCGTCCGCGTCAGCGATCGGATCACTTACTACAACATCACATCCATAGGCAGCAAGCTCGGCCAGGATATCAGGTACGCGCGAGTTCCGAAGATCTGGGCAGTCCTCTTTGAACGTCAATCCTAGAACAGCCACGCGAGTATCTTGCGAAAAACGCCCCGAGCGTGCCAGCAACTTGATAGTCTGCTCGGCAATGAACTTTCCCATTCCGTCGTTGGTCTTGCGCCCACCAAGGACCACTTGCGGGTAATAGCCAGACATCTCCGCCTTGTACGTCAGGTAATAGGGGTCGACGCCGATGCAGTGTCCGCCGACAAGTCCGGGCTTAAATGGTAGGAAGTTCCACTTAGTGCCGGCTGCTTCTAGCACATCGAGTGTGTCGATCCCCAAGCCGTCAAAAATCATAGCGAGTTCATTCATAAGAGCGATGTTCAGATCGCGCTGTGTATTTTCGATCACCTTTGCCGCCTCCGCGACTTTTAGACTTGGTGCTCGATAGACGCCAGCGGTAACAATCATCTCGTAAAGTGCCGCGATACGCACAAGATTAGCCGGAGTATCAGCCGACACGACCTTAACGATATTGGTAAGACGGTGGTTTCTGTCCCCTGGGTTAATTCTTTCGGGCGAATAGCCTACGCTGAATACTTGGCCTGCTTGTTCTGACGCCGCTTGTTCACTGCCGGCCCAGCGCAAACCCGATTCTCTCTCCAATATGGGCACGCAGACCTCCTCCGTGCACCCGGGATACACGGTGGACTCAAATACGACCATCGTGCCCGGTGAGATGTGTTTACCGACCACAGTCGTTGCGCCGGTCAGCGGCGTGAGATCAGGCTGCTTTGCCGAGTCCACGGGCGTGGGAACAACCACGATAACGGTGCTTGCGGTGGCAAGTGTGCGAGGGTCGCTTGTAAACTCGAGATGGACGGCGCGGTTCAGTTCTTCGGTGCTGACTTCGCCACTCGGGTCGATACCGGCGCGATAGTTCGCTAATTTTTTTTCATTAATGTCGAAGCCAACAGTCGTGACCTTCTCACCAAATGCGACAGCGAGCGGGAGACCGACATAGCCTAGACCGACGATCGCTATTTTCTCGTTTATCACCTGAACTCTTCCTTTCAATGGGCATACATTTGGGATGCGTGCCGTTACCCAATATCGCGATAGCGGCCAGTTTCACGCGCGCCGAAGCGCGTTTTAACTTTCCAGACGTGCGCTCGCTGGACGCCAACCAGATTTTTTCATTATAAAATCAGCAGGATCTTAATTTTCGTGCGTGGGTCACAGCTACTAGCAAATGCTTGAAATTACGTTCATCAGCTACGGCACAGCGACCCTGGCGTTCGGCCTGCTCACGGCGCTACTGGTTCGGTCCTGGCACGTAAAGCCTCTCGGTCCATCGCTGATACTGGCTACCATCGCTAGTACCGCCTGGAGCCTCACTATCGCGTTGGGTACGCGTTTAGAGTACCCCCCTATTATTGCGATTCAACTGATGGAGATAGCCCGTGACGTTACCTGGGTATCTTTCCTTTTAAAGTTGTGTCAGCTACAGGCTGGAGAAGGTAGCAGCGCAGCGACCAGTCGCTTAGGCAAGGCGCTACTGCTGGGATCATTTATCGGAGCCTGCGCCGTCGTGTATCTGGGGTTGGCGGACACAGCGGTCAACGGTCTTCTTCCGACCACATTTGACCTGACGATAGTGATATGGCTGATCCTCAGCGTCAGTGTGCTCGTGCTGACGGAGCAGATATATCGCAATGCGACCTACTCGGAACTCTGGGGCCTTAAGTTTCTTTGCCTTGGCATGCTGTTGATCTTTGGGTTCGACTTTCTGCACTACGCGAGCGCCATGCTCTTCGCGAGCCTGCAGGCGGAGCTGTGGCAGGCGCGAGGGCTAGTAAACGCCATAGCAGTTCCATGGCTTGCCGTATCAATAGCAAGAAATCGCAGCTGGCGTCTGGAAGTGTACGTCTCGCGCCAGGTGGTCTTCCATTCAATCACACTATTGGGTGCGGGTTCATATCTGGTTGGCATGTCCCTTGCGGGCTATGCGCTCAACTACTTTGGAGGGGAATGGGGTAGTGTTCTCCAGGTCAGTTTCCTTGCAGCGGCCATAGCCTTTCTTGGCAGCGTGCTATTTTCTGCGTCGCTTCGGTCTCGACTGCGGGTCTATCTGTCAAAAAACTTCTTCCGAAATCGTTACGACTACCGCGAGGAATGGCTCAAGTTTACTAACGGCCTTGCAACCATCGAGGGGGATCTCGGGTTGGGCATAATTAAGAACCTGGCTCCTATTGTCTCAAGCGAGGGCGGCGTCTTGTACACTCGAACAGCGCACGGGTCGTTCAGTCTTGCATCCGCCTGGCGGCAGGGGGGGTTGAAAGAGGAGCCCAGCGCAGCGGAATGGATTGCGCTCAGCGAGTGGTTTGAGAAAACCGGTTGGGTAGTCGATTTGCAGCAGCTCGCGACAGATCCCTCTGTTTATTCGGACCTACCACTTCCGGAGGGACTGGCCAACACCCCCAGTGGATGGCTGGTTGTACCACTGTTGTTCCAGGCAACCCTCGAGGGCCTGATTGTTCTCAAGAAGACTCCACTGCGAACAGATTTGATCTGGGAGGACCACGACTTACTCAAAACAGTAGGCAGGCAAGCCGCGAGTCACCTGGCTCAAGCCCGAGTGAGCAAGGAGCTGATGGAGACCAGTCAGTTTGCCGCGTTCAATCGCTTGTCGGCGTACATCGTTCACGATCTGAAGAACATCCTAGCTCAGCAGTCACTACTGCTCGCGAACGCAAAGAAACACCGCAGCAACCCAGCTTTTATCGACGATATGCTCGGAACCGTGCAAAACAGTGTTAACCGAATGCAACGCCTGATGGAGCAAATGCGAAGTGGCGAGCGCAGCGAGTCGGTAAAAACCGTAGATGTTTATGCGATTCTTGAAAAGGTCGTTGCGCAGCGAACAGTGAACCCCCTTGAGCTCGAACTCAAATCGAGTTCAGGAGCACACTTCGCCCAGGCGAATCCTGACCAACTCGCGACAATCATTTCACATCTCGTTCAGAACGCTCAGGAAGCGGTCGAGGAAAGTGATGGAAAGGTGGCCATCGAGCTTGCGAGCGCGGGCCATTATCTTCTGATCCGGATCTCAGATACGGGTGTTGGGATGACCGACGAGTTCATACAGCAAAGGCTGTTCAAGCCGTTTGAATCTACTAAGGGACTCACTGGAATGGGAATCGGAGCTTTCGAAGCGCGCGAGTACGTCCGCCAATTAGGTGGAGATATTTCTGTTGATTCGGTGGTCGGGCGTGGCAGCGTGTTCACGATCACAATTCCTGCCGTTGAGATGGAGCCGGATACGGCCGAACGTTACGCTGTCGGGAGCTAACGAGGCAAAGCTTACGTGAAACCAACGGAACCAACATTGTTAGTTGTCGAGGACGATGAAGGTCTTCAAAACCAGCTTCGCTGGGCTTTTGACCGGCATAGCGTCGTCTGCGCGGGAAACCGGAGAGAGGCGATAGCGGCGCTGCGGCGCCATCAGGCTGGGGTTATCCTGTTGGATCTCGGACTACCACCAGATCCCGGGGGCGTCACCGAGGGCATGGCGGCGCTGTCTGAAATTCTTTCTATTAGCCCGGAAGCTAAGGTCATAGTGATCACCGGCGACAATGATAGGGCTAATGCGGTTCGGGCCATCGCACGCGGCGCCTACGATTTCTACCAGAAGCCAGCCGACCCGGAGACCATAGCTCTGCTGGTTGATCGTGCACAGCACGTTTACGACCTCGAGATCGAAAACAAAGAGCTGCAAAAGTCCACCAACGCACAACCGCTGGACGAGATCATTGCCGTTAGTCCACAGATGCTCAAGGTTTGTCGGATGGTCGAAAAAGTCGCGCCATCCGACGCATCGACTTTATTGCTTGGCGCATCGGGTACCGGTAAGGAGCGATTTGCCCAGGCACTCCACAGGATGAGCCCACGCTCGAAAGAGAAGTTGGTAGCCATTAACTGCGCAGCAATTCCAGACACTCTGATAGAAAGTGAACTGTTCGGCTACGAAAAGGGCGCTTTCACCGGCGCCAATCAGCAAACGAAGGGCAAAATCGAGCATGCCCATGAAGGGACTTTGTTTCTGGACGAAATCGGCGATCTACCTCTTGAGATGCAGGCAAAATTGCTGAGGTTTCTTCAGGAACGCGTGATCGAGCGGCTTGGTGGTCGGCGCGAGATTCCGGTGGACGTTCGGATCGTATGCGCAACGCACCAAAATCTAGAGGAGTTCATCACGGACGGACGCTTTCGCGAAGATCTGTACTACCGCATTAGCGATGTCGTCATCAAGATCCCGGAGCTTAAGGACAGAGACGGCGACGCAGTCGTACTAGCGCATGAATTTCTAACCCGCTTTGCGCGAGACAAGGCTAATGCTGCAAAGGGTTTCGACGAGGCGGCAACTAAGGCAATCGCCACGTTCGAATGGCCCGGAAACGTGCG
>JBCCNK010000167.1:0-7501 GCA_039025875.1 Pseudomonadota bacterium
CCAGGCTTCACCGATACTGAGATGCTGCGCAATCATCTGGGCAACGACGAAGCGGTACTTACGCAAATGGGTGCTATGAACAGCTTCGGACGACTCATCGAGCCAGAAGAAATTGCCTCCCTGCTTCTGTGGGCACACCGCAATCCTGTGATAAACGGCTCGGTACTTCACGCGAATTTGGGCCAGCGCGAAAGCTGACCGCAGTGGGGATCGAACCTCCCGAAACTCAGCGCACGGCCGCTGGGGACGGATCGGTGAACCCTGAGATCATCGAGCGCCGCGAGCGCGTGTTTCTAGTTCTGGCTGGCACTTTTTTATGTGCGATGACGCTACTCAATGTAATCGGCATTACCAGATTTGTGCAGCTTGGCCCGATGGCACTGGCCGTCGGCGTCCTACCCTACCCACTGACCTTTCTTTGCACCGATCTCATTTGTGAGCTCTATGGGAAACACCGCGCAAACTTCCTGGTGAGCGTCGGTTTGGGTCTCAATTTTTTTATTCTGCTTGTGCTCTTTTTGGGCAACAGCATTCCCTCAGTGCCTGCCGATGCCATGCCTCCCTGGCAGATCATTCAACTCGCCGCGCCTGTCCCGCTGCCAAACGGCGATGTAGTCGATAGCGAAATCGGGCTTTATCAGTTGATCTATGCAACAACCTCGGGTGCTGTGTTCGCGTCCATGCTGGCCTATGTTGCTGCGCAATACTGTGACGTCCAGCTGTTCCATTTCTGGAAACGTGTGACACGTGGCAAACATCTTTGGATCCGTAACAACTTCAGCACCCTGCTGAGTCAACTCGTCGACTCGGTGATGGTGGTAACGGTCACGTTCGGAGCTGCGTTTTTGCGTGGTGACATAGCCGTTAAGGCGCTGCTCGTCCTCATTGGTAGCAATTATCTATTCAAGGCCTGTGTGGCACTTTTAGACACCGGCCCTCTGTACCTAGCCGTACACTACCTGCGTCGCTATCTTAGACTCGCTCCTGCGGAGTACGCAGTACCTAAAACCGCGTCCTGAGGCGGCGGGAGAGCCGGAGATGTACACCCTGCAGTTCATCCATAGATGGATGAGGTAAGACGTTTATTCCCAGCCCAGCGTCCGCCGAACGAACGGGACGGTCAGAGGGCGTTGAAACTGCAAAGACGCTTCATCCAAGATATCGAGAGCCCCCAACAGATCTTCCAGCGAACGACCGCCACGACGACACAAATACGCGATCACCGGCTCCGGTAGAGCAAGGCCGCGCGCACTGGCGCGATGCGACAGAATTTTTAAGCGCTCCTCTTCCGAGGGTGCGGGAAACGCCCAAACGGTGCCCACAGCGAGGCGTGAGACTAGGTCCGGTAGTATGAAACCAGAATCAGTAGGTGGCCTTCGCGCGGCCGCATAGACAACACACCCTGCCTGAGCCGCCCGGTTGAGGAAGTGAAAAAGACCTTCTTCCCATTCTTCCCTACCTGCAATCAGGTCGAGCTCATCCAGGGCGACAAATGGGCTCAGCTCCAGAGATTTAAGAACCTCAGTGGCTGCTTCATCGCGCACCATTGAGACTGGGAGATACAGCGCGCCTGGGCGTTCGCGACACGCAGCCTGTAACAGGTGGCTTTTACCGCTAGCCTCAGGGCCGTGGAAAAAGTGCGCAATTCCAGGTTCTACTGGACCACCCTCTTGATCGTCATCATTTGTTGCGGCGTCATAACTATCGTGGATCGCTCCCGGTGCCGCACCCGGTGCAAGCTCGCTCACCTTAATCAGATAGCTGACAAGCGGTATCAGCGCCTCCGATGGACGGAAACTTTCAAACGTTGCCTCATCCGCTAGACGAATCTCCAGCGTGAGCTGAGAACTGTTCGCCAGAGCATCGCTCACTACTAAGTTTCTCGACACTCCTTCTCCCCTGAGTCATCGTGCGAATCAGGTTCGTCACCGTTGGACTTGCCGCTTCCTCCTACACCGTACAATTCGCTTTGGCGATACCGCTCCAGCGCGTGACGAGCAAACACCATAATCACGGCCGCTACCGGTAAAGCAACCACGACGCCGACGAAGCCCGCCAGTTGACCTCCCGCCATCAGCGCAAAAATAACCGCCACGGGATGAAGACCGATTCGATCACCCACCAGAATCGGCGTGAGCAGCAGGCTCTCTACCAGCTGCCCCACGCCAAACACCAGGCCAACGTAAACCAGCGGTACAAAGTCCTGGAACTGCAACCAGGCAGCGATCAGCGATGCGCTTATACCTACAATAAAACCAAGGTAAGGCACGATACTCGCAAGTCCCGCTATCAAACCTAATAACAGGGCTACTTGTACGCCCACGAGCCAAAGCCCTACGGCGTAAAGAGCGCCGAGCGCGCACATCACAATGAACTGGCCGCGCAAAAAAGCACCTACCACCATGTCAGCCTCGCGCGAAAGCTGACCCATGGTCGGCTGCCAGTCCTCGGGCAGCAACAAGAGTACCCGCTCGGCAATATCGTCCCAGTCGCGCATCAAATAGAATGCGACGACCGGCACGAGAGCCACATTAGCAAGGCTAAGAAGGATACCGAGACCCGAACCCGTAATCTGGGTGACAGCCTGCGTGGTCATTTTACCGAGGGACTGCCAGTTTTTAACAAGCTCGGCGGACCAGTCGATGCTCGGAAGCTGCGCACCGCTGATCTGCGTTCTTGCCTGCAGCCACGGAAGTGCGACATCCCGGAGCCAGGAATACACAACGGGGATGCGACCAATCAGGTTGTCGAGTTGCTGGAGCAACAGTGGCACGGCGATCAGCAATGCGAGCAGAGACAGTCCCGTGTACACCACGAATACAATAGCGACACCCGTGGTTCGACTGGCCCCGCGTGCTTCGAGCCGGTCTACGATAGGATCCCCCAGGTAGCCGATCAGAGCACCGAGAACGAAGGGCAGCAAGATCGGTTGAAGCAAGAAGAACAAAGCGGTAGCCGCCGCTAAAACGGCGAAAATCAACGGCCACCGATTAACGGGAATCTCGGGTGTCGGTGGCAGCGGCTCGAACTGGCGAGTCATCTCAACCACTCATACCGAAGTGACGGGTCATCACCCGGCACGGGCACAAAGCGGCGGTCTAGCTCAATAAGCTGCTTCAGTCGGCCACGCTCCGCATCGGCCTCCAGACGAAACTCGATCTTGTCGCCCTGCAGAAACTCCGGAACAACGTAAGTAACTGCTTCTAGTGAGACCAGCGTTTCCCGTATCGCCGCAAAATCGAGGTAACTTCGAGCCCCGCGCACGACCAATCGATAACCTGTATCCAGTGAACCAGGCTGCGCGACCACGGCATAGCGGTCGGCAAGTCTTCGGGCGACGAGGTCTGCGCCGGCGCTCATGAACTCTTCGGTTGACCCCGCTCTTACCGAGCTGGTTATCCAACGCCCCTCATCAAGGAACCTCCACTCCCCCGACACACGTCCATCCGAGAGCTCAGCCATCCGGCCGGCCAGCAGCAACCTGTCTCCATACCGGCGCGATGCACCGACCAGGGCCGCCGAGTCCAGGCGCCACGCTTCTCCAGGGCTTAAAGCGGCTGCATCTTCCAGATCGTGCAGCGGCTGCTGAAGGGGGACACCGCGCATTTCGAAACTGTCGATCATCATCCGGTTGGCTTCTGGCGCTTCATCAAGCGTGACAAACGAACGTCGATCATCAGTACGGACTAGCCATACAAGCACGGTGGGCCGATTGCTGGTCCACAGCGGCAAGCGCGCAGCGCTGATAAGTTCCTGAACCGCGTTCTGGTCGTAGTTTAGGCGCAAGCGTAAGTTCCCGGTGGTCGATTCTTCATAGCTGTATCCGAGGAGCAAGCGTGAAGGTTCAGTGAGATCCTCCTGTAGCGAGGGCGCCTGGGGAGCGTCCGGGTTGCCGGTAGCTTTGGTGAGCACCTGCTCCAACCCAGCTCTTTGCGCCTGTCGGAGCGTACTTCCTGATCTATCCACCACCTCGACACGCGCACTGTAGACCCCGACAGCAGCGTCGCCCTGCGCAAGCACGGCCGGAACTAGTGCGACTGTCGTCAAAGAAACCCAAACTGTTAGTGCGAGACGCATCACAGCGTCATGGTAACAGCAGCGCTCCGTTCGATAGCAATGCTGTTGTGCATCCGAATTCCGTCAAGGCCTGCTTCCGCGTCTTTACACTCCCTCGCAGGCCGCTAAACTTCGCGGCTCACGCGGAAACGGGCACGTCATGAGCAGCAAACCAACACCTAAGACGCTGACCTATCGCGACGCCGGCGTCGACATAGAAGCCGGCAACCAGCTCGTTGAACGCATCAGCGACGCAGTTGAACGGACTCGACGTCCTGAAGTCCTGGGTTCGCTCGGCGGCTTCGGCGCGCTGTGCTCCCTTCCGACCGGCTATCGAGATCCCGTTCTCGTATCCGGTACGGACGGTGTGGGCACGAAACTGCGCCTTGCCATTGACCACGCTCGTTACGACGGCCTCGGCATCGACCTTGTGGCAATGTGCGTCAACGACGTCATCGTAACCGGCGCAGAACCACTGTTTTTTCTTGACTACTATGCCACCGGAAAGTTGGATCTGGGTGTAGCAACCGAAGTGATACGGGGTATAGCCGCTGGGTGCGAGCACGCTGGCTGTGCTCTGGTCGGGGGAGAGACTGCGGAAATGCCCGGCATGTATACCTCGCCCGACTTCGACCTCGCAGGCTTCTGCGTCGGCGTTGTCGAACGCGAGCGCATTGTGCGAGGAGACACGGTCACCATTGGCGACGCGCTGATTGGCTTGGCCAGCAGTGGCCCCCATGCGAATGGCTTTTCATTGATTCGCAGGATCATCGACCATAGCTCGGTGGATGTGACTCGGGCCCTTGCCGGTGACGAGCGAAGTTTGCTAGACGCGCTACTGGCACCAACCATGATTTACAGCAAAACGATCTCCGATCTGATGAAAGCGGTGCCGATCAAGGCGATGGCTCACATTACAGGCGGCGGTCTGCTTGAAAATGTACCTCGCACACTCCCCGCTGATCTCTCAGCTCGTATCGATTCGCACAGCTGGGAACTGCCTCCAGTGTTTCAATGGTTGCAGGCGGCTGGCAACATCGAGCCATTGGAGATGTACCGAACCTTCAATTGCGGCGTCGGGATGGTACTTACCGTCAATGCAAACCAAGTAGATAACGCGCTACATGCGCTTCGCAACACCAACGCGCGCGCCTGGGTCTTGGGTGAAATTGTCGCAGGTGGACAGGGCATCGAGGTTCATTGAACACACGCACTTCCTCGCTCAAATTCAGCCGCCCATCCGTGCTGAAGCATGCCTATACCCCCAGCTGCTGCACAGCTCACTTTTTGCTCTTGCGGATGGATGCAGGCTGACAGCTTGACGCAGCTTGCGGTCCTCGCGTCCGGTCGAGGCAGTAACCTTCGCGCCATAGCGCTGGCGTGCGCGGCTGGTCGGATACCTGCACGAATTGTTCTGGTGCTATGTAATGTCCCAGACGCACCGGTCATCGATCTCGCTGCTTCGCTAGGTCTCCCGGTGCGTTGCGTGGATCACCGAAAATTTCCCGAACGGGAAGCATTCGACGCCGCCCTGCTCGCCGAGCTGCGCGCCACTAATACCGAATTTGTAGCGCTTGCAGGCTTCATGCGCATTCTCAGCCCGATCTTTATTCGGGAATATTACGGATGTCTATTGAACATTCACCCGTCATTATTGCCAAAGTACAAGGGCCTCAACACGCACCAGCGCGCGCTCGATGCCGGCGACGAGGTGGCCGGAGCAACGGTGCACTATGTGGTTGAAGACCTCGACGCAGGGCCGTCGATTATCCAGGCGCCGGTCAAGATTCGTAGCGGAGATACCGCCGCCATGCTGGCGCAGAGAGTGCAACAGGTAGAGCACGAGATTTACCCGGAGGCCTTGCGCCTCTGTCTAAGCGGACAGGTCTCACTGGACGGATTGCTGTCTCAGGAGCAAACCTGATGAGCAGTGATCTACGACGGTTGATGTGCCAAGCAAGCTGAGAAAATCGCGCCATCCAAGACACCGGCTACTGCTACTGCCTCATTCGCTAGTCTGTCGCGTTTGCATTTGAAGGACCAGCGCAAGGTTTTTAACCACGTAACGAAGGTGAGTGAACAGTAAGCGGGCCGCCGAAGCAGAAGAACGAGTCAAAGGGTTCAGAGGTAGGGGAAAGCAATGAAGAGCCAATCGAAATCGGGGCGGGGCACCCGCTAGTAGCGCATGCCTATCGGGATCCTCGCACAGGCCTCGCAAGCTACTGTGGCGCCGAATGCCGATGCAACACCGCATTTTTGGGTTGCGTTACGCGGCGTCTTACGCAGCCTTTTCGGGTTCTGGCGGCTTCCGCTCTCGCCGAATAGAAGCTGCTCAAGTCACACCGTGCACCTCCATTTATTCGCAATCAGCACGTTAGTTGTTCTCGTGTCAGTCGGGATCGCAGTGGGCAACGCCACTGCGGGTTCCGCATCCCAAGTTGCTGACGCAGCCAGTCCAGCCGATGTTGCGAGCGTCGCGATCGCTTCGGCTCGCCTGTCGCCCTACGACGCGACCTATAAGACGTCGACCTCCGGGCTCAGCATTAAGCTGCATCGCAGCCTGAGCATCGATACCCAGGGCGGTTGCAGACTCACGAGCGAGGGAAAGCTACTGGTCGCCGGGATCAGTGAAGTGAGTGTGTTCTCAGTCGAGGGACAACGCGTACGACCGAGGTCCTACGTGTACCAGCTGCGTGGCCCGGTCAATCGCCGAAGAGAAGTGCACTTCGACCCGGGCGATAGCGTCATTCGCAGCTTGTACAAGAAAAACTGGTATGAGCTTCCCCGGGGAGACGACACGCTGGACCGAATGAGTCAGCAGGAGCAACTGCGCCTCACACTCATGAATATGGAAGATCCGCGCCAGGATCTGAGCTTCAGTGTGGCGGATGGGCGCAAGGTCAAGGACTATGTTCTTCGTTACGCAGGCGATGAACGACTAGAGACACCGATGGGTTGGGTAGAAACGCTGCATTTTGAAAGAGAGCACCGCGATCCCGAGCGTCGTTCGGGCATCTGGATCGCGCCCGCCTGGGATTTTCTGATGGTGCGTACCGTTCACGTCGACGACGGAAAAACGACAGAGGCTGATCTTATCAGCGCCAAAATTGCGAGCACCGATGTGCAAGGTGCGGGAGCATAAGCTCGGGAGCCTCTGAACAAGTCCAGGGTGTCTCTGGCTGAAAGGCAAACCGTCACTCGTCGTTACGACATTTAGACGGGCGAACCCATGATTTCGAAGTCGCGGCTAGATTGATGGTTCGCCTGTCAGCCCCGCTGCGCGGCCTGCAGCGCGCAATGGCACCCTGGACTTGTTCAGATGGGATGGACACCGCCCTCTCTTAACCGGCATCGAAAGTGCCATAGTTGATGTGCTTTGAGTCAACCCAACAGAGAGGACGGCACCCATGAGCAAGATTAGCGTGATTGGACTGGATTTGGCGAA
>JBCCNK010000168.1:0-7419 GCA_039025875.1 Pseudomonadota bacterium
AAGGACGAGCTGATTGAGACCTACTGGGACATGCTCGAAAGCGAATGCGTGTACAACCAGTTCTGGGCGGAAATCACCAGCCCCCAGGACCTGGAGGCCTATCAGTCGTGGCTGGACACCTATACCGAAGGGCAAAAGGAGCTGGGGCGCTTCGAACGTCCGACCAACAACCGCCTGAGTACAGTCACCGAATACATGCAGATCCGCGGAGTTGCCAGCGACGAAGTGCGGGTGGTCATGAGCATAGGAGTGCTTTTTTTGATCGCCTGCATGGTGAATACAATCGGTCTGATCCTTGCGCGGTTCGTTGCGAAATCACCGGTCATCGCACTCCGGCGCGCCCTGGGGGCGAGCCGGGCACAGATCTTTCGTCAGCACCTGGTCGAAGTAGGGGTAGTTGGGTTTGCGGGCGGCATCCTGGGACTGGGGTTGTCCTACGCGGGCCTGGCTGGGTTGCGCATGATACTTGAAGAAGCCGAACGAGCCGCGCAACTGCGGCCCGAGCTGATCGCTTTGACCATTGTGATCGCAGTGCTGTCTGCCATGCTCGCGGGCCTCTACCCAACTTGGCGCATCTGTCGAGTGTCGCCAGCTAGTTTTCTTAAGACACAGTAATTTGGGGAGAAACGTCATGGAGATAAGACCCATACTGAGCGCGATGGTTCGAAATCGCACCGGATCCACGCTTGTCGCTGTCCAGATTGGCATTACACTCGCCATCGTCGTCAACTGCACGTTCATGGCGGTCAAACGTCTCGAATTCATCGCCCGCCCCAGCGGCATGGACATCGAAAACATAATCACGGTACGCAGCTTCGGGTTCGGGCGGGACTACGCACACGATGCGTCGATTATGAAGGACCTTGAGATACTCCGCGCACTGCCGGGTGTGCGAGCGGTGACGACCTCGCTGAACATTCCGATGAGCGGAGGAGGCAGCGCGATGGGCCGAAGGGCAAGCCTAGAAGAAGACGCCCCCAACTTTAACGCTAACTACTACCGGGTCGACGACCACGCGTTTGAAGCTCTGGGTGTCAAACTACTCGCAGGCAGGAACTTTCGCCCCGAAGAAATCATGCGAAGCGATGCAGAAGGTTATTCTCAATCACCACCCGCCATCATCATCACCAAGGCTCTGGCCGACCGCGCGTTCCCTGGAGAATCCGCACTTGGTCGGTTTCTTTACGATGGGTTGAACGAGGGTTCAGAGATAGTTGGCATCATTGAGCATATGTACGGAGCCTGGGTCGACTGGGACGATTTCGACAACGTGATCTGGTTGCCCCAAAGGCCTGCGGCTCCCACCACAAGCTATTTGATCCGAACCGAACCGGGTCGTCGCGATGAATTGATGCCTGTGGTTCAAGAAGCTCTGGAGAAATCAAATCGACAGCGATTGTTGCGTACTCGCAGCCTGGAAGAGATTGTCGCAGGCAGTTACGAAGCCGATCGCGCGACCGCGGTCCTGCTCGTAACCGCCATCGTGTTACTGCTCGCGATTACCTGTCTAGGCATCGTAGGGCTCGCAAGTTTCACGGTGCGCCAGCGCACAAAGCAAATCGGCACCCGGCGCGCAATCGGTGCCCGCCGAATTGATATTATTCGGTATTTTCTTATCGAAAACTGGCTGATGACAAGCATCGGCATCGCTCTGGGAACTGGACTTTCGATTGGCTTGAACTATTTGTTGGCGACCGAGTTCGATGTGCAGCGCCTCGACTATGGCTACCTGGTTGGGGGGATGCTTGCGCTTTGGGCATTGGGATTCGTCGCGGTCGCTGATCCGGCGCGAAGAGCGGCCAAGATTTCTCCGGCAATCGCAACCCGAACGGTATGAACCAGACCGTTCTTGTCATTGACGATAATCAAGGGGTTCGCACAGCTCTCTCGGTGCTTTTCTCGGTGCACGATCTTCAGTGCGTCACCGCGTCGAGTATGGAAGAAGGCCTGACACTACTGCGCGAACGTAGCGTCAACCTTGTAGTTCAGGATATGAACTTCGCAGAAGATACAACTTCGGGCAAAGAGGGCATCGCATTGTTTCATCAGATCCGGGAGGAACACCCGGATCTGCCTATTATCTTGCTCACGGCCTGGACGCATCTGGAGACTGCTGTCGACCTCGTGCGCGCCGGAGCGGCCGATTACCTGGGCAAGCCGTGGGATGACGATAAGCTGATTGCCACAGCCCGCAACTTGATCGAGCTGCAGGAAGCGACTGAGCGGAACCGGCTCCGCGACGATACGCTGAGAGCAGAGCGAGAACAACTCGAGGCGAACTACGACCTCTGCGGAACGGTGTTTACGAGTAGCTCGATGCAAGAGCTGATCAAGATGGCGGTGCGCGTCGCCAAGTCAGACATTCCCATTTTGATAACAGGCCCAAACGGGGCAGGCAAGGAACAGATTGCAGAGATCTTGCATGCCAACTCGCCAGTCAAAGCAAGTCCATTCATCAAGGTAAATGTCGGTGCTATCCCTGCCGACCTCATGGAATCCGAGCTTTTTGGAGCCGAAGCCGGAGCTTATACCGGCGCGGCGAAGGCCAGGGTGGGACGCTTTGAAGCCGCAGATGGTGGGACCCTGTTCCTGGACGAGATCGGCAACCTCAGTATGGATGGGCAGGCAAAACTGTTGCGGGTGCTTCAGACCGGAGAGTTTGAGCGCCTTGGCAGTAGTCAGAGCAAACGGGTAAACGTGCGTGTCTTATCGGCAACCAATGCAGATCTGGAACAGGCCGTGCGGGAGGGACAGTTTCGCGAAGACCTGTACTACCGAATCAACGTGTTGGAACTGAAGCTGCCCTCACTTGCGGAACGCAGGGACGATATTCTGCCACTCGCCTGGCATTTTCTGCCGAGTGAAGTGACTCTATCAGCTGAGGCCGAGCAGGCTCTGCTGAATCACGGCTGGCCGGGAAACGTCCGCGAGCTTGAGAACACCATCCGTCGCGCGGTCCTAATGGCCAGTGATGGCGTTATCTCGGTCGAAAGCCTTGGACTCACTCCCGGACACTCCGATGCCGCTTTGGTCAACAATTCGGCGCGCCCCAGGGAACCCGATGCACAGGCGATAATTTCAGCGTTGCGGCGAAGCAATGGCGTGGTGGCTCGAGCAGCACGAGATCTAGGCATGAGTCGCCAGGCTCTGTATCGGCGTATGGAAAAGTTCAGCATTCAGGCCTGACCGTTCGGCTGATGTGACAAGAGATGCCAGGAATCAGTGGACAGTAAACCACGCTTCTCCATCGCGGGCCGCATCGCGATGCTGGCTTCGATACTGTTGATGGGGCTGATGGCCGTCGCGGCCGCTGCCAGCCGCTGGTTCGATCCCTGGTGGTTGTCCTGGCTTGTGGCGTCCGCCGCTGTGATTCCTCTTCTCTGGCTGGGCATCAGCTACATCATTGATCCGCTGTCCGCCACCTTGCGAGCCCTAAAGGACAGTGCCGACAGTCTACGCGATGGCGACTTCAGCGTGAGCATCGTGGCAAAAGGCCGGGATGAGCTAAGTACGCTGGTTCGTGCGCAAAATGAGCTGGGTGGGGCTCTGCGAACCGAGCGGCAGACGCTGTATCAAAGGGAACTACTCCTGGACACGGTGATTCAGACCACCGACACGGCGCTGATTTTGATCAACGTGCAGGATCGCATCGTCTACTCAAACACGGCGGCACGACAACTGTTTCACCAGGGGCGCCCGATAAATGGCATGGAGTTCGGCCCGCTTGCTCAGGCCATGCCCGAGGGCTTTATTGATGCGATCGATACCGAAACCAATGGCCTGTTTACAGTGGGACAGGAAGAGCCACAGACCTACCACTTATCCCAGCAGCGATTCACACTGAATGCGCAGCCTCATCGCCTGCTGCTTTTTAAGCATCTGACCAAGGAGTTGAGCCGGCAGGAAGCCGCAACCTGGAAAAAGGTCATACGCGTGATAAGTCACGAGCTAAACAACTCGCTCGCACCTATTTCGTCCCTCGCCCATTCCGGCCAGCTCCTCCTTCAAAGGACAGACCAGCAAGCGCAGCTCCAGAGCGTTCTGGAAACGATCGAAGAGCGGTCAGCCCACCTGAAACAGTTTATCGGGGGCTATGTAGAGTTCGCGCGCTTGCCCGCCCCCAGACTGCAGGAGATTGATTGGTCGGAGTTCATTGAGCGCATTCGAAAAACGGTGTCTTTTCGTTTAACGGCGCCATTACCTGATCTGAAAACGCGCGTAGACCCCGGACAGTTTGAACAGGTTCTGATAAACCTGATCAAGAATGCCCACGAATCCGGCTCTCAACCAGACGACATAACCCTTGCGGTCAGATCATCGGGCGACGATACGGTTTTTTTGGTCTCAGATGCGGGAGGTGGTGCCTCGGACGAAGTTCTCCAAAACGCTCTTCTCCCCTTCTACTCCACCAAAAAGTCAGGAACGGGACTTGGGCTGCCGTTGTGCCGGGAGATTGTCGAGGCGCATGGTGGCCGCCTGTCCCTGGCAAACCGCCCCGGGCACGGTCTCGAGGTCCGGCTTGTGATTCCCGGGCGCACCTTCAACGCACCGACTCTCAGGCAACCAGCCTAGCGCCAGATCCCGAGGCGTAACATCGTTCGTTTCCCTGACAAGGATAAGCGGGTCCGATTCCTATGCATGCCTGTTGCCCCCAATTTACTGCACCCAGAAAGAACGACGATCCGGGCGATTCTGCGGGAGCAGTGGGCTAGCGACGCGTCGTAGACCTCGCTGGAACACCGAGTTTGCCGACACGGGACATGCCCCTTCGTTCAACCAGTTCAGCGCTCCTGCGGTAAGGGATTCGGTACTGGAGCCAAAGGGCCCGGTGAACTCATCTTCGACCGAACAAAACGTAAAGCGGCCCGTATCGACCAGTCCGGTATAGAAACCGCCGAAACCTTCACCGTTAACGGTCTCGAACGCGACCAGCCTCAACCGCGTATCGCAGCCGTCCTGATCAAACGCATATTGGCCAACCGCTTTGCCCGACGTGTCGCTGCCGATCAGCGCGACGTCGGCGAAAGGCTCGATGCTGTTAATGAGCAGTTCGCTAGCCGACGCTGTCGCCTCGCTGGTCAAGAAGACGATCCGAATAGGGGCTGTAGTCGCGGTTCTTCTCGCAAACTCGTAGTTTCGGTTCTCACTTTGCCGCTTCGAATTGTGCTGAATTCTATAGGCAACTTCTCCCGCGCCAATTTCGCCGCCCAGCAAGTCGAGCAGACGGTTGGCCACATCTACCAACCCTCCGCTGTTGTAGCGTAGATCGACGATCACATCGGTAACCCCCTGGTCGGCGAAGGCCGCGAAGGCCGCATCCAGCTCCGGTTCGGCCGATCTGGTAAAACTTCGCAGGTGCAGGTACGCCACGGGAGACAAGCCTGGCCTCTCGAGCAACCGGGGCGCATCGGCAAGCGGCGGCACATCGAGTTCGCGCTTGCTAACCAGCACCTCGCGGATGGTATCGTCGATACGAAGCCGGAAGCCCCGTTGAAGGCCCTCCCGTGCATCACCGAAAACCGAAGCCAGAGGGGTTCCCTGGTTCTCATACTCCTGCATGGTGGTGTAGCCGGAACCTGAATCCACCGCAAGGAGCTCAGCGCCGCGTCGGAATCCGGCCTCGAAGGCTGGAGCATCCTCGAAGGCGTCGCTGATGAAGTAACGACCCGCGTCGTCTACCGCAAAACGAAAGCCGAAACCTACGAAAGCACCGCTCGTGAAATTAGCCTCGTCTTCAGCGGCCGTCGTGAGATAGGAAAACCCCGGATCGCGAAAATCCTCGGCGAGAGGTGCTGTCAGCGCAACAAGATATTCTTCGGCCGTTGCAAAACTGTCGGGAGACACAGCCGCCATTTCGTCAAACCAGAGATACCAGTCCTGCGCGACGTCCCGTACAAACTGCTTCTGCGCAGTAGCATCGCAACTGGCGGAGCCAATAGATCCAAAAACCGGTGGAATCGGCGCCGAGCCACCTCCACCACCTCCGCAAGCTGAAAGTAGTGCCACTACGATGCCCCAGGCAGAAAGCCAGCGGGGAGTCCAACCTGGAGTCAGCGACCAAACTCGTAGACGACAATACTTAACTTTCTCGGGACATTCAGGCAGAAGTGGATGTTCAGGTCGCATAGATGACGTATCTTGCATCGCCAGGTTGGGTCCTAAGCAGGCGTAAATACCGATAGAAAAGTCTGAAGCAAGTGAAACTGCTCAACAACCGGCTTGTCTCAACATTGCCATTAATAATTTAGCATCGCGGTGCGGTCCGACCTGACCTGTTTTTGCCGGAAAGAGCTGCCAAAAAAAGGATTTACTGACAGACGCCGCAAGACGAACCGCGTCCATTGACCCTAAGCACAGGTCGCAAGGGGGATGCCACGCGAAACGCCGGTATCCGAAAAAAAATTCAGTGCGGCCAGGATCGAAAAGAGCGTTCGCACACCGCAGGAAGAGTGAGAGCGATGATGAAAGGTCCAGCAATTCTCGGCTTGCTCGCTGGCCTGGGTCTCCAGGCCTGCGGTGGCTCCGGCGGCGGTTCAGCTCAGATTGTGGTCGCCCCCGAGACACCCGCACCGCCGACCGGGCCCCCGACCCAGTTAGGAACCGAGCGGGTATTTAGCATGCTTAGCTTTGACCAGCCCCTCGCGCTGGTACAAGCACCCGACAGCGACGCCGTGTGGTACGTGGTTGAGCGTGCAGGGCGTGTATGGATGTTTGAGAACCGCCCCGATGTCAGCAGTGCATCGCTCTTCGCGGATCTTAGTGCCCAGATCGAATCGGGTCCGGGAGAGGCTGGTCTCCTGGGACTGGCCTTTGATCCGGAGTACGTGACGAACCGAGGAGTATTTGTGTCGTACACGCGAAACAGTCTCGGCCTGGAGAGCGTTGTCGCTCGAATGGAGACTAGCGAAAGTGGGATGATGCTTGATCCCACGACGGAGATCGTACTACTCACAGTACCTCAGGACTTCACGAATCATAACGGCGGCCAGATTCAGTTTGGTCCGGACGGTTTCCTCTATGTCGGCTTGGGTGACGGCGGCAGCGGAAACGACCCCAACGATCGAGCTCAGGATACAACCAATCTACTCGGGTCAATCGCCCGGCTAGACGTATCGGCGGGAGATGAGTACGCAATACCCCCGGACAACGCGTTCGCCGGCAATCCCCGGTGTGCAGACGGCTTTGGTGCCGCATCCTGCCCGGAAATTTTTGCCTACGGACTGCGAAACCCCTGGAGATTCAGTTTTGATCGTACTGAGGGGACTCTATGGGCTGGTGACGTGGGCCAGGACCGCTTCGAAGAAATCAAACGGATAACAGTCGGCGGCAACTACGGTTGGCGAGTCCGCGAGGCATCAGCCTGCAACATCCCCTCGACAGAATGCGAAACCGATGGCCTTCTCGATCCCGTTGCGTTCT
>JBCCNK010000169.1:0-7411 GCA_039025875.1 Pseudomonadota bacterium
CGCTCCGGATCTATCGAGAGGATGACGGTCTCGATCTCATCACCCTTCTTATAGCTTCGCACTGCCTCTTCGCCGGTTTCGTTCCAACTGATGTCAGATAAATGTACCAGTCCATCGATGTTGCCTTCGAGGCCGATGAAAATACCGAAGTCGGTGATCGACTTGATAACACCGGAGATACGATCTCCCTTGGCGTAGCCACTGGCGAATGCATCCCAGGGGTTTTGCTGGCACTGCTTGATACCAAGAGATATACGACGTCGCTCCTCGTCGATATCGAGAACCATCACCTCAACCTCGTCACCAAGTTGAACAACTTTGGAGGGGTGTACGTTTTTGTTGGTCCAGTCCATCTCCGAGACGTGTACCAGGCCCTCGACACCCTCTTCAATCTCGGCGAAACAGCCGTAGTCAGTGAGGTTCGTGACCTTAGCCATTACGCGGCTGCCCTCGGGGTAGCGTCCGGTAATCTCAACCCAGGGATCTTCGCCCAGCTGCTTGAGACCTAGTGACACGCGGTTGCGCTCGCGATCGAACTTAAGCACCTTAACGTCGAGTTCCTGGCCGACTTCCACGATTTCGGACGGGTGCTTGATGCGCTTCCACGCCATATCGGTTATGTGCAATAGCCCGTCCACGCCACCCAAATCAACAAAGGCGCCGTAGTCAGTCAGGTTCTTGACAACACCCTTAATGGACTGGCCTTCCTGCAGGCTCTGCAGCAGCGCGTCGCGCTCGGCACTGTTGGCTTCTTCCATTACCGCACGGCGCGACACCACGACGTTATTGCGCTTCTGATCAAGCTTGATGACTTTGAAGTCGAGCTCTTTCCCCTCGAGGTGTGCTGTATCGCGAACGGGACGCACATCTACCAGGGAGCCTGGCAGGAAGGCGCGGATCGTGTTGATATCCACCGTGAAGCCACCCTTGACCTTGCCGTTGATCACGCCGCGAACGACGTCTTCGGCCGCGAAGGCAGCTTCCAAATCTTTCCAAGCTTCTGCACGCTTGGCTTTCTCTCGTGACAACTTGGTCTCACCGAATCCGTCTTCGACGGTCTCGAGAGCGACCTGTACTTCGTCGCCCACATTCAGCGAGCACTCACCCGCAGCATCGATGAACTGCGCTCGGGGAATGACCCCTTCTGATTTGAGGCCGGCGTGAACCGTGACCCATTCGTTGTCAATATCGATCACAACACCAGTGACAATCGAACCGGGCTGCATATCGACGGTCTTTAAACTTTCTTCGAAAAGATCAGCGAAAGATTCGCTCATGTATATTACCTTTGAGGTGAAGGTGCTTAAGAACTCCATTCAGCGCGTAACCAAACCGTGTGTTGAGCGACAGCGTACGCACCACGCTGTCGTCTGTTATTTCAGACGTTTCCAACCCTGGCTGTGTAGACCCGTCCAATCCCGGAATACACTCGAGATAGTCGAGCCCTCGAGATAGTCCCGTCCTCGAAATAGTCCCACCGACGCTACCGCTAGCGGACATCAGGCGGGTAAAACGACGGATTCAGAGTCCGGGAGGTGCCGAGGCCGGATCCAACCG
The DNA here is from genome assembly GCA_039025875.1 of Pseudomonadota bacterium. Classification (GTDB taxonomy): domain Bacteria; phylum Pseudomonadota; class Gammaproteobacteria; order Pseudomonadales; family Halieaceae; genus Congregibacter. The sequence continues at coordinate 1,558 of JBCCNK010000169.1, forward strand.
CTTGTAAACAGCCGATGGATCTCGCTGGCGCAACCCAGCTCAAGGCTCAGAAAGGAAACGAACGAGTTTGGGTGCTGGCTAGCAATTGTTCCGTAGCGCTTTTCACCGTTCTAGCCCGCTATTTCCAGCAAAGCGGGTCCGTTGAGTTTACTCGGGCCTAATACCTGGCTGGACGTTGTGGTATGGGCCGAGCTGTTTGTTCTACTTGGTATCGCGCAAGCTTCACGCGATTTCACGCAGGTTCTTGCCACTGAAGAATCTACGCCAATCCTCTCAAGCGGGCCTCCGACATCACTTTATCGAATACTTGACCGGCGGTGAGAGCACTGCAATCAATGACAATGGCATCGTCGGCAGGCTTCAAAGGTGACGAAGGTCTGTTACGATCACGCGCGTCTCTCTCCTCGATGCCCTCGAGAAGGCGCGGGAGACTAACACTTTGACCTTGGGCCAGCAACTGCTCTTTGCGGCGCGCCGCTCGACACTCCGCACTCGCAGTGAGGTATATCTTCAAATCCGCGTTTGGGAAGACAACTGTACCCATATCCCGCCCATCAGCCACAAGTCCGGGAGCCCTTGCCAGGCCGCGTTGGCGCGCAAGTAAAGCCTCTCTAACGGACTCCATCGCTGCCACTTTAGAGGCGATCACACCGCAAGCCTCGCTGCGGATGTCCAGACTGACGTCCTGCTCATCGAGGAACACTTTGGTAAGCCCCTGAGATGCTGGCTCGAACCTTAATTTCAGATTGGCTGCCACTTTGGCTACTCCGCTTTCGTCATCCGTTGCCGCGCCGTTGCCCAGAGCAGCAAGCGCGGTCACCCGGTAGAGCGCTCCGCTGTCGAGCATGTGCCAATTTAGTACTTTCGCGAGGCGGAAGCTCAGTGTGCCCTTGCCCGCACCTCCGGGCCCATCTACGGTTATGACGGGCACGGATTCACCCGATCGCGCAGTCACGTTCCGACGACGCGGATCTGCAAGCCAAGTTCTGCTGCGATCCTGGCGAATCCAGGAAACGACGTTGCCACGTGGTCCGTTTGCTTTACCCGAATAGGTTCAGACGCTCGTAGCGCAGCAACGGAAAAAGCCATGGCTACACGATGATCCATAAAGGTTTTTACTTCGCCGCCTTTTATAGGGCCGCCTTGGATCACGATACCGTCATTTAGTATCTCGGCACTCACTCCGAGCTGGCTAAGACCTGCAGCCATACTCGCAATTCGATCACTCTCTTTCACCCGAAGCTCTTCGGCCCCCCGCAGTACCGTCGTACCATCGGCGCATGCGGCGGCGATAAATAAGACCGGAAACTCGTCGATCGCCAGGGGTACCAGCTCTCTGGGTATTTCGATACCTTTGAGCGGCGCGTGACGTACCACTATGTCAGCGACAGGTTCGCCGCCTACGAGGCGCGACTCACCGACTTCGATGTTAGCGCCCATCAATCTAAGAACATCGATTACCCCGGTACGGGTAGGGTTTACTCCTACGTGGGTGAGCTGGAGCTCAGAGTCCGGAGCAATACTTGCCGCCACCAGAAAAAACGCCGCCGACGATATGTCGGCCGGGACATCGATATCACAGCCTGTGAGCGTACCACCGCCTGCGAGCGCCACCGCTTGCTCATCCTCATGAAGCTCATAGCCAAACCCGCGCAGCATCCGCTCGGTATGGTCGCGCGTGGGAGCCGGTTGGGTTACGGACGTAATGCTGTCTGTGAATAAACCGGCGAGTAGAATGGCCGACTTGACCTGCGCACTTGCCATTGGCAGTTCGTAGTCAATGCCATGAAGTGACTGGCTACCCATGATGCGAAGTGGGGGCCGCCCTCCCTGTGCCGAGTCTATTTTTGCCCCCATTTTCTTAAGAGGCGTGATCACTCTTTGCATCGGACGCTTGTGCAGAGAAGCATCACCACGCAGTTCGCTGGAAAACGTTTGACCCGCGAGAATTCCAGCCATCAAACGCATACCGGTTCCGGCATTCCCCATATTCAATGCCGCAGCCGGTTTCTCGAGGCCGTCGAGGCCTGCACCAAGAATTCGCAGGCTGCCGCTCTCGGGCCCCTCGATAGCGACTCCCAGTTGCCGGAATGCCTGGACCGTAGCAAGCACGTCCTCGCCCTCAAGCAGGCCGGTGACACGCGTTTCACCGTGGGCGAGCGATCCCAGCATCACCGCGCGATGAGAGATCGACTTGTCACCGGGAACCCGCAGTTGGCCCCGCACACACCCACCCGGCTGCAGCTCAAAATCCATGACTACCTAATCCGATCACTATCTAATCTGACCACTATCCGACCGTAGCTCATTATCAGAGCTTGACGAGTTAGCTGACTCATTCGAAACCACTTCGGGCGATGCAGGTTCATGTCTGCGATCAAAACTCCTCGCGAACTCATCGCGCGCATGCTTTGCATCGCGAAAGAAGTGCTCAAGTGCCTGCCCGTCACCATCGGCAATGGCCAGACGAAGTTCCTGCAACTGTCGCTCAAACTCATCCATTGAATCGAGCAGGGCATCGGGGTTGTTCAAGGCAATATCGCGCCACATGATCGGGTTGCTGGACGCGATACGCGTGAAATCGCGGAAGCCACCCGCCGCATGCCGAAAGATCGCATCACGATCCACGTGACTTGCAAGCGCCTGCACGAGTGCAAACGCAAGCATATGAGGCAGGTGACTGGTCCGCGCCAGGATCGCATCGTGATCTTTCGCTGGCATCTCATAAACGGAAGCGCCCACGGCCCGCCACATTCGCTTGACCACATCGACCGATGCGGAATCGGTATCGTCACCCGGCGTTAGGATCACGCCATGATTTGCAAACAAATCAGCACGAGCGGCCTCGTAGCCTGATCGTTCGGACCCGGCGATCGGATGACCTGGAACCAAAAACCGCGTGCGCTCTGCTGAGAACTTTTCGGCAACCTTCATGAGCGGGCCCTTCACGCTGGCCACATCGGTAATTACACAGCCGGAGCTTTCGCTGCTCAGTGCTTGCTCCAGTAACGACGCGCAGGCCGAAGTTGGCGGCGCGAGGACAAGCACGTCGACACGGGACACCAGGGCGTCAAGGGAATCGACCACGTCGTGAAGTACGCCGGCATTTTTGGCACCCTCGGCGACATCTGAACTCAGATCCCAACCGATGAGTGTTGCTGTCTCCCAGCTCCGCCGCAGTCCCAGCGCGAGCGATCCTCCGATGAGGCCGACTCCCGCGATACCGATTCGCGGAATCGGCTGCGCGTTGGCCGAGATCAAAGTACGGCCTGCGGATATGAGCCCAGAGGTTTCAGCAATAGAGACTGCTCTTCGAGCTCCTTAATAATCTGCGCGATCACCGGATCGTGAAGATGCCCTTCAAACTCGATAAAAAACACGTAGGCCCATTTTTCGGTTTTCGACGGCCGTGTATCAATCCGGGTGAGACTCACGTCGTTTTTGCGGAAGGGATCGAGTAGGGTGTACAGCGCGCCCGGTTTGTTGCGACTCGAAACCACAATTGAGGTTTTGTCGCGACCGCTGGGTGGAACCTCGTTACGGCCAATGACCAGAAATCGTGTGGTGTTTTCGGCGGAATCCTCGATATGCTGGAAGAGTTTCGTAAGCTGATAGGCCTCAGCCGCCAGGTCCCCTGCAATGGCGGCGACACCAGGCTGCGATGCCGCCATACGAGCCGCCTCTCCATTGCTGCTGACGGCCTGTCGCTTGACTCGCGGATAATGCGCATCCAACCAGTTGCGACACTGCGCCAACGCCTGCTGGTGAGCGCAGATCAGCACGGGCTCGGCAGCATCGTCGCCCGGTGCCGTTAGTAAATGATGGCTGATCGGCATCTCGACCTCGCCGGATATCTTGAGCGGCGAGTCGATGAAACTGTCCAGAGTGTGGCTGACCATGCCCTCGGTCGAGTTCTCGACGGGCACAACGCCGTAGTTGCACTGCCCTGACTCCACCTCCGCAAAGACCGAATCGATTGTGCCTTGAGGTACGCATATCGCCGCGTGACCAAAATGCTTCAACGCCGCAGCCTGGGTAAAGGTCCCCACAGGACCCAGGAACGCCACCTGCAGAGGTTTCTCAAGCGCGAGACAGGCGGACATAATTTCACGAAATACGTGAGCGACGTTTTCGCCGGGCAGTGGTCCTTCGTCACGGTCCATGATCCGTCGCAGAATTTGGGCTTCTCGCTCCGGGCGGTAGTAAACCACTTCTGGCGTAGCACCCTCCGCTTCAGGACGCGTAACGTTTTCAAGCTTTATCTCGGCCACGCGCTGCGCGCAACGCGCGCGATCCGCGATCAGCTTTTGTATCTGCGTATCTATCGCATCGATATCATCACGAACCGTCTCAAGATCGCGCCGATCTTCGCGGCGTACAAGCCCACCACTAGAATCGAGGCCTGCATCGTTTTCGGGGCGGCTCACGCGGGGCTACTCACGACAAGTTGGCCGCATACCCAAGGCGGCTTCTCAAGTAGCTGATCGGGCATCTTTTTGATGTGTATCCCTGTTTCATCATCAGCGGTCCATATACCGGGAAGCGTTGATGGCTAACCGTGCTGGCGAGCAAAATCGGCCATGAAGCTGATGAGGGCATCGACCGCATCCATACCGGTCGCGTTGTAGATGCTTGCACGCATGCCGCCGACCGAGCGATGGCCCTTAAGGTTCAGGAGACCGGCCTCGTCTGCATTGCTCAGGAATTGCGAGTCCAGAGAATCATCGGCGAGCGTGAACGGCACGTTCATCCACGATCGGTCTGCGGGTGCATTCGGATTGGCATAGAAATCACTGCTATCGATCGCCGCATACAGAGCCTCGGCCTTTGCACGATTGCGCTGTTCCATTGCTGCAAGTCCGCCTTCATCCTCAATCCACTGGAACACCAGCCCCGCAAGATAAATTGAGTAAGTCGGAGGCGTGTTCAACATGGAGCCCGCCTCGTCGGCTTTCTGCCAGTTAAGCATCGAGGGACAACCCGCGAGCGTCCGGCCATATAAATCCCTGCGAACGATGAGTAGCACGAGCCCCGCCGGTCCAATGTTCTTTTGAGCACCCGCGTAGATCACGTCGAATTTGCTGACATCAATGGGCCTTGAAAGCAAAGTTGACGACATGTCGGCAACCAGCGGCACGTCGTGTTCCGGAATCCAATGAAACTCCAGGCCATCAATGGTCTCATTAGGCGTGATGTGCAAATAAGCTACCTCTCCTGCGTCCGCCCACTCGACTTGTGAGGGGATTGAACGGGGTGCATCCGCAGTTGCCTCCGCGACGGTCACGACTTCTCCGTAAAGTCCAGCCTCCTTGATCGCCTTTTTTGACCACTGACCCGTGTTGGTGTAACCGAAGCGTTGAGCAGTTCCCCCGAGGTTCATTGGTGCTGCGGCAAACTGCGTCGTTGCACCGCCTTGAGCAAAAATCACAGCAAATTCATCGCCGATTCCAAGAAGGCGACGCAGCGACGCTTCGGCGGCAGCGGCTGTCTCGACCACATCCTTCGAGCGATGGCTCATCTCCATAAACGACATTCCGCGACCGTGCCAGTCGAGCATTTCTTCTGAGGCGCGTTGAAGCACCGTCTCGGGCAATGCGGCGGGGCCGGCACAAAAATTGAAGGCTCTGCTCACAAAGCTTCCTCAAACTCACACATTCTCATGCACCTCCTCGCAAGTGCGCTCTTCCGATGATGGCCATCGATTTGACATGGGTTGTGCCTGGAGCCTTTTCGTCACTAGTCATTTTCACTCGAGCTAGCACTGGCACCCTCTTCGCCGCCTTCACCCCTGGGCTGTTCGCTCGGGCCAACCGGATCATCATCGCCGTTGGCGTCGACAATACGGCCTACCTGC
>JBCCNK010000170.1:0-7368 GCA_039025875.1 Pseudomonadota bacterium
CGGTGCTGATGGTTGAGTCACAAGCCGACCAGCTCACCGAAGACCAGATGCTGGGCGCCTTGCTTTACGCCCACCAGGAAATGCAGGTCGTCATCAAAGCTGTCCAGGAGCTGGCCGCCGAAGCTGGTAAGCCGTCCTGGAATTGGCAACCTCCCGCCGTGAACGAAGAGCTGCTCGCTGCGGTTGAGGCCCATGTCAGCGCTGATCTTGGCGAGGCTTACCGGATTACGGAGAAAGCTGATCGCTATGCTCGTGTAGGTGAAGTGCGTGAAGCTTGTGCTGCCGCTTTGGTCAGCGACGACGGGTACAGCGCCGACGACATCAAAGACTATTTCAAGAAGGTTGAGAAGGGTCTAGTACGCAAGCGAATCCTCTCCGGGGAGGCACGAATTGACGGTCGGGATAACCGAACTGTACGACCTATCGCCTGTGAGGTGGACGTGCTGCCCAAGGCCCATGGATCGGCACTATTCACGCGCGGCGAAACCCAGGCCATCGGCGCCGTCACGCTTGGATCGACACGTGATGCACAGATCATCGACGCTCTTGAAGGTGAGCGCCGTGATCCATTTATGTTGCATTATAATTTTCCACCCTATTCGGTAGGCGAAGCGGGGCGTATCGGTTTTACGGGGCGTCGCGAAATCGGCCACGGTCGTCTCGCCCGCCGCGGTCTGGCAGCCGTCCTCCCTGGCGAAGAAGAATTTCCATACACAATTCGCGTGGTGTCGGAAATCACCGAGTCGAACGGTTCAAGTTCGATGGCGTCGGTCTGCGTCGGCTCGCTTGCGCTTATGACAGCGGGAGTACCGCTGAAAGCGCCTGTTGCGGGTATCGCGATGGGATTGGTAAAAGATGGTAATCAGTTTGCTGTACTCACCGACATTCTTGGTGACGAGGACCATCTTGGCGATATGGACTTTAAGGTTGCCGGTACCGCTGAGGGTGTTACTGCCCTGCAGATGGACATCAAGATTGAAGGTATCACCGAGCAAATTATGGAAATTGCTCTGGAGCAGGCACTGCAAGCTCGCCTGCACATCCTCGGTCAGATGAACGCGGTTCTCGCAGCACCGCGCGAGGTGACTTCTGAGAACGCACCGAGCATGGTCACGCTGAAGGTCGATTCCGACAAGATTCGCGACATTATTGGTAAGGGCGGCGCGACTATCCGCTCGATCACCGAAGAGTCTGGCGCCACTGTCGATATTGAAGACGACGGAACAGTGCGCGTGTTCGGTCAGGATCAGGCCGCACGAGACAAGGCTGTCGCTATGATCGAAGAGATCACAGCAGAAGCCGAAGTGGGCGCTATCTACACGGGCAAAGTCGAGCGTATCGTGGACTTCGGGGCGTTCATAAACATCCTGCCCGGAAAAGACGGGCTTCTGCATATCTCTCAGATCGCCAACGAGCGAGTAGAGAACGTGTCAGATCACTTGTCCGAGGGAGAAGAGGTGCGGGTTAAAGTGCTGGACGTTGATCAGCGTGGTCGCATCAAGCTGTCGATCAAAGAGCTCTTGAACGAAGACGCTCAGAGCGCAAGCGAGGCCGATTAACGGTCTCGCTTGTAGGCTCCCGCTCCCCCCTTATTGCCGAGCAATCGATCGCTATAACAACGACCGCTTAGGTTGTTCATGCAAGGGAAAGCACGGAGTGCCTATATGCTAGCCCCTCACACGTGATAGTTAATGTCAGAAGTTGGGGATGGGCGACATTAGCAAGAAAGCAATTGCGAAACAGCGGCAGATAGAAAAGAGCGCACCGGCGCTCTTTTTTTCGTTTAGGCACTCTTTGATCCACTCTTTTTTTTAGTTTAATGGTGGTTCGCGGGTCGATGGTTTTAAGGTGTGCGGACCACACACCCTAGGAACAGTCTATCGTGTGGCGAGTAGGCCCCAGTCAGTGGCGACATCTACAGACAGACGTACGTTATCGATGAGTCGTGTATCCCCAAGGCGGGCGGCCGCAAGAATCGCAATCTCTTGAGTTTCTGTGCCCACGGCCTGCAGCGTCCTGGCATCTCGGATGGCGAAGTAATCCGGTTCGAACCCTGCTTGCAAAAGCTGCAGCCGTGCGTGTGACTCAAGCTGAAGAAAGTTGTCAAAGCCGCAGGCAATCGCATCACGACACTCAAGAAGGGTGTGATGAAGCACTGGAGCCAGGTTCCGCTGCGTATCACTCAGGTATCCGTTGCGTGAGCTCAGTGCGAGCCCGTCTTGCGCCCTGACTGTGGGTACGCCAACTATTTCAATATCAAGGCAAAGATCGGCCGTCATCTTCCTGATAATCGATAACTGCTGAAAGTCCTTCTCTCCGAATAGAGCAACATCGGGTTGTACAAGGTTGAATAACTTGGCAACGACAGTGGCTACGCCGTCAAAGTGGCCGGGCCGGTCAGCACCGCAAAGTGTTTCCGATAGAGTCGAAACCCGAATAAATGTTTGGTCGTTCACACCATCGGGGTAAATTGTGTGCACGCTCGGAGCAAACACGTAATCAACGCCGACCGAAAACAGTTTCTCTTTATCCGCGTTCAGAGTGCGGGGATAAGAGTCGTAGTCTTCACCCGCACCGAACTGCATGGGATTCACGAAGATGCTTACAACTACAACGTCCGCGAGTCGACGTGCCTTTCTTACGAGTTCGAGGTGCCCCTGGTGTAGATTGCCCATAGTGGGCACAAGTGCGATTCGATTACCGTCGCGGCGTGTGCCTGCGAGCTTCTCTTTTAACTGCCGTGATGACGTGACCATCAGCATAAAGGTATCCCCGCTTGCGATCAGGGCGAGCAGGCTATGCAACCTGTCCCGGAGCTAATCTTCAGACCATTATCGCCTGTGGAAACCAATCTACAGGATGTATTTTTGATGAACGTGGTCTAGCAATTCTCAGAGTATGCAGCCACCTTGTGTCTTCGGCAAGCGCGAAAATCGCTTGCATTCAACAATCGTTATGTTACTCAAATTCCCAAAAAACGTAACTTTTAGTGAACTCTTTCTTACAAATGTGGAGGATTGTGCACAAACTGGCGTATTTCACGGTCATCTTACTCGTCACTCGTAGCTCTGTTCGCGCGTTGGATAACGGCCATCTTTAACACTTGATACAAACGCCCGCAGGGCCTCCTGAATGCTGCGACTACCATCCATGAAGTTCTGCACAAACCTCGGTGTATGTGGGGACAGGCCGAGAAGGTCATGCATTACCAGCACTTGGGCGTCAGTACCTGGACCCGCGCCGATGCCGATAACGGGAATATCGACTTTGCTCGTGATGTCGCCAGCGAGCTCTGAAGGTATACACTCAAGTAGGAGTATGCTCGCCCCCGCATCTTGGATTTCTACCGCATCGGCTAAAATAGCTTTGGCCTGTTTAGGCGTCCTGCCCTGAACCCGATAGCCGCCAAAAACATTTACTGACTGCGGAGTGAGGCCAAGGTGAGTGCAAACAGGAATGCCGCGTTCAACGAGTGCGTGGATTGTGTCACTCAGCCAGACTCCGCCTTCCAGCTTTACCATCTGAGCACCCGCTTGCATCAGAATGGCCGCATTGCGCAGAGCTTCTTCCGTACTTCCGTAAGACATAAAGGGCAGGTCAGCCATGACGAGGGCCGAAGTATTCGCCCTCGCGACGCACTCGGTGTGATACGCCATAGCATCCACGGTTACGGGGATTGTGCTGTCATGACCTTGTAAAACCATGCCCAGCGAATCGCCCACCAACATCGTTTCCGCGCCCGCTTCATCGATTAGGCGGGCAAACGTGGCATCATAGGCGGTGATACATACAAACTTCTCACCATTGGCCTTCATTTTAGCCAGAGAACTGATTGTGATTTTCGGCATGGCTGTGTGGCGCCCGATCAGTACTGGGTTTTTCCAACCGTGAACGGCAGCATGGAGCGAGGGGACTTATACAGATCTATGTACATATTCATAAACCGAGGTTTGTACAGAGACTTCAACAATGTGCCTGACCGAAGTGTTTATCCAAAAAACGTTGGATTGAAGTAGTGTCTTCCGCTTCGAATATCCAGCAAATACCTGACGAGCTGCTCGTATTCAACGGTATCGTTTGCCAAGTCCATCACGCTTGCGTTCACGATTAGCAAAGGCGCGCCATCGTAGTACAGAAAAAATTCACTGTACACTTCGTTTAGTTCTTCCAGATAAGCGGCGTCAATGGTGCGTTCGGCGGCTATGCCTCGGCGTTGAATACGCTGGAGCAACACGTCGGTAGACGCTTGCAGGTAGATGACCAGGTCGGGGTTTGGGGCATCAATCGTGAGTTTCTGATAGACCTTCTCGTACAGTTCGTATTCGTCGGCGTCAAGATTCACACGCGCGAATAGCGGGTCTTTCTCGATCAGAAAGTCGGCCACGCGCACCGGAGAAAACAATTCAGACTGGCGCAGTTCCTGTACTTTTTGCGCACGCTGAAATAGGAAGAACAGCTGAGTAGCAAGTGCCGCTTCCTTTCGGTTCCTATAGAACCGTTCGAGAAACGGGTTCTCCTGTGCATCCTCGAGCAGGATTTCGTGATTAAAACTCTCGGCCAGGCGACGGGCGAGGGTGGTTTTTCCGACGCCTATAGGCCCTTCCACAGCGATGTAGGCGGGCGGTGTCATACCGTTGCTTGTTAGGTCTGTCATTGCTCAAGCTGCCGCCGCGCTTTAGGGCGCTCCTTTGCGCTTGGTGTAACCTCGCCAAACCAGCTGTGGGATGTGGATTGAATTCGATTCGGTTGGCATCGCCCAAGCTGATCGCCCAACGAAAGCCCAAGAGGCGTGGGCCAGTTTTCACCAAGAAGCTCGATCATTGGTGCGATTACAAAATTGCGTTCCCACATTCGAGGATGAGGAACCGTAAGCGCCGGTTCGTTGATGACACTGTCGCCGAACAGCAAGAGGTCCAAATCTAGCACGCGCGGACCCCAGCGCTCTGCGCGAACTCGCCCTGCAAGATCCTCGATACCTTGTAAGCCTTCGAGTGCGCTGGCTGCCGAGCCAGAATCAAACTCGAAAGTAACGGCCGCGTTCAGGTAATCCTGCTGTTGCCCTGGGCCGATCGGTGCGGAGCGGTAAATCGATGAAAAGCGCGAGTTTTCATAAAACGGTGTCTGTGGCCAATGGGCATATAGCCACTGGAGAGTCGCTAGCGAGTCACCCAGATTCGACCCTATTCCGACCAGGCAGCTAACCATGATTCGCTAGTCTGCGAAAGAGTTTCGCGGCCCACGTTGACGGCCCCCACGACGTCTCGGCCGGCGTCGCGCAGAGGGATCGGGATCATGTTGCGCAACCGGATGCTGTTCCTGTAACTCAGTCCAAAACTTGCCGAGGCCGTCCATGTCCTCTCCGGCCTGTTCTCTCAGGAGGATAAAGTCATAGGCTGCTCGAAAGCGTCGTTTCTTGAGTTGCTCTACGACTTTTTTGCCCCGGGTATTGCCCAAGCGCAGCTGCATATCCCAGATTTCCCGCATGGGTAGACTAAAGCGCTTTGGTATCGCTATACGTTGGCAGCTGGCGGCGACGACTTCCTGACCTGCGCTGTGCATTGACGGAATCGGATGTTCGCCCTGGTTCTCAAGCTGTTTGCGCCGTTCATTCACCGCCGGCCACAAGATGGCGGCTAGGGTAAACGCCGGCGTAACGGGTTTTCCCTGACGTATGCGTTCGTCTGTATTTCGCATCGTACACTCCAGCATCGACGCGTACAGTGGTGTTTGTGTCGCCAGATAGGCCGTTTCCGGAAATAGATGCCCCTGCAATGACAGGTCATTCAGAAGTTGAAGTGTGGCTTCACCGTTTCCGCTGAGGAACAGTTTTCCGAACTCATCAAAGAGTCTTGCAGCTGGAATGTCATCGAGTAGTGGTGCGAGGTCGCGGATTGGTTCGCAGCTATCAGGATGAATCGTAAACTGAAGCTTCGCAGCAAATCGCACCGTGCGCAGCATGCGGACAGGGTCCTCACGATAGCGGACCCAAGGATCACCGATAACTCGTATGCAGCGCTGTGCCAGATCCAGTGTTCCATTTACATGGTCGAGTACTTCAAAGGTGCCGCTGTCGTAGTACAACGCGTTGACGGTCAGGTCGCGTCGCAGCGCATCATCCTCGAGTGTCCCGTAAACGTTGTCGCGCAGAAGCAGCCCCCGCGAGGAGCGTTGCGCTTTGCCGGGTGTTGATGGGCTCCCCTCCGGCTCGTCGTGGTGACCACGAAAGGTGGTTACCTCAATGATTTCCCGGCCCTGGCGGACGTGCACGATCCGAAACCTGCGTCCGATGATACGAGAATTTCGAAATGCGGCTCGAACTTCTTCGGGTGTGGCGTCGGTCGCGACGTCGAAGTCTTTCGGGAGGTTTCCGAGCAGCAGATCACGAACGGCACCACCGACGAGATAGGCTTGATGGCCTTCATCGCGAAGGCGGGCCATGACACGAAGTGCGCCCTGGCTTATGTCCTTGCGGGAAACGCAGTGTTGTTCTCTAGGAATTACCTTCAAGGACGCATATCACATCGATCGGTGATGGTGCTTTCAGTAGGAAAGTCGCAGGGTGCAAGAATTATGAGGTCGCCTTGCTCGCTGGGATCCTGCGGATCCGTTGCGAGTACTGCTGCGAGGACAGTTGAGCGCCCACGATTCATCCCCGGCATCACGGCCTACTGTTGAAAGGGCCAGATGGTAGCACAGCTAGTGATTCAGCATGCCAGAGTCCGCCCTCCGATCATGCTGACTGTCATTCCTATGGGAAAACGCTGTAGCGACGGTCGCCCACGTTGAGTGGGTTTTGCGAGGGAACGAGAGCCATCGTGGAGACAAGACATCGTTGACGGGTTAACGCGCAGGCCCAGCTAGTGCTGCACTGTCGGCACATCTAGAAAAGTAGAAGAAAAGGATGGCAATGGGTAAGCGCTCAGATGGACGTAAGCGGACGACCCGCTCAGCTTGACGGACAGTAAGCGAGGCACACCGACGCGCTGCATCTGGTGATCGGAGATTGAAACGCGATAGGTTGCGGAACCCAAGCCGAGCACAAAAACAAGCGCAAAGTAAAACGCGAGGACCAAAAGCGCTGCGGCCAAAAAGCGCTGCGGCCAAAAAGCGCTGCGGCCAAAAAGCGCTGGGGCCAAATTTAGGCGCAAGAAACACTCGTATGAAAACCGCCAAGCGGGCGGAAGTCCAGGAAACGAACGAGTTCCTAGGGAGAAAACCCGGAGCCCAGAAAGAACGAAGGGGAAGTAAAACTTCCCCGTCCAGGTTACTTAGCCGATTATTATTATTGCGACGTGCTTCTTATTTTTATCACGACGCTCTAAAGAAGCATGCGTCGTGCCAGTAACAATAATTCCATCTATTACAATC
>JBCCNK010000171.1:0-7337 GCA_039025875.1 Pseudomonadota bacterium
GAATCCACAAGACTGGCGAGAATGGATTCAAATCCGCTCAGCTTGCTATGCAAGTCCCCAAGGAATTCGGTGGTTTGAGTGCGTTCCTGACGAACGCGGGCATCGATCTCCTCGATCTCAGCCAGCACATTCTGCAGTACCTCTTTCGCCTCGGCCGGTTGCATGGTGCTCGAGAGTGCGTCGCGAATCGTCCGTCCTTTGACCGAGTTGCCGTTGAGAACATCGAGATGCTGTGTCAGGCGATCCATCAGCTTCGTGTAAAGCGTCCGATGGGGCTCTTCACTGTCTGGGGCCGTGGCGTTCTTCTTGCGTATGCCCGCCAGAAAGCCTGTCTTAGCGTCCGACGAAGCGTCCTTACCGGGATGAAGGGCCGACACGACCTGAAGCAGATCGATCATTTCTTTCTGACGGGCGAGCGCAGAATTACCGGAGAGAATCCTGCTCACCTGCTTGGCAACCCGTTGGCGATCGCTGGTTGATGCAGGGATCGCCTGAATTACACCACCGATACCCGAAAGATCTGTACCGGAGGCTTCTGAAGGGGGACTGGCGTCCTGTTCCTCCCTTACGCTCATGACTAGGCGCGCAAGTCTTTGAGCGTGCTCACGTATGAGCTCTGCGTCGGCGCCACTGTCCAATTGACGTCGGAGTGTTACCAGAATCTGATCGGCCTCTGGGTGGAATCCTTGCACCATTAGTGTCAGTCGAAGACAGAGAGTTTCTAGAGTTGTTTCTTTAGACATTGTTATGGGTCGAACTTAAAAACCGCGCGCATAATACAAAATGAAGTTACATGTTGCGATTCAGTGTTTTTGTCTCATGCTTCACGAGTTGCGGGGTAAGACACCGCTGCCATCGGAGTCACGCAGATTCTGCATATGGCGCAGCCGTATACTGCTGCTCGCAAACTCCGGAATAGTTGCCTTATGACCACGTGTCTCGATCGCTTACGCCTACCTGTGTTTCAAGCTCCTATGTTTCTTCAGTCCGGGCCAGACATGGTCCTGGCGAGTTGCCGAGCAGGTATCGTCGGCAGTTTTCCATCGGTGAACGCGCGAACCTTGGATACGCTCGACCAATGGCTGCATCAGATCACCGATTCGCTCGACGAGCATGATGCACCCTGGGCGATGAATCTCATGATGCATCGCTCCAATTCGCGGCGGTTGGAGGATCTCGCGCTCGCCGAGAAGCACCGAGCCCCAATAGTCATTACGGCTTTGGGTAGTCCGCGAGAAGCGGTCGAGCGTGTTCATGCCTACGGTGGTCTTGTTCTGGCTGATGTAATCGACATGCGGTTGGTTGCAAAGGCCATAGCGGCAGGGGTTGATGGCCTGGTGTTGGTAGCCGCAGGCTCCGGCGGTCACACCGGGCAGGTGTCAGGCTTCGCGTTTGTCGAAGAAGTGCGTCGCGTTTTCGATGGCATTTTGGTGCTTGGAGGCGGAATCAGCAGCGGCAGGGCTATTCGCGCGGCGCAGATCCTGGGGGCCGACTACGCCTATCTGGGCACTCGCTTCATTGCCAGTCACGAAAGCATGGCCGAGGCTGCGTATAAACAAATGGTCGTCGATAGTGCCGGAGCCGACATCGTTTGTTCGGATGCGCTGACGGGTGTGAAAGCGAATTGGCTGCGCGCCAGTTTGGAAGCGGCGGGCTACGATCCGACAAACATGCCAAGCCCCGGAGACATTGACATCGTAAAATCCGCCGGAGATGCGCGCCGCTGGAAAGAGGTCTGGGCTGCCGGGCAGGGGGTGGGTGCGATCGACAAGATTCAGTCAGTGCAGCAAATCGTGGATCAGCTGCACGCAGAATATCTCGCTGCTGCGAAACACGCCTGACGGCTCTCCACCAAAAACCACTGGCCAAAAAAAGCGGTCGAGAGCTGTAGGGTGCCGGTGCAATCCGGAACTCATCTCGACCTGCAAAGCAATGTGCGATCGACAAGAACATCCGGCCTCGTAAGCGGAGTCATCGCTTATGAGACCGGATCCAGTCTCGACACGGCCCAAGCAGACGGCTCGGTCGGCTTCGTACGACCTCAACGGTCTTAGTTAACTACCCGGCTCTAAAAGCCCGCAGAAACCCTCTCCAGATGAGCAGGTCCCTGATATCAACAGTTCCACTGCCATCGAAGTCGGCGGCTGCCGCGAGTGGGCTCGCGGACGCAGGTAGGCGGAAGACGCTGAGCAATGCGCGGTAGTCGTCGAAGTCGACGTCACCGTCGCCGTCAAGATCACCGTCGACAGACACTGATGAACCGAGCGTAAGTCCCACGATCACCGGATCGTGATCCGACGAACGCCATGGGCCTGGATTGTACAAGGGCAGGTTGTCGGGCTCTTCTTCGAAGCTTCGCTCGCCCGCATCCAGTATGTCGTCGTTGTAGTCGAATAGATTCACTTCGTCGGCATTGATGTGCCACTCGGTAGTGCCAGTAACGGTGTCTCCCAGGTTGAGTCCCAGGGCGTGATCCAGGTAGCCAAGCTGGCCGCCGAACACGAAGCTGTAGGCATCATCTCCGCCAAATTCTTCGACCAGATCGACATAACCCGCGTCGATGTAGGCGCGTACCGCATCCTCCCGCTTGTAAGCGTTGAGGTCACCGATGGCGAGGACTTTGTCGGTTCCTGCTGCCGGTATGACAGTGTCGTTGATGTAATCCACTACGATCTGCGCAGCCCGCGCGCGGGTCTGACTGCAGTTGCCCTGACCGTCGTTCAAATCCGGATCACCCAGATCATCGCAATCGGAACCTTTGGACTTCAGGTGGTGGGCCGCAACGATCAGCTTCTCACCGCTGGCGATCTCTTCGAATACCTGCACAAGCGTCGGCCGGTTTCTGTCGTCTTGGTAGTCCGGGTCGATCGAGTTATCGACGACGAATGACTGCCCGGCAACCGGAGTGACGGTGTCGGGATTGTAGAGGAATGCGACCTTTATCGCGTCGGTTCCCAGGGGGCCAACATCCACAAAGTCATAGGGGCCGCAGCCGGCGGTTGTGAGAGCCGTTGCCAGTGTGCTTAGTGATCCTGTGCCGCTGGCGTCATTCTCAATCTCGCTGAGTCCCACGATATCGCCATCGATTGCACACAAGGCTGAGGTGAGTTTCTCTGTCTGGCGTGCGAGCTCAAGAGCTGAATCAGCTCCGCGACAGTCCAGGGTGCCGCTTGGCGAACAGTCCCCGTCACCTCCGCTCGTCAGGTCGATCGTAGTGAAGTAATTCAGCACGTTGGCGCTGACTACTTTCATTGTGCCGCCGACTTCAGCGGGAGCTGCATTGGCCGCACGCGTGTTCAGGGGTGTGAACTCGTAGCTAGATCCAGCGATCGGCCGAACGCGATAGAGACCAAACGAGAAATCCAGAACGCCGGTGAGCCCCGTGATTGAATCACCGCCCCTAAACAAATTGGTCGTACTCAGTCCAGGCTGGGGGTGGAAGACATTCAGATCCTGAAACAGTGCCTGATTGCTTCCGTTGGCATCGTCATCGAGGATTATTCGTCGCGTTTCAAGCTCGGCTTCAAAAGCGACGAGTCCACTGCTATCGGGAGCGTTGTCATGGGTGAACTGGTAGGGTCGGCCGCCCTCAATCAATGCGACTTCACCAAAACGACCGAGCTGGAAGTACTCAGTGACAAACAGCTCGTCGCTGAAGGTAATCAACATGCCCTCAAACGCTTCAAAGTCAGCAACTGCGCTCACAGGTAAGTCGATGAGCGCAGGTGCGGGTAACCCACCAGCACCGTCAACGACTATCCCATCGTTGCTCGCGACGTTAATAATCGTCAGTCCGAAGAACTCTTCGACGATTCCGGTAACAGTGACCACATCGCCTTGGCTTACCGAATCACTGCTGCAGTCATCACAGCTCACAAAGATGCCGTCAGACGTCGCCGGGTCGCTATCGCCGCTAACATCCTGGATAAAGAAGCCCTCCAGCTGATCTGGATGGAACCGATCAGATTCCGGTACGCCTTGAAAGTCACCCGTGACTACGCCGCTTGTCACTACAGTTTTCGAGACCTGGGGACTATCGGCACCTGTTCCCTGGATTTCGGGAATAGTCAGTTCTAAAAGACACGAGCTGGCGCCGCCGGCGAAGGTCTGCTCATTGTTGGAGCAGGCGACGGTCTGCGGGCCGGGAGCTGCCCAGATAAAATCGGCGTAGGTGGTACCGTCACCGGTCAGCTGCAGCGAGCTTCCGATTGGGGTGGAACCGACTTCTCGCTCGCCAATGTCCTCGGACGTCACGCCAACTGCTGGTCCGTTACTGGCGACAAAGCTGCCTTCATACGATAGGAATTGGATCAGATTGCCGGAGCCATCAACCAGGGCGATCCCGTCCGGCCCATTTTGAATACCATTGCTTGGGTAGTTAACCACGGCAAAACCGAAGCCAGTGCCCGTCTCATCGGCAAGTGTCTCAGTAAGTACAGCGGGACTGCCGTAAGTGCCACCCCCGCTGCCGTTGTAGAGCACGATGGTCCACCCGGTCAGGTCCGTGCCACTGGGCCCTGCAATTTCGATGAACTCACCCTCGTCGTCTCCTGCATTGTCGTAGTGGAATTCGTTGATGAACACGGCTGGCGAGGCCGACACTTCGGGTGCGGTGTCGAAAGAGAAGCTGAAGTCCTCGGCCAAGTTGTCGGCGGTTTCGTCTTGATCAACAACACCGCTCGCGGCGATGGTTACGGAACAGTTCTCGCCCGGTGTTAAATCACTCGCAGGGTCCAGCACAAACGTCGTGCTGTCGCCGGAAGAGACTACCGCCGACAAATCACTCCCACTCACTGTGCAATCCAGCACAAACCATACGTCCGGAGTGACAGTGACTGGCTCGCTGAACGTGATGGTGATGTCGGTCTCAATTGCAACGCCCGCGGCACCGTCTTCTGGACTTGTAGACACGACCCTCGGGGGTAGATCACCAACAGAACCCACTGCGCCTTCGATTCGCAGCGAGCGTGGATCAACGCCACCGAAGTCAACGGTTTCAAGGTCGAAGGTGCCATTGTTGCTTTCTGAATTAAATGCAGCGAGCGTGAACGCCACTGTGTCGCCAGCGTTCAGAGTACCCAGGGAGCTGAGGTCGACAGCAACAAAGTTAACTCCGGAGCCGCTATCGCCATAATCCTGGGTGAGCACCGTAATCCCGGCACCACCGTTGACACTGACGCGGATTTCAATATCGTCCGGACCCGATCCGGATCGATCCAGGCGGATGTCGAACGTCTCGGGAGTAACCGGACCCCCGGTTACGGTAAAACCCCAGGTCCAGAAATCACCGGCGGCGACGGCCTGGTCAAAGTCGGTTGACGCAACATCCCAGCCGCGCCAGTTCCAGGTGCCGCCGCTATTGGCGACAAGACCGCCCCCCGTGGAGAGCTGCGTGGCCGCAACCGCAGGGTCAGCAATCGTTGGGTCCAGAGTTGCGTTTTCGGTACTGGGACCTGTGTTCCACTCCGCGAGCACTGCGCCCTGGGATTGCCACGAAAGCGCCACCCCCGTTGCCAGCAAAAGCGCGCGACACGCCCGTCCCGTGAAGTTCGTCGCAGCGTGCGCGTGGCGGGTGGGCGGTGCAATGCGATTCTGGGTACCGCAAATCAAAGGTGCTGATCGATACATGGATGCTGAGTTTCCCGAGTAAGTAGATCGTGTGTGCAAATACGTGTGTGCGTAGATGAGCGAGGTTCAGCGAGTCCTGCATGACTGCATGATTTGCCCAATTATCTCGCGTCGTGGAATTCGCGCTGAGGCTAAGGTGACCGAAATTGATGACTGGATTGTGACACTACGGAGTTCGATGGTGGATGGCAATCAAATCTGTCCACTTAGGCCTCGCAAGGGCGAGAAACGGTCGCACGAGGGCGCTGTTATGCAGCTGGCAGGGCCTGGGATAATCCATCTTCTTGCACTCCGCCGTGTGTTAGCCTGTTCGTGTTTCCATGGCTTTGCACAAGTTGCCTTTGACGGTCTGTCAGTGAGAACAAATCGAGATGAACCCAGCTCAGAGAACGTCCGGATTACTGTGAACACGGTAGTTCGCGCTTACAGATCGGCCATCATTCTTCGGCAATCGCTGACGTGCTTCCTGGTGTTTGTCTGTTTAGTTGCCGTGTCCGGGGCGCAGGAAGAACGTCGTGCACCGATACGTGTCGCCATCGCTTTAGAAGAGCCGGTGCGTCAGTTACTGCAGCTTTCCGGCTCCGTCACTGCGGCAAGCAATGCGGCGTTGTCTACGGCGACCAGTGGGCTGGTTAGACAGCTGCGCGTTGATGTGGGTAGCGAGGTCGCCGAGGGCGATGAATTGTTGGTCCTGGACGAGGAGTTGGCGCGCTACCAGCTGCAAAGCGACCAGGCCGCGGCGGCCCAGGCACGGCAGGCGCTTCAGGATGCCAGGCGTCGACTCGCCGAGGCCCGCAGGCTGGCACCGCAGAAGACCATCGCGGAAACGGCCGTACGTGATCTCGAATCCGAGTCCCTCGAGGACGAAGCCGCGC
This sequence comes from Pseudomonadota bacterium, assembly GCA_039025875.1. Taxonomy (GTDB): domain Bacteria; phylum Pseudomonadota; class Gammaproteobacteria; order Pseudomonadales; family Halieaceae; genus Congregibacter. Next base: position 6,504 of record JBCCNK010000171.1, read on the forward strand.
TGCAGCGCGCTATGGCGGTGGCGGGGCGCAGTCAGGGAATCCTGCAGAGGCACGTGCTGCGTGCGCCATTTGCCGGTCTTATCAGCGAGCGAGCCATAGACGTGGGCGAGTGGGTGACGCCTGGTCAGACCGTATTTCAATTGGTTTCTCTTGAACAGCTCTACATCGACTTTCAGGTTTCTGAGAGCTATCTGGGGCGAATCAGCCGCAGCGCGGAAGCAAGCATCTCCTTCGCAGGCAATTCTTCACAGCGCTACCCAGCCGAGGTCGCAGTAGTCGTGCCGGTGAGCAACCCGGGATCGCGCACCTTTTTGCTGCGTCTGGTAGCGAAGGAGACGCCGGAGAATATGCGGCCCGGAACCTCCGCGCAGGCGGAGCTCGCTATTGATGTGGGTTACAGCGCGGTGTCCGTACCACGTGACGCCGTTCTACGTTATAACGATGGTCGTAGCGTTGTTTGGGCGATCGAAGAACGAGACGGCCAACCCTTTGCCGACGAGCGTTTTGTGCAGACCGGCCAGAGTTTTCGGGGCAAGGTCGAGGTTGTATCGGGGCTTAAGTCCGGCGAGCGGGTGGTGATTCAGGGTAATGAGTCACTTCGAGACTCACAGCCGGTCCGCATTATCGACTGAGGTTGTCGCATGTTCGAGCGGGTAATCAGCAAGGGGATTCTTACCACTGTCGTGACGATGATCGTCTGCGTCATGGGCCTGGTCGCGGCATCGCGAATCCCTGTACAGATGATCCCAGACCTGGACACTAGGGTCATCAGCGTGCGTACCAGCTGGCCCGGAGCCACACCGCAGGATGTGGAGCAGGAGATCCTCATTGAGC
>JBCCNK010000172.1:0-7304 GCA_039025875.1 Pseudomonadota bacterium
CGACGCCCTGGGGTGGTCCAGGGAAGAACGCCCCTGGGCGTGGCGGCTACTGGCTCTGGCGCCTCAACTCGCAATCGTGGCGGTTTGGTTTCCTTCAGTTCGCCCACTGTGGTTGGTAATTGGCCTCGCTGCACTCATGACGCTTACGAACAACTTTGTTGCCTGGTCCCTGTATCTGTTGCTCAATGACGACGAAGTGTTGCCAAGAGACCGACAGCCTGGCACGTTCTGGAACGCGGGTATTGCACTGCACATTACATTCTTAAATTGCGCTGCCGCACTCTTTGTATTAAGTCGTCTTGGTGTTTGGCTCTAGTGCGTTTCCATCGCCTACGTTGGTTGGTTTCGAACCTGCTGGGAAACATCAGTTTCATGTGCGGAATCGCATCACAGGGAGGGTCGATTATGGGAGCGATATTGCTCTGGCTTGGTGTAGCACTGACATTGATCAGTATTGCTATGCTTGCAAGGCCTAATCCTTCGTCTTAGGTCCAGACGGGGTGTGGGATTCTTCAACCACTGCCCGGATGACATCCCCAGTGAGTGATTCAGGGTGTCCCCGGTGCTCGTGCGCACTTCCAGCGCACTTCAGGCACTCCAATAAAACGTGCCATCCGTTCCAGCTCCGCCTGCAGCTTTCCCTCCCGATCACTGGTCCATCGGATGCAGCGCTCGGACCATAGATTGAGGACGTCCAGACGGCCCTGTTTGCGGTGAGCTTTCAATTCTATGCGCCCAATGAATCTATCGCCCTGCAGTATGGGATAGATGTAGTAACCCCATCGTCGTTTCGCCGCAGGTACGAACATCTCGACCGTGTATTCAAAGTCAAACAGGTACTTGAGCCGCTGGCGATCACGAATCAGTGGATCGAACGGATTAAGAATCCGCAGTCGCTGCGAAGGTGCGCTGGCGGTCTCGTCTAGGCGATTTAGCACCTCACAGCCTGCCCAAGCTTTACGCTCAGTTTTGTCGGCACACTCAACGCTTACCGGGATTAGAGATCCGCGTTCGGACTCGATCCATGCCTCGACCTCTCGCCGGTCGACCGCATCCCAGAATCGTTGAATGTCACCGGGTGTGGCGAACGCCAATCGGTTGACTGCAGCCTGGCAGAGCCAGTGAATTTGGTCTTGTTCTGGGTAAAAGCTGTTTAATAGCTCGCTCGGAATTACACGTTCTGTTAGGTCATAGAATTTCGTGAAGTTGTCCCGGTGTGACGTTGCCAGTTCTCCGCAATACCAAAGGTAGTCCAGGGCGAGCTTGTGGGGAGGGCGGGACCACATGTGTTTTTTGCCAGATGCTCTGCTTGAGAAGTCCCGGGTACAAAGCGGCCCTTCTTCTGCAATGCGTTGTTTTATTGCGCCAAGATTGACACCTGATGTTTGAACCCCATCCCAGCCCAGTCCTCGAATCTTTTCCCCAAGCCGGCGGAATTGTCTTCGCCACATGGGATAAAAACTCATGGGGATGATTGAGGCATCATGAGTGAAATGCTCGAAGACACCGCGGTCCCTTCGCAGGTGACGATCTAACATCGACTCGCGATAATTCTGGTTACGACTCCATAAAATATGGTGGTGTGCGCGGGAGACTACCTGAATGGAATCTAACTGTATGAATCCGAGCTGGCTTATCTGGTCACCCAGATTGAGAGCACCCGTCGGCGGGGCACTAAGTGCCTGTGCGGACAACAGAAGTCGCCGCGCCTCCCGGTTGCGGATGTTGATCGCTGTGTTAACGCGTGCTCTCCGAATGCATTCCAATAGAGATATGCCTGCAGGCTACATGTTGGCGCTGGATTTTGACTTTCGCCACCATGCATACGGCAGAAGTTGCTTTAAAACATGCATCTCGAGAAAAAATGTATATAATAGGCCAATTGCATTAATTTATACATTTCTACCCCAATTGGTCGAATGACAGCAAAGAGCAGCAAAGCTGAGCAACAGAGATATCTGGCACTGATCGGTGACCTGGTCGACTCCCGAAGCTTAACCAATCGCGCGGCTCTCCAGCATCAACTACTAGCTGCAATCGATCAGTTGAACGAGCGTGCCGGCGTCGATTTGGTGGCCCCTATTCGCCTGACAGCGGGCGACGAAGTTCAGGGGCTGGCATTAAACTCGAGCCCTGTGATCGACGCGATCGTCTCTCTGTCCGATGCGGTGGCACCCGCGCGGTTTGCCTGGGGCCTGGGGTACGGTGAGCTCTCAACGGACGTCGGGACCGAAGTGAGCTATCTCGATGGCCCGTGCTTTCACCTTTCCCGCGATTCTCTTGAGCTCGCGAGAAAGAGCGGAGATTGGTTCAACGTCCGAGGTTTAAGCGGTGTTGCTGACGAAGTGCTTAGCGCCCTGATGAACTTGCTAGGAGACCTGCGGGCCGACTGGACGACGACGCAGATCGCGTACATTCGTGAGGCTCGCACTTTGCGACAGGTTGAAGTCGCTCAACAATTTGATGTGGACCCATCTACGGTGAGTCGCGCTCTGCGTTCAGCTGCGTTCTCGCGTCTCTTAGCCGGCGAGGCAGCCGCTCGCAGCTTGCTGGAAGCCTCGCTGTGACCAACCCGTTGGAATTGTGGAGTACGACAGCATCGATATTACTATTTCTATCGGGTTTGCTGATGTCCACGGTTTTTGCCGGACAGATGCTCGGTTTATTTTTGCAGCGCTTTATTGATCAACTTGGGAGCGTGGCAGATGAGGGGCTTCGAGAGGGAGGCTATTGGATAGGAATTCTTGAACGCGCTCTAATCTATCTGTTTGTGATAATCGGTGAACCTGCCTCCATTGGTTTTCTGGTAGCCGCCAAGTCCATCTTTAGGATCGGCGAAGTGAAAGAAGCTGCGCAGCGGAAGCTTGCTGAGTACATATTGATCGGAACGCTGGCGAGCTTTACTGCCGCCACGGTAGTCGGTTTATTGACCCGGCTGCTGTTCGATTACTTTCTCCATTCCTGAGTTTTATGCGCGTGGCGGATCAAGGCTCGACCAGTCATTGAGAGGTTCATGAAGGTCCATGACGAGTACACCTGATGTCACCGGTTTTTTTGATGAGGAGACGAATACTGTTAGCTACGTCGTCGCTGATGCAGAGACAGGAAGCTGCGCAATAATTGACTCATTACTTGATTATGACCAAGCGTCGGGACGTACCGCGACGAAATCCGCCGATACGCTGATCGACTTTGTCCGGCGCAAAGAACTTAAATGTGAGTGGATTATCGACACGCATGTACATGCGGATCATCTAACGGCGGCGCCCTACATTCGCGATCAGCTTGGCGGCCTCACCGCTATTGGCGACAAGATATCCGACGTCCAGCGAGTCTTTGCAGAGGTATTTAATGCAGGAGAGCTATTCCACACCGATGGCCGCCAGTTTGATTATCTGTTCAAACCTAACGAGAGGTATCGCATTGGAAGCCTTGAGGCCCGCGCGGTCAGCACGCCCGGCCACACACCGGCGTGTATGAGTCATCTAATCGGAGACGCGCTGTTTGTGGGCGATACTCTTTTTATGCCGGATTTTGGTACCGCCCGTTGCGATTTTCCCGGTGGTGATGCGGGGATGCTTTACGATTCTATTCAAACGTTGTTCCAAATGCCGGACAGTACTAGGATGTTTCTATGCCACGATTACAAGGCGACGGGGCGTGACCACTATCAGTGGGAAACTACGGTTCTCGAGCAAAAACACAGCAATATTCATGTGAAAACCGGTGTATCACGAGATGAGTTCATAGCTAGGCGGACAACGCGTGACTCCCAGCTGGCTATGCCAGACCTGATCCTGCCCTCCGTTCAGGTAAACATGCGCGCCGGTAACATGCCGCCGGCAGAAGACGATGGTAAGCACTACATAAAGATTCCGATCAACGCGCTCTAACCTACGTCAGCCTGCACCAACCTACGCCAACCTTCACCAACCTTCGCCAACCTTCACCAACCTTCACCAACCTAAGTCGAGTTAGGACACTGGTAAACCCAAGAGTAAGCTCGGAACCTCTTGCAGTGTGCCGATAAGTTGGGCGATCCGTGCTAGCCCGCTGAATGCTCTATACGTCGAAGTCCGGCCATCTCAAACGTCGCCAACGTCCCAAATAAAGAGAGGCTCTCTAGGTCGCTGGACTAGATCGCCTGCAAGACAAAACTTCAAAGCTCGAAGCGAAGTCCGAGCGTGAATACATTGGTCGATAGATCGCCAAAGCCAATCAGCGTGTCATAGGTCAGGAACCCCTGCATGCCTCCCTTGAAGATTGCGGACAGGCCAATGCTTAGTTCGGCATAGGTTTCGTCCGGGTCATCAGTAAATGCAATTAGCTCATTAGCTCGGGGGTCATCGATGTAAACAGCGGTTGTTCCGACCGAGTCGTTTTCAAACTGTCGTACGAAACCGGCTCGCACGTAAGGCACGATTACACCGAAGTCCTGACTGATTGCATAGTTGAACTGGGCACCAAGCGTCGCCGTAAGGGACTCCCACTCCTGACCATCGACTCTAAGGTTCAGTCCAACACTCTCTGCACCAGATTCCTCATATCCATCGACATCGACGGAAAGATACGTGATTCGAAGATAGGGCCCCCAATCCAGAGCGCCGTTCTGAAAGTTGTAGCCAAGGCCGACGCCTGCGGTCACATCGGTAGAGTCTGTACCGGCTCTCGCTGTCGCGGATATGGACGAGATGCTGGTATTTGACGGTATGAGTATCGAACGCTCGATGTCGTAATTTGATTCAGCAATACCGGCGATCAGGTCCAGGTAAAAGTTACCCGAGTAGAACGAGCCGTACACCGAACCGCCAATTCCGTCCGTATCTATACCGCCACCGGACACCGTCGGGCCAGTGCCAAAGTCAGCGCTCACGTCGTAATAATTGACACTAAAGCCGATAACGAAGCTATCGCTGACGCGGTAGTCGAGACCCGCCACCAGGTTGACGCTGTCGTAATCAAACTGATCGGTTCTCGAGGTGGAGTCGCGGTCCCCGGTACCATAGTTGATGTTGGCGAAGCCTCCCAGGGGCCCGCCGGGCTCACCGCCCGCGGCGGCTCCTCCCAGAGCCTGCCAGCCCGTTTGCGCGATGGATTCGTCCTCGTTCTCGGGGTAGAGCCCTGCAACGCTGAACCCTCGAGCCCCGTTGCGAAGCTCAATGAGTCGATTAACCACAGGGTCCAAACGAGTGTGTGTCATTTCTGAAGCCATCGAACTTGTGGCGGCAAACTCCTCCGTCGCAATTTGTTGGAGCGAGGCTGCCAGTTCGTCGGAGGTGAGGCCCAGGGAATCTCGACTAGGCCCTCCATTGTCGGCAAGGTCGTTAGCGGTATGGACCATGGCTCGGCAGGTGGCGAATAGGGGAATACTAGGATCAGCCCCCGAAGCTACGAAACCTCCGCAGGTTCGCTGAACGGAGTCGCCCGTATTTTGTTGCAGCTGTGTCTCTCCAAAGCCGCCAAGCGTTGTATCTTGCGCGTGCGTGGTGAGCGGCACCACTATCGCGACTGTCGTTGCTGCTGCCAAAGTTGCTGCTGCCAAAAAAGGCGCAAGTGACGAGCTAGTTGCCTTTGCCTTAACGAAACTAGCGGAAGAAGTGTTGCGAGCCATCCCTGCATCCAGTTTTCTAATTGGTATGCTCGTAAGCTATTACAGCGCTGAGTTATGGGCAACCGTTTATCTTTGTTCACTGCCGTGACTTATCGAGGTGACGTAAGCTCCCAGGCCTGTTGCAGTTCCCTTCGGTAAGCATGCAGCTTCTTGGACTCCGCCAGAGCTGGGTAGCTGATTAGCGTTTCAATCTGCGCCGCCGCTTTCTCAGCCTGGTCCCTGCTATCGGGTTTAGAGTCCGAGAGAATGATGTCGACGATGTCTTCTAACCCCGCGACCGCGTCCGGATTGTACGGATGCAAGTCAAACGCCTTGGAAAAGTAAACGAGGGCGCCATTGTAATCGCGCATCGAAAACGCCTCGTCCGCGAACTGGAGAGTCGATGCAAGCTCGGCCTGAACGCTTGCGGGTAGATCCGCGACGTCTTGTGCGGGCGTCGGGCCATCGGGTGTTAACCAACTTGTCACGGATACGCCTAGCGTCAGACTTACGGCTGCTGCCACAAGCACAAGCTTCAGGTTTTTTTGCTTGAATTGAGAGAGAAAGACTGAGCCATTTGCGGGCCGCGCCGCACGGTCGTAAGAGAGGCATCGTTTTATGACACGCCAATCTGCGTTGCTTAGGCGCGCAGGCTTTTTGGGCCGGAACCCTACCGCAAGTGCTGCAACGGATGGCTCGGGTGAATGGAGAAACCGGCCGAAAGGATGCTGACCGCACGCCATCTCGTAGCAGAGCACGCCAAGGGCAAATATATCGTCTGATGTGTCAGGAGATTCGCCCGAAAAAACCTGAGGAGACGCATAGGTGGGAGTTAGCGCATCAAAACTCAGGCTATCGAAAGCGTCCTGAGTATTGTTCGATGCAAAGCGGGAAATACCAAAATCCAGCAGTTTTACACCGCTGCTATCGGTGATGAAAACGTTCGACGGCTTCAGATCTGCGTGGACCACGCCTCTTTGATGTGCATACGCCAGCCCCTCAGCAATACTGATTGTGATCTCGCGAGCCCTGCCCTGGTCAGCGATACCTTTGTCATCGGCCAGCAACAATGCCGAGAGGGGTCGACCCCGAAGCTCCTCCATCTGAGCGAAGGGAACCCCCATCACGCGGTCAATTTTAAAATCGTGTACCGTAGTAATTCGCGGGTGAGCCAGTGCTTGCGTTTTTTTTATCTCACGCTGAAGAGAAATCCAGGCATCGGGGTGTTCAGCAAACTTTGAGGTCAAAACCTTAATGGCGACGTGCGGGTCGGGATCGCGTGCGTCCTCTTTGATCAGGTCTCGCGCGCGGTAAACAACACCCATTCCTCCACGACCGAGTTCTCGCTCAAGGAGAAAGCGCTGGTCGAGCAGGTCCCCGATCTTGACCTCGACGTGGCTACCCTTGGCCAGCAAACTGGCAGGCGACTCAGTACCGGTCGTGTGGGGGACATCAATCCTAGTTGCGTCGTCTCTCTCCATACGCCTTACGCTGTTACACCGTTTGCCGGTTATCTCGTCGCACTGCTTTGAACTTTCAAGCTATCCAAGAAAGCCTCCCGGGAGGTTCGCCAGGGCGGAGTACGCAAGACCGCCGGCCACAGCGTCCTCCAGCAACAACGATGATCGTACTCTGTGAACACATTATAAGCGTCGGGGTTTAACGCTTGCACATAGCGACTTGTCGTTAAAGGCGGCACCTGGGTGTCGCGACC
>JBCCNK010000173.1:0-7296 GCA_039025875.1 Pseudomonadota bacterium
AGAATCCGTCCGCTAACAAAGGAATCACCCCACGCACCGTTGTTGCTGCAGTCAGCACTACGGGGCTTAGGCGTGACAGCGCGGACTTTACCAGTGCGGGATAACGGTCCATGCCTTCATCTATATACAGATTCACTTGATCGAGCAGAACGATAGAGTTCTTAATCATCATACCCACCAAGCTCATAGCGCCGAGTAGCGCTACGAACCCAAACGCTGCCCCGCTGATCACAAGACCAAAGCTCACGCCCACAACAATAAATGGAATTGCACACAGGATGATGAGCGGTGGCCGAAAAGCGTTAAACAGCGCCACGACAATAATCGCCATGACGATAACGGCCGGCACGATACCGGGAATCAGGGACGCCTGTGAATCCGCTGTACTCTCCGTTTCTCCACCCCACTCCATGCGATAACCTGGCGGGAGCGTCAGCGCCTGAACATCGGCGGCTACTGCCTCACGGAGGGAGGGGAGCGTAACGCCGGCAATGGGATTGGCCTGGATGGTAATCGTGCGACGGCGATCCCGGCGACGAATGATTGGATCTTCCCACACTGTTCTTATCCCGTCTGTCACCTGTTCAAGTGGGATCGAGGTCGTTGAGTTGTCCGGCTGAAGCTGTATAGACCCGAGGTTACCTACCTGAAGGCGCTCTGATTCAACGCTCCGGAGCTTTATATCGATTAGGCGGTCATCTTCACGATAAGTGCCGACCGTTAGTCCATCAAAAACGCGTTTTACTGCATCCGCCAAATTGCTGCGCGTGACGTTTGTCGTGCGCCCCTGAATTTCGCTGTACACGGGCACGATCGCTTGAGTCCGTTGACGCCAATCGACCTGCATCGCGCCGACAAGCGGTGATGCGCGCAGAACATCTTCCGTTTGTGCTGCTAACACCCGTAGCACCGTAGCATCGGCCACAGCTGGGCCGCTTATCCGCAGCTCAAACTTCCATGCGTCAGAGGGTCCAACACCAAATTTACGAACCGGCGTCAGTGCGTTGGGTAAGGTGTCTTTCAGCCAGGGAGTAAGATCTTGAATAATCGCGTCAATATCCCTGACGTCTCGCACATTTACTATGAGCTGGCCAAAGGCAGACGATAGTCCCTCCGGTTCCACTGGTAGATAGAAACGCGGTGGTCCCGCACCGATAAACGCGCTTACGTCAGAAACACGGTCATCCGACTGCAAGTGCTCCTCGATTAGCGCAATATCCTCGGAAGTCTGCTCAATCCGAGTGCCCTGAACTTCCCAAACATCGATCATGAATTTATTCATCGCTGCGTCGGGAAAGAACAGCTGCTTGACACCGCCAAATGCAAGACCCGCTGCCACTAGCAACGCAAGCATGCTTGCGATCGAGAGCCAGCGAAAACGTATTGCCGATTCTACGATCCCTTGAAAACGCACATACACACCTCCGCTGTATGTGTCGTTCGAAGCATCTTTTGCATCTGGATCCGGGAGAAAGTCCATACATTGAAGCGGCGTAAGCGTCACTGAGATGAGCCAGCTCACTAGTAGCGACATCGCAACAACGCTGAACAGGGAAGCACAGTATTCACCTGCATTCTCCTCAGACGCGGCGATTGGATAAAAAGCCATGACAGCGATGAGCGTCGATCCCAATAGAGGCATGGATGGAATCGATGCCGATTCAATCGCTGCCCTAGTGCGCTCCATACCGCTTTTAAGCCGTACGGAGAATCCGTCGGCGACAACGATTGCGTTGTCCACCATCATCCCCAAGGCGATGACCAACGCGCCCAGAGACATTCGCTGAAGATCGATACCGAACAGCAACATCAGAAGAAACGTGCCCAAGATCGTACCTATAAGAGCTATTCCAATCACAATAGCCAAGCGCCAGCCCATGCCTATAGTGATGACGACCAGGACTATTGCTACAGCTTGAGCAAAGCTTTCCAAAAACCCATTTACGGAGTCTGAAATCACATCGGACTGCCAGTGCATACGACCCACCTCGATGCCCACAGGCAGCGTGGCCTTCATCTCCTCCAGTCGCCGATCAATCCTCGCCCCCATCTCCACTACGTTCACGGCAGGGATATTACTGACCGATAGTCCAATAGCAGGACGTCCGTTGTAGCGTAGGAGCGTCGAGGGAGGATCTGCGTAGCCACGGCGTACTCTGGCAACGTCTCTAATCCGGATAAGCTCGGTAGCACTTCGGCCCAGCGTCGCGCCAGGATCTCCACCGGTAACTGTGAGCCCGGCAATTGCCTCAACGGAGTCGAAGTTTCCCGATGGCGCGATTCGGAGTCGACGCTCTTGAATGTCCAAACTGCCAGCGTCAACTACCGTGTTCTGATTGCTGAGAGTCTGTTCGATAACGTCGGCGGTGATACCAAGTTGGCTCAAGGTGCTTTCCGACACTTCGAGGAAAACGACCTCGTCCTGAGTGCCCCAAAAATCGACCTTTGCAACACCTTCTAAAACGGAGAGTTCACGCTTGAGTAGCTTGGCGTAGTCCTCAAGCTCAGCGTAACTGAAGCCGTCGCCGACTAAGGTGACGACGTGGCCATAGACGTCACCAAACTCGTCATTGACGCTCGAAGGGACGACACCCGGTGGTAGTTCAGCCTGGACATCTGCGACCTTTCGCCGAAGTTCATCGAACACCTGAGGCAGCAAATCACCACCGTAGCTAGGCTTGATGTTAACGGTCACGATCGATACACCAGCTCTCGATTCGGACTCGATGTAGTCCAACTGTTTTAGCTGCTGGAGCTTTAGCTCTATGCGATCTGAAACCTCGAGCTCGACCTCCTCCGCACTTGCACCCGGATACAGCGTCGTGACCTTAGCCGTTTTAATCGTGAAATCTGGGTCTTCAAGTTGGCCCAATTGGAAGAAGCTCGCAAAGCCAGCCGCCATCAGAACGAAGGATGCGAAGTAAGTGACCGCACGATAGCGTACCGCTGTTTCCGCAAGCGACATCTAGCCTAGCCTCCTTGACGACCTAGAATGCGAACGCGCTGTCCCTCACTCAGAAAGCCCGCTCCGGCAGTCACGACCCACTCCCCCTCAGTAATTCCGCTGGTAACCGTTTGCCCCTGTTCGTGGAACTCGCCGAGACTGACTCGGCGTTTACTGATCACGCCAGTAGACTCGTTAACGATCCATACAAAGGTCTCGTCGGCCACGGAAACCAATGCGGCAATGGGGACCACTAAACCAAGATCAGGCAGTCCCTCCGGCGGATCCCCTGTCACCTGCCCCGCCATACCCGGGAGGACGCGAAACCCGTCTGGCTGATTCACTGCGACTGTCACGGGATAGGTGCGCGTCGTCTCCGAAGCCTCCGTCCCAATTTCCGTAATGTGCGCGGGAAGCGCGAATTCGGGAAATGCGTCGAAAGTCACGCGGAGATTTCGCACGTCAGCAGCAACAGATATCAGGGACTCAGGAATGTTGATAACCATTTCAAGCTGGCTATCATCCACGATCCGGAGCACGGGCTGTTTTGCCTGTACGTCTTCAAACTTTTCCACGTATTTCGACACCACCGCGCCTCCGAAAGGCGCGCGCAGAAATGTGTCGGCGAGGTCGTCCTCGGCAGAGTTTAAAGACGCAGTCGCTGTGGCTACGTTTGCCCGGGCCCGGTCTCGCGCCTCGCGCGCTTCGTCTATCGCAGCCTGACTCGTAGCGCCAGGATCCTCAGCGGAAACAGCCCGAAGGCGATCCAGATCAGCGCTCGTCCGCCTCAGACTCGCTTCGGCTTTGGCGAGCTGACCCTTTGCTTCTCGTGCACGCACTTCGTAGTCGCGCCCGTCAATTTTTGCAACAAGATTGCCCTCTCCGACTACATCGCCAATATTGACAGGCAATTCGATCACCGGACCATTCACGCGAAAAGACAACTCTACTTCCTGCACAGCTCGCGAGCGACCAGGGAAGCTGCGGCGGTAAATAGCATCGGAGGCTGATATGGATATCGCCTTCACAGGCCTAACCAATTCCTCAGTCGGCGTCTCTGGCGAGCCGCAGGCAGCCAGAAAGAATGAGGTGGAGATAGTGATCGTGCAGATTCTCAACGCCATCGGATGTCTCCTAACTATTTCACCAATCGGGTGCACGCAATCCCTCGTCTTCTGGTGGCGTGGCGTCGGACTGAAGGAGTTGACCCCAATCCGTCCGCTCCAACATTTCGTTTTTGAGATTGGATGATACGAACCCTTCCTTTGGCCTTATCTGCCAACCCCCGCCTAAAGCGCGATAAGCTTCGATCAGGCTTTCCAGAACATCGCCGCGGGCCGCGGTGTAGCTATCCTGCTGATCTAGTAGGGACTCCTGAGTGTCGAGAACCCGCGTGTAATCAGCCGTGCCATCTCTGTACTGCACTAGAGCCAGATCGACGGATCGCTCAGCGGCGACGACACCGGTTGACAAGTAGTCGACACGAGCCCTCGTGCGCGTAAAAGAGACCACAGCATCCTCAACTTCCTGTGCCGCACGTAAGACGATGTTCTGATAGTTCAGAACTGTTTGCTGAAATACAGCGTCTTCCACCCGCACTGCATTCTTGATGCGACCGTAATTCAAGATGTTCCAGGTAAATCCCGGGCCCGCCGAGTACTCAAGGCTATCTGAATTAAACAGGTCACCTAGCGAACTGGCTCCCGTATCTCCAGATCGCAGACCTACGCTGCCTGCTAGGGTGAAAGAGGGATAAAGATCGGCTTTCGCAAGGCCGATTGCGGCACTCTGCGCCGCCGCGCTCCGCTCAGCTTGACGAATGTCAGGGCGTCGGCGCAGCAGTTCCGCGGGCATACCCAGAGCGATCCGCATCGGTGGCTTGGGTATTTCCTTCGGTCCACGCCCAAGTCTATCGCGTAGGCTCGACGGCGGAAGGCCCAGCAAAACCGACAGTGCATGTTGAGTCTGTCGCAGTCCTAGATCGAGATCGGGAATCGATGCCTTCGTGTTGGCAAGGAGCGCTCTGGCCTGCTGAACATCAAGCTCGGTCGTGAGACCATTTTTGTAGCGCACTTCGGCTATTTCTAGGCTCCGCGTTTGGATCGCAACATTGTCTTGCGCGAGCACTAGACGTTCCTCAAAAGTGCGGATGAGGACATAGGCCGTTGCCACATCGGCAGCGAGCGTCACAAGTACATCGTCGTAACCCGCAATCTCGGACAGCAACGCCGCGTCAGCGGCTTCGATGGCACGCCGGAAGCGGCCCCACAAGTCGAGTTCCCAGGCCACATCAAAACCGAGATCCGCTTCCCGGTACCGAGTTTCGAGAAAGCCCGGCAAGATGTTCGCCTGATTGTCACTCAGACCAAAAGCACTCGAGCTTCCACGCGTTGCCTGGGACTGGGGGTAGAGGTTACCCACTGCGATGCCAAGCTCAGCCCTGGCTTCAATAACGCGCAGGCCAGCGACTTGAAGGCTGAGATTTTCAGATCGCGCCATGTTCACGAGCTCGTTGAGCACTGGGTCCTTAAAATTTGTCCACCAATCTCGATAACCCGCTTCGTCAGACGTATTCTGAAGCACCTCATCTGTGTAGGCATCTTCGGATGTGGCTTGCCAGTGATCGGCCACCGAAGCCCTCGGTGGTTGGTAGTCTGGACCCACACTCGTACAGGCCTGAAGCACCAATGCAATGGCCACCGCCAAAGGCATGCGCACGCTGTAATCGTTACGTTCCTCTTGCGCACGTAGCACGTAGCACGGTGTTGGCACCTGTATTCCCCCGTCGGTCTTCCCGGCAGTAAGTTACCAATGCCACCGTGGATTGGTAGCGCAAAAACCGAGCACCCCTGCTAAAAAACGCGCACGTTCGCTGGAATAGTTGGTGCCGATTGGGGACTATGCCCGTTCAGAGTGCCCTGCGGATAGGGCCACTACGCCTAGGGTGGTGTCGGTCGGTTTCCGTAGAGTCCATCGGCTCAATGTGCTGCCTGCCTGCGGCGGTACTGCACAGCGAACTGTACAGGCGATAAGTAACCGAGGCGCACTAGTTTGCGGGTCCGGTTGTAGAAGATCTCAATATACTCCCGCATAGCAGCTCTCGCCGCTGCGCGCGTCTCGAAGCGGTTGTGGTGAACGAGCTCCGATTTCAAGATACGCCAGGCACTCTCGATCGGTGCATTGCCCCAACGGTTTCCTCGGCGGCTCATAGACGGCGGAGCCCGATAGGTGCCCGCACAGTATTGACTGCCACGATCAGAGTGATGCATGAGGCCAGGGCTTAGTTGCTTTGCATTGATCGCGCGCCGTAGCGCCGTTTCCGGTAGAGCAACCGTCATCCAATCCGACAGCGCATGTTCAGTTATTCAGACTGCTCTCAGGAATCGATAAATGCTCTGCCGCCTTTGCCACCGACATGCCCGTCGATTCAACAAGCTTCGCAGCCGCAGCACGATATTCCGGCGTGTAAGTTGTTCTGTGTATTCTTTCCATGGTCGTCCTCCGAATCGTAAAGATAAGCGATCCGATGGACTCCACAAATCCCGACCGACCTCAAACAGAGTTCATGCTGTGTAGACTCAACATTCCAGGTCTAAGAAAGGCTTATTATGCATAAAGTTAATGAGACGAATCGCGCTGACTCAGGCGGTTCTACCGCCGAGGTTTGCGATAATCCAAGGCCATGTTGCCGTTGCATCGAGTATCGCGAGAGAGATCGGGGCGCACCGGGTGCTGGCACGCAGAACGTGCGATAACAGGCTTCTTCGATTCGTTCCGGCCAGAAGCCACTGCCAGTGGAGTTCGTGTGACAACGACCACTTCGGGATCCACTCACGAAAATATCGCGGTGAACTTACTTGACGCGGACGAAGACAGGATCGAAAGAGTGGGCACCTAGGGTAAAGGTGGAATAGAGGTGGGTGAAGGTGCGGACGGCCATACGCAGGTTTTTAGTGAGGACAGGCCGAAACTAGCTGTGCGCTTCGGTTCAAAATGGGCTGTTGAGACTTCGAAACTCGGTGATACTACAGCCACAATTTATTTTCTCGCCGCCATGACCACTCAAATATGCACGGTACCGCCCAATGATGAGAGATAGAACGCGCCGGGTTGCGGGTGCTCTGTTTGCATTCGCCGCTCTATCAGCAACTCCTCCCGCGTTTTCTCAGAACTTCGCCGCCGAAAGAGTAGACGAGGCGCTGCGTCTGATCGATAAGTTCGATCAAAAGTATCGTGCCGTGATTGTTCTGGATCCGACTGCGAAGGATCAGGCTCGGGCGCGCGACAGGGAACGACGTGCCCCTGGCCCGCTTCAGGGCTTGCCCGTCCTGCTAAAAGACAATATCGATGTG
>JBCCNK010000174.1:0-7267 GCA_039025875.1 Pseudomonadota bacterium
GTCGAGATCTGCACCGGCTCTTAATTGGAGAAACAACGGAAGACGATCGATTCCCGAGCTGTCCGGGGCGCAGACAATCAAGCTGTCTTCAACTTCATCGAGTGCTTCGACGACTCGATAAACCTCTGCGGTACCGATTCGCACGCCATTTCGATTAAGGGTTGAGTCAGAGCGACCGTGAATGTAGCAGCCACCGCGCTCATTCAACTCGAAGTAGTCTCCGTGGCGCCAAACACCCGGAATATCTTCGAAGTAGGCGGCGCGATAGCGGGCGTGGTCGTCGTCGTTGACGAAGTACAAAGGCATGGAAGGAAACGGTTTGCGGCAAACCAGTTCACCCTCCATTCCCACGACCGGCACCCCCGCCGCATCGAAAGCTTCAACGGCCATACCCAAAGCGCGAGTTTGTATCTCACCCGCATAGACTGGAAGCAAAGGACATCCGACAACAAATCCACTCGCGATCTCGGTACCTCCGCTTTGGGACGTTACCCAAAGATCATCTTTCACCGCACTATAGAACCAGGAGAACGTCTCCGGAGTCGATGGCGCGCCGCCAACCAGTACGCTCCTCAAGCGGCTGAGATCGTAATGCTCTTTTGGGACTACGCCCAGGTCATTCAGAACTTTTACGTAACCGGGGCTCGCTCCGAACAGGGTGGTCTTGGATACTGAGGCCATTTCCCACAACCGCTGTGGCCCCGGGTGCACGGGGCTTCCATCGTAAAGAACGATGGCGGATCCGGTCAGGAGCATGCCAACAACCAGATTGAACATCACCCATCCCGTGGTGGTGTAGAAGAAAGCGACGTCTCCCGGACGAAGATCCAAATGCAACGACATGAATTTGTACATTTCGAGCAAAATGCCCACGTGATTGTGGACGATGGCCTTTGGCAGCCCGGTGGTACCGGACGAGAACACGGCCCAGAGCGGGTGATCGTCTCCAACTTGAGTGAATCGAAAGCCCTCTCCCGGATCTCGCGCTCCCACGAGTTCGCTCCAAGCTACCACCTTCACTGGAGCGGCGTCTGGCTGGGCGCCCGCATTCAGATAAGGCAGGAAAACCAGAGTCTCGACATCCGGCAGCTCCCGAAGCAGTTCGGCCAACTCGTTGCGTTTATCGAACGTTTTGCCTCCGAACTGATAGCCATCGGCCGCGAACAGGACCCGTGGCTTAAGCTGGGAGAAGCGATCCTTCAGCGTACTTATGCCGAATTCCGGAGCCGCGTTTGTCCAAAAACCGCCGATGCTTATGGTTGCAAGCATCGCCACAACCGTCTCGGGCAGGTTCGGGAGAATCGACGCGACACAGTCGCCCGGCTTTACACCCAGTGCACGAAGCTGATCGCCGACGATACGGACCTGCCTAAGGAGCTCAGTCCAACTGACCTGCTGCAGCGGACGGGTTTCCGATAAGTGCCAGATAGCGGTGCCCTCTCGCGCACCTCGCAGAACGTGTTCCGCAAAGTTCAGGCGACTACCTTCAAACCACCGCACCCCCGGACCCATGTGCTCGCGGTCGACAACCCGTCGATAAGGCTCTTCGCTTTTTACCTCGAAGAACTCCCATATCGATTCCCAGAACGAGTTCAGGTCGGTCACGGACCATGACCACAGGGCGGGATAATCTGAAAACTCAAGGCCTCGATGCTGGGCGAGCCAAGTCATAAAAGCCGCGATGTTGCTGCTTGCCGCGAAGCTCTCGCTGGGCGTCCACAGCAACTGCCCGAACTCAACCGGCTCTTTACTGGGCTGATCCGACGGCCCGGACGCACCTTCGCTAGCGCTCACCATTGAATGCTCCTTTTTTCAATCGGTCTCACGCTGCCACTTCACTGCGCCATCGGCTGCTCTGGCCAAGCGCTTCCTGGGAATCGAATCCGGAGCGTAGCCAGGTGAACAACAGCGTCATTGAATACTTCCCGCTCGCTACTCCAGGCTAAAGCGTCTGGTACATATCCGGGTGCGCGAGGGTCATCGGCTATCCAAAAATCCACAGGTCTTCGCGGGCACCGCGAAGTCAACATAACGAGTGGTGGAATAGCCAGAAACCGTCCGAAAGTATGGTTTGGGTGGATTCGCGTTTGCGAAACAGTGGCGGCGATCGAAACGCGCTCGATCTCTATTCATCAGTCGAGCAAGCAGAGATGCCTAGCGACCGCCACAGCCTGCATACGGGTGTTGACGCCGAGCTTGTCGTAGATGTTTCTGAGGTGCCACTTAACTGTGTTTACAGAAATACACAGCCGTGCAGACAGGGCAAGATTCGTGAGCCCTTCGGCTATGAGATTAAGCACGACGATCTCTTTTTCGGTGAGCCCATCGGCAAGATTAAGGGCGAGCGTCGCATCCCCGCTGGGGAGATCCACCATCGGCGCGTGCCCGTGAGCTTCCATCAGTCGGTCTATGTAGCAGATGACGGCGTCGGATCTGACCTGATTTGGAAGCCGTGGCAACTCCGCCCTGACCTCTTTCAGCAGCCGCATGATTTTGGGGCCTTCGTCCAAAATGCTACGAACGAAGCCTCCAGCTTCGCCGATCTCTAAAGCCTCTATGAGACTGCGCCGCGCGAGCGCGGTCTCGCCGTCTTCGCGCGACGCCAGCGCGCACATGAGCTTCACTTTGAGAAGCCGGCGCCGTCGTCCAAGCGAGGTCGCTTCACGTTCCGCTGGAATCAATAACTTCCGGGCTCCTGCTGTGTCACCCAGATGTATCAAGAGCCTGGCCCTGGTTATGGTGCGCCCTTCGCAATCACTCGAATGGAATAGAAGGTCGTTATCACAGAGAGACTGATCATGGTCCGCAAGACACCGGGTGGCTCGTTTCAGTTCACCGTTGAGTGTGTGCATTCGGGCGAGCTCGGCGTAGGCAATGTTTACCAGTGAGTCCAGACCATGGCGATGTCCCAGGCAGATTGCCCGGTCTAACGTCTCTTCCGCCGCCGCCGAGTCTCCTGCTTCGTAACGTAGCCTGGCTTGAACACAGAACTTCGTTGCCAGTGCATCTAAGATGGCCTGATCTTCAAGAAGGGCACTCGAATGCTCCACAACAAAGGCGGCATCGTCAGTTTGATTGAGTTCGTAGAGGCTATCTGCCAGGTAAGCGTCGACGACGGAACCTGCCGCCATAGCGCCTCCGGATGACCCTTCAAGCTCACTTGCCGCTGACCTAAGTGACTTGTAGGCGTCAACGATACGTCCCTTAGCACTGAGCGCTGTACTCGAAATCGCCTCCTGGTAGGCCTGGCCAAACAGACTCTTTGACTGTTCGTGCAATGAGCGCGCCCGAAGCAACAGTGCTTTTGCTTCATCAAATTGGCT
This sequence comes from Pseudomonadota bacterium, assembly GCA_039025875.1. GTDB lineage: Bacteria > Pseudomonadota > Gammaproteobacteria > Pseudomonadales > Halieaceae > Congregibacter. The sequence continues at coordinate 3,324 of JBCCNK010000174.1, forward strand.
TCTGCCCACCAACCAGTACGCCATGGCATTAAGAGCAATGGCGTAAGGAAATCCATCCTCAGGAGCGAGTAAATCCTGGACCGTCTGGCTGCCAAGGCCCATTGAGACAGTTCGATCTTGTGCGCAATCGAGAAACACTTGCGCCGACTTGTACATCCCCCACGATTTCTCATCGCCGCCCTGCTCGTCAAGCTTGGCTCGACGCCGTGCAAGAAGCGCTCCTGCTTTCTCAAACTCCCTTCGAAATGAATACGTGACCACGGCAGCATAGAAAATAGAGGTTTCATCGATGAGAGATTCAGCCGGGAGACGCTCCAGGCAATACAGCACAAGGGAGAGGCGCTCTTCGGCGACAAGATCAGACACGATCCGAGAGAAGACTTCAGTCGCGCGTTCAGTATTGCCGGCGTCAATAAGATGCACCAACGCTCTGTCCTCACGCCCATTTTCGAGCTCCCACTCGGCGACTCGATTTTGAAGTACCCGCAATGACTTCAAGCTTCTCGTTCTGTGGCGGCGATCCAAGAGGAAACGACGAAAAACTGCGTGAAACGAGTACCATCCATCGCCGACCGGCACTCTCGACAGAAACAAGCCGCCCTGGTCTAGCTCGTCCAGCAGGCGAAAACCTTCTCCCACGCCAACCCCGAGGACCTCCTCTACGAGTTCACTGCAAAGTCGCTGCGGTACACTAAGATCAAGAAGCTTGTCCTGAAGCTCACTCGGCAGTTCGTCGAAGACTTCGCCCGCCAGAAAATCGATCACCTCCTGCGTGACTCCATTCAGCGCTTTAGCAGCGCGACCCTGCGAGAAGCCCTTGCGAAACTGGAGCAGGCAACACTGCAAAGCCGCAGGCCAACCATCCGTCGCCTCGTGCACCGCATGGACATCCTCAGCGCCGATGGCGCTTAAGCCCCGAAAGAAGGACTGTGTTTCGGCAAGTGAAAAACGCAGGTCTTCCTTGGTCAGAATCTCTACTTTTTCTCTCAGCCTGAGCCTGGGAAGTTGCAACGATGGCAGCGCCCGACTTGCGATGAACACCACAACATCCTTGGACATTAGAGGCAGCATGCGCGAAAGAAATACCCGCAGAGCCGGGCTCAATGCACGATCAAAATCATCTAGAACAATCACGGCACCTGATTCGAGAGCCTCCAGCTCCTTCGCCAAATGCCGAATAGAGCGATCCGACTTTCTTCGCTTTACGCCGAGTTCCTCATACAGCAAATCGAGGATAGGTCCGGGGTCACTCAGCGGTGATTCGAAATGAATCCAGGCAATTCGAGCGCCTTTGTCCTTCTTAAGAGCGCAGTACTGTTGGACCAACGTCGTCTTGCCGTAACCGGCGGGTGCCTGAACGACAAACAGAGGCGCAGCTGAAGCGAGCAGTACGTTTAACGATCGATCCCGCCTGACATAGTGAGTACGATCGCCAGATGAGTTGATACCAGGTCGCACGGCTACGGTCGACTCGTTGAGAAGCCGCGGGACTTTTTCATCTGACCGACGCTCATCTAAGCGGCACTCCTCCGACCGGTGGTCTCCGGTACCTGGAGCTGGCCCAAGATTAACTGCTTCCGCTGGTGGCTCTGAACTACGTCGAGTCCTGGTTTTTCTGGATTGCCTGACCGAGCCTTTCTCTGACCGCTTGGTTTGCTTGAAGGTATCCACACAAACTGCCTCTCTCTAATTATCATCGCAGGCATGGGGTCGCTAGAAGCTGTTTGAATGCTAGTAACGCAGGTAATGTTTACTGGTTACACTGCACACCTTAGCGAACGGTGCGATCGCTCACACTCACCATCAGCTTGCCCCGGTTTTCCCCCGAATACAGCATATTCATCGCTATCGCGGCCTGATCTATACCTTCAACCGTATGCACGTCGAATTGAATCGACTTGTCCTTTAACCATTGACCTACCTGTTTTTGATAGGCCGGGTAGTGCTCGAGATGATCCAGAATCACAAATCCTTCGATACGTAAGCGACGCATGATGACGTTCCGGAACATATAAGGACCAGGAACGGGATCCCTCGCGTTGTAGCTCGAAATCAGACCGCAAACGACTACGCGACCAAAATCGTTAATGACCGACAGTCCGGCATCAAGCACTTCTCCGCCGACATTCTCGAACAGCACATCCACGCCATAGGGCGCAGCTTCATTCAGCTGTTCAACCAGGTTCCCTTTCTTATAGTCAACGGCATGATCATAGGCAAATCGCGTCAACAGACGGTGGCATTTGTCTTCACCCCCGGCGATCCCAATCGTCCGACAGCCCATCCGTTTCGCTATCTGACCGGCAAGTTGGCCGACAGCCCCTGCGGCGGCACTTACGAGAACCACGTCTCCTTGCTTGACCTTTGCCACCGACACTAAACCATGAAGGGCCGTCGGTCCGGCTACGGCCATGGCGCCAAAGCCGACTGCCAGATCGTCACAGTGACCATCGTAAAACGGGGCGAACTCCTCACCGGTTCCCACGACTTCGGACGACCAGGTACTCAAACCTGTCACAAGCGAACCGAGAGGGAGGTCAGCGTTTTCGCTCTCGATCACCTCCCCCAGGATAAAACCGCGCATGCGGTCGCCGACGCGCACAGGCTCCATGTAGATGTCCCAGTCGCTCAACCAAACTCTGTTGGTGGCGTCGAGTGACAAGAAAAGAACGGCAACTCGCACGCCTCCTGCCGGCATCGATTCCCGGGGCTCGGTGACCAGCTCTAGGGTATTTTCATCGACAGGCCCCTCGGGGGCATTTCGAAAGTACCAGTGCTTCGCAAATGCGTCATTCATCGCAGAAATTGCCGTGTCGTTATTGTTCTCTTCCAAGATGCTCCTCGCTAATCCTACAAAGAGACCCACCCTAAAGAATGGGCCGGTGCAGTAAAGCACAACAAGCACCACTCCTTTGGAGGGTGTGTCGGGAAGCGGCAAAGGTTAGAACGATTGCGAGGCACGTAGCGCGTGGTGAGGAACACGCAGCCGGAGGCGTAGATTCCCCCGGCGCGGTCTGCCAGGCAAACGCCAACAGAAACAGGACTACGGAGCATCAAAGATGGGTAGCGAAGCCGTATACGACTTTTGTGACAAGACAGTGCTGATAACGGGGGCAGCGAGCGGGATCGGGCTCGGAATCTCCCGCGCGTTTGCCCAACGGGGTGCGTCAGTTGTGGCTACCGATATCGACGCAGAAGGCCTTGAACGCCACCGCGACGACTACGGTCAAGACGCTCTGGTGCAAGAAATGGACGCCGGCGGCGAGGATTCCATTTTGCGCGTCGTGGCGTTACTCCAATCCCGGGGTATGAACGTAGATGTGCTGATCAACAATGCGGGCCTAGCGCGGTTAGAAGCGCTCGACGCCCTCACCGAAGCGGCGATGGACCTGCAATGGAGGGTGCTGCTCCGGGGGCCTATGCTTTGCGTGAAACACCTGAGTCCGCTGATGGTATCTCAGGCAAACGCCAACGTAATCAATATTGCGTCGATTGCTGCGACGATCCAGGCAAGGCGCCACGCCGTGTACTGTGCATGCAAGGCTGGAATCACAAAGTTCACCCAGGATGCCGTAAAGGAGATGCCTTCACTGCGCTTTAATACAGTTCAGCCGGGGTTCATCGACACACCTATCTTGGAAGTCTATGCGACAGGCTCCGAACTTGAAGCTGTCAAGAACGACTTTGCAAGTCGCACGCCCGTCGGTCGCATGGGCCGCGTCGAGGACATAGCAGACGCCTGTCTGTTCCTCGCGTCCGACTCGGCTACGTTTATCAATGGAGCAACTCTCAAAGTCGACGGTGGTGTTACGGTGGCAAACAGTCTTGAGTTTTTATAGCCCGTGAGTTGGGCCCGGCCTGGAATTGTTCAGATGGGATGGACACCGCCCTCTCTTAACCGGCATCGAAAGTGCCATAGTTGATGTGCTTTGAGTCAACCCAAC
>JBCCNK010000175.1:0-7239 GCA_039025875.1 Pseudomonadota bacterium
CCGATCGAGTTGACGGGGGTGCTATACGCTACGATTCGAGAGCCCCGAATCGCGCTATCGGGCCAGCTCACTGAGCATACGCGGCGGCTTTCGGTCAAAGTCCAGCGCCGGTGACTTGTTGGCGATGGTCCAGGTGTAAAGAAGCGGAAGAACTAATGGGCTGCAGCAATTTCACTGCTCCATAGCCTTTCAGCGACGATTACGTACCGCTTTGAGCCGCCGGGAATCAACGCGTCAAAAGGAAAGCAGGTAACCAGCAGGAGCCCCTGCGCCGGCAGCAGTGCCGGGATGTAGCCATCGGTGGCGTCCGCAATAACGGTTGTGATAACCCGGTAGGTAAGCTGGCTGGTACCGTAGCTGAGCAATATGGCATCGTCGTTCTCGATACCTTCGAGAAATTTGAAGTGCGTATCCCGGTGACCGGAGATCATGACCAGGCCCGGCTCACCTGGACGCACACCTTCCGCCATGCCGGCCCCGAACGCCATCGCGTGTCCGCTATCCCCCTGCAGTACGAACCTTTTTACGCCGAGGCGCGGTATCTCAAGACGCGCCACGGGATAGGTGTCGGCCCAGGGCCATGGTTTAGATGGTTTTCCGCTCTGCTGCTGCGCCGCATAGGCCCGGGCCATCAGATGAGGGGCCAACCAGGCTTTCGCGTAGATCCGTGCGGCATCTGCGACGTGCGTCACTGCGAGAACCAGCGTCACGCTCGCGAGCGATAGAGCCCGCAGGCTCCGGCTAGTCCGCTTCCAATTCAGCATTCTTCGACCGGAATCGGCTCTGGTCGATTCATCGCGAAGGTTATCAGCGCAATGAACGCAAAAAAGCAGCCCACATAAAGCTTCAGCAGTCCCGGCGTCGCTCCCTGGGCCAGGGCGAATGTCTGGGCCTCCTGACCCAGGGGTCGAATGTTAGCCACCTGGGCAGATTTAACTTGGGCCTCGGGCGGACGTGCAATCTCGCTTTCGACAGCGACGAAGCTGGTGTAGGGGGATGCCAACCCGTACTTCAACGCTACCGGCAGTGCAGCAGCGCGAACTGAGTCGGGTGCCGGAGCGCCGCGCCCGTTGGTTAAGATTTGCGTAAGCTTGCGACGAGCCCAATGACGGGCAATCTCTCCAGCTTCGGTCGAGGCTGGTAGCGCCAGCCGATTTTCCCAGTGTCGGTGCCCTACCGTACCCTGGACTCGCAGCGTCAATCCTTCCGGTGGACTCGAGAGCTTCGCTGTCTGAAGCAGCGGCTGTCCCGTATACAAATCGGGAATGAGTGAGGGGAACACTTCCGCTTCCATCGGCCATTCAACCTCGATGTCGCGCGCCATAGGTTGATCGATCTGCGTAAATAGTTGACGTAACTTCGGCGCCACCTCTTGAGGGCGAGCAATAAACACGCTGGACCCGCGCCCCAGTTCGGCCGCGTGCCGCATGAGATAAGTGTTGGGCGCACTTCCGATACCAACGGTGAACACACGCGTATTGCTGGTTTGCTCATCGATCATCGCCAGGAGTTCCTCCTCATTCGCGACCGCACCATCGGTAATAAAGATGAGTTGCCGAAGGTTTGCGGGCTCGGCGTCCTCCTCTTCGCCGTGCTGCCGTGCACCCGGCTGGCTTAGTGCTGCACTCAGAGCGGGTAACATCTGCGTTCCGCCTCCCGCCTTGCGACGCGCCACAAACCGGCGTGCCTGAGCGAGTGTGTCGGCCGTCGCAAGCCGGGCTTTCGGGAACAGGAACTTAAAGTCGTCGTTAAAGAGCAGCACATTGAAACTGTCGGCTGGCCCCAGGGTATTGAGGGCGAACAGAACACTTTCTTTGGCCTGTCGAATAGGTTCGCCCTGCATCGAGCCAGATACGTCGAGGACCAGGAGGAGCTCGCGCGGCAAAGGCTTCGTAACGAGCGTGGCCACAGGAGGCAACACCATGATCAACCCGTAGTAGTCGCCATCAAACTCATCGATAAAAGCCGCCGCCTGGGGTAGAGCGCTGGATCGCGGACGCCAGCTCAAAACCAGATCGCGGTCCATGACAGCCTCTCCTTCGCGAAGCGTCATGACGAACGTCTCGCCTGAGCGCTCGATGATCACATCGTGGTAGCGCGCCTGCACATCGGCGAGAGGAACACCCGCATTCAGGACAACGTCTAAGGAAATCGTGTTGTTCGCCCCATCCGCCGAAACCTGGGGCGCACTGATAAGAGGTGCGTCCGAAACAAGATTGGTGGCTACAGCCCATCCGGAGCCGCTAAGCGGGATCCACTTGAGGGATTGGTCTGTGTTGGCTGGCTCGTACTCCTGCGGATGTCCCGGTACAAAAGGTGCCGTCACCGTTGTAGGGAACTGCAAAGAAAACTCCCCCTGGTCGTAACTCACCGGGATAACCAGCTCGACTCGTACCGAGACTTCCCCACCGGGTGGGACGTTGGCTACACGCGTGGTAAAAAGGTGAGGCCTCTGCTGTTCCAGCAAAGCACCTCTCCTGCCGGATCTACGCGCAGCATCGTACGTGGCGCGGGCCTGTTCGCGCTCTCGTATTTCGCCTTTTATCACCCTTCCATCGAGCTCGATCTCGAGCTGGGTAACTGCAGCATCCTGGGGCAGCGGCAGCAGGTACTCAGCTTCCATCCAGCTTCCGGCCTCGTTCCGAAAACGCTGCGACAGCGTGCCATGAGCCAGCAGACCGGAGATCCGTAGATCCAGATGGGCGTCAAGCTGCATCGCCGGCTGCGAGCGTGTACCGGGCGTGTGCAAGTCATCAGTGATTAGATTCAATCGCGGCCCGGTGACCTCGTCTTCCAACGCGCAGGTCCACGCCGAAAACAATACGGACAGCAGCATCGTTAGAACACCGGGTATTCGGCGGCGACCAGAACCAGCGTAGCGAAGGGCTTCGCCTAAACCACCAGCTCGGGAGCGATCCTGCCTGCCCCCATCGATACGCACGCGTGCGAGGCACGCACGGGAGATAAACGTTTTTTGCATGGTTTCGCTCACGTCGCTGATCTGCTGAAAAGGTGAGCATCAGGAAACCACTGTCTGCGGGCTTTCTTGTCGCAGAAAGAGGGCAGCGATGGGTGCAAATATGGCGAATTATGGCTTCCGCACAGTGGACGCTGCACCCAGAGACCCGTGTTGCTACAGTGGCGAAAAAACGGGAGCGAAGTGCGGGTGTCTGCGCACATTTTATTGGTCGAAGACGACGAAACGCTGGCGGCGAACTACCGCGACGCGCTGTGTGAGCGGGGTTTCACTGTGACCCTTTGTCGCGACCGGGTGAGCGCCCAGGCGTCCGCAGAGGAGCGGCTTCCGGATCTCGCCATTGTTGACATTGCCCTGGGCGATGACCTGGAGGGAGGCTTTGAGCTATGTCGCTGGTTACGCTCGCAGTCCGTAGAGCTTCCCGTGGTGTTCCTGACTGCCCGCGATCAGGACATTGATATCGTTTCCGGCTTTCGTCTGGGCGCCGACGACTACCTGACCAAGAACATAAGCCTGCTGCATCTTCAGGCACGGATCAGTGCACTGCTGGCACGCTCCAGAGCGGTTCGGGACGGGTCCAATCAGGAGACACAGCTCACCCGCGGCGACCTGCGACTTAACAGTGAAAGGCTCGAAGCAAGCTGGAAGTCTGAGCCGTTAGCTTTGACCGTCACCGAGTTCTGGATCGTTGAAGCCCTCGCACGCTATCCGGGGCAGGTACGCAGTCGCGGGCAACTCATGGAAGCTGCGAACACTGTTCTCGATGACAGCACGATCACTTCTCACATAAAGCGCATACGGCGGAAGTTTCTCGAGATTGACGCCGAGTTTTCAGCCCTGGCCACCGCTTACGGAATGGGCTATCGGTGGCTTGAGTCCTGACTACGGTGGGCCTCAGACCCCAGCTCCTGCTCGTCAGCCTGTTGCTGCTCAGTCTTCCCTGGGCGGGCTGCGAGTATATCCGCGAGACAGAAGCGACGCTGCGCCAGGGCCAATTGCTCGCGACGCGAGCGACGGCACAGGCGATCGCGAATGCGCTGACAAAGAACGAGGAACTTGTTTACCCGATAGGAACTCGAAAGGGATCGTCAAATCCGGCGTTGCACTGGCCTCTTGGGGCTGCAGAAGCGCCGTTGTTCTCCGATGGCTACGCCACTGACTGGCGGGAGCTGACAACCGGCGTGCTATCCGCGGATGATGCGCTTGTGACTGTAAGAGCCGCCTCCTGGGATCGCCGGCTTTTTCTGCTGATCACTGTTAATGACCTCTCCCGACACTACCGAACACCTTATACCCCTTCGGATAGAGTAGAGCTGAGTTGTGTGGATGAAATGGGTGTCCTGAATCGCCTGGCAGTGAATGCGGAGGCGCCGGGCCCGGTACGCACAAGGATTATCGGGTACAACCATGCCGCCGGCAACGATTTTTTTCGCGGCGCATGGCGCGAGACGGAAGGCGGCTACACTCTTGAGTTGCAGGGGCCGCTCGGGCCCGCGTGTGCTCGCCTGGGACTGCGGGTGATAGATGCGCAGGGATCGCGGGAGCAGCTGCTCTTTGATCTTCGATCCCTGTTCCAGCAGGAGTATCCCTGGTTGATCTACCAGGTCCCGGAACTGCAGGCCTGGCTAGAAGCGTTCAGCCAACCCGGCCGCGTGGTGCGCGTAACCGATAGGAGCGGCGCGACCGTCGGCAGAGTCCGAACCCCGCTCCAGGACGCCAGTTCGCCCGACGAACAGGTGTTCTGGATGTTGCGCTGGATTTTTCGCGCCGCCCTGCCCGACCCGCAGCGACAGCGTGCTGAAACCGAGAACGTGGCTGATTCAGGAGCTGCGATTCAGGCCGGCTACGATCCCGCGAGCCGGATCGTCAGTGCAACCGCCTCGATAGGGCACAGTGGAGATGCCCTCGGCACGGTGACCGTCAGTGACCCGACGGAGCGCTATCTCGCTCTCACTGATCGCGCGACGAGCCGTCTCTTGGGACTTGGTGCATTCGTGCTGGCAACTGCTTATCTGGGCCTGTTCGCTTATGCCAGCATCTTGAGCTGGCGCATTCGCCGCCTGGGCCTGGCCGCCCAACGTGTCGCCGACGATCAGCTGGCGCCGCAAGCGTTTCCGCGCAGCGGGTTCAATGACGAAGTCGGCGAATTGTCACGCAGCTATGCAGATCTGCTCAGTCAAATCGGTGACTACAACCAGTATCTTCGCAGTCTGGCCAGTACGCTTTCTCATGAATTGCGAACCCCGATCGCAATCATCGGCAGCTCGCTCGAGCACCTGGGTTCCAAGCCAGCTACCCCGGCTCGCGATGAGTATCTTTGCAGAGCGAAAGAAGGCCTTGATCGCCTGGCACGCATTGTGGGGGCCATGAGTGAGGCATCGCGTATCGAAGACAGTCTTCGCAGCAGCGATTTTGAAGACGTCGAATTTACGGCCCTGCTCCAATCGCTCGTCGGTGCCTACAGGACCAGTTTCACAGATCACAAGTTCACGCTGGAACTGCCCGCCGAATCCCGAGGAACTGGCATGGCTGTTCGTGGGAATGGTGATCTACTCGCTCAGGCAGTCGATAAGCTGGTAGAGAATGCGGTCAGTTTTGCACCGCGTGCAACATCGATCATTCTTGCCTTGAAATTAGATACGCTTGCTCCTTCGGAGACAGGACGCGGCACAATCCCTGGCAGGGATGCACTCTGCCTGCAAGTAAGCAATACCGGCCCGACACTGCCCGATGCCCTGCGAGCACGCCTGTTTGAGCCTATGGTGACACTTAGGCCCATGGCCTCGGACGATAGTCACCTTGGCCTCGGCCTCCACGTGGCCCGAACGATCACCGAGTCGCATGGTGGTGAGCTTGCCGCGCGTAACCGCGACGATGGTTCGGGAGTCGTGCTTCTCCTGACGCTGCCGCTTAGCGCGGCAAGCGAGCTTGAGGCTTCCAAGAGCTGTGGATGATCGCGAGAATCCGCAGCCACACGGCGGCACCCGGCTTCGTGCGCCGTGCGCTCGACCTCGCCGCCTATTTCAGGCTCCCACGAACGTCTGCTGTTTAATCTCGGTAATCTGATCGCGAAGCGCAGCGGCCTGTTCGAACTCGAGGTTCTTGGCGTGCTCCTGCATAGTCGTTTCAAGCTGCTGAAGCTTGCGGGCGAGCGCACTCGGCGAGAGATTGAGGATTTCCTTACTGAAGGCCAGCGGGTCTTCCCCCGCCTTCTGCCCTTTCGCGCGAGCTTTTGTAGGCATACGCCGGGCACCTTCCATGATGTCCTGAATACTCTTAGTCACACCACGCGGTGTGATGCCGTTGGCTTCATTGTGCGCGAGTTGTTTCGTACGCCGACGCTCAGTCTCTTCCATGGCACGCTGCATGGAACCGGTCACGTTATCGGCGTAGAGAATTGCCCGGCCATTCAGGTTACGGGCCGCGCGCCCGATGGTCTGAATCAGCGAGCGATCGGAGCGCAGAAACCCTTCTTTATCGGCGTCGAGAATCGCCACCAAAGCGACCTCCGGCATATCGAGCCCCTCCCGGAGCAGATTGATGCCCACCAGCACGTCGAACTCACCGAGGCGCAGGTCCCGGATAATCTCAACGCGCTCCACGGTGTCTATATCGGAGTGGAGGTAGCGCACCCTCACACCATGATCGGTGAGATACTCGGTGAGATCTTCAGCCATTCGTTTGGTGAGCGTAGTTACCAACACTCTGTCACCGGCATCCACAACCTGATGTATTTCGCCCAGCAGGTCGTCGACCTGGGTACTGGCGGGCCGGACTTCCAGATCCGGATCTACCAGACCAGTCGGGCGGACCACCTGTTCGATTACCGAACCGGCATGCTCGTTTTCGTAGGGCCCGGGGGTCGCGGATACGAAAATCGCCTGAGGCAGCATCTGCTCCCACTCTTCGAATTTAAGAGGACGGTTATCAAGCGCCGATGGCAGGCGAAAACCATACTCCACGAGTGTTTCCTTGCGAGATCGGTCGCCTCGATACATGGCTCCGATTTGCGGAATGGTCGCGTGCGATTCGTCAATGATCAGCAGAGCATTGTCGGGCAGATACTCAAACAGCGTCGGTGGTGGCTGACCCGCAGAGCGACCCGAAAGATAGCGGGAGTAATTCTCTACACCCTGGCAGTAACCGAGCTCTCGGATCATCTCAATGTCATAGCGGGTTCGCTGCTGCAGGCGCTGTGCCTCCAGGTTTTTCTCGACCTCTTTGAGCTGGGCGACGCGTTCTTCCAGTTCAATTTCGATTTC
>JBCCNK010000176.1:0-7123 GCA_039025875.1 Pseudomonadota bacterium
ACCGAGATCGTCGAACAAGTCACTCAGTTTCAAGTTGACGGCGTGTTGGCTGCCGCGCATCTTTCGCCCGATCAAATTAGTTATTTCGAAAAACGTAACGTGCCGTTGGTGTTCTACAACCGCGCATACGATGACATCGCGGTCAGTTCGGTACGCTGCGATCAGTTTGAAGGTGAGCGCCTTCTAGTTAATCGACTCGTGGCGACGCAGCGGCACAATTCCTTTGCGATTGTGTCCGGCCCCGCCGATTCGGTAGTCAGTACGCAACGAACCCAAGGCGCTATCGAGCGACTCACTGCGCTTGGCAAAAGTGACTTTGTTGTGGTTCGAGGTGACTACAGCTATGACTCCGGGCGCGCTGCGGTCAGAGATATCAGAGAATCCCGGGGCGGCATGGTCGATGCGATTATTGCTGCCAATGACGTCATGGCGTTTGGCTGCCTGGACGAACTCCGTTTCGGTTTGTCGCTTCGCGTTCCAGATGATGTTTCGGTCGTGGGTTTCGATGGGGTGCGCGCCACGCGCTGGGCAAGCTTTGATCTGGCTACCATTGCGCAGCCGGTCGAGAGTATGGCTGCAGCCGCCGTGGCCATGCTCATGGATCGAATAGAAGACCCACACCTACCTCCCGAGAAGCGCATGTTTTCTGGAAAACTCCGCCTGGGCTCTACCCTGGGCGAATAGACCGATCACCGTTTTGGCTACTTCTAGTGGACAAACACCTCTGGTTTTACTGCCCGGGATGATGTGTGACCACCGTCTTTGGCGTGCGCAGGCAGCGGCTTTGTCAGTTGATCGGGAGGTGATAACGCCCGCGCTGCACGGTGGAGACACCATAGCCTCCATTGCCGCCAAGTTGCTCACGAAGTTTCCCCCACGATTCTCCCTGGCCGGACTATCGATGGGCGGAATCGTCGCTTTTGAGATCATTCGCCAGGCGCCTAAGCGTGTCTGCCGACTAGCGCTTTTGGATACGAATCACCGAGCTGATACGCCAGAAAAGCGGCGCGTTCGTGATCGCCAGATGATCGACGTCAAGTCCGGCGCGCTGGAAACAGTCCTGCGCGATGAATTGAAGCCAAACTACCTCGCAAAAAGTCACCGTGCCAACCTCGAGTTGCTTGATGAAGTGCTCTCTATGGGCCTGGATCTAGGAAGCGCCGTTTTTCAGGCTCAGTCCCAGGCACTGAAAACACGCCCAAACAGCAGCAGCACGCTGGCGACGATTTCTGTTCCCACCGTTGTCATCTGTGGTTCTGAGGATGCTATGTGTCCCCCATCGCTGCACCGCGAAATCAGCGATGCAATCCCCGGTAGTGATTTGCACGTCATCGAGGATTGCGGTCATCTCTCACCGCTAGAGCAACCCGATCGAGTCACTTCTTTACTTGAGCATTGGCTGGGGATTGTTCCGGATAGGGTTGATAGGCCCCAACACAGTGACAAGGGGAAAGTCCCGTGCACCTGAGTAGCGGCGGCACGGTCAGTGCCAAGTCTGGTGAGGTTGATGAGGACATCGTCTACGCCAGGCTTGGATCCATAGTCGAGCGGGCCACTCTGCCCAACGCCGGAAAATGCGCAAAGTCGACTAGCTCAATCCCGAACTGCGGACCCATGAGATGACGAAGAATTTCAAGGAGCGCCTACATACCGGCGAGCAGTTGCTCGGTACCTGGCTGAAAACACCGTCCTCGATACTTTGCGAGGTACTTGGCAGGTCGGAACTCGACGTTGTGTGCATCGATGCGGAGCATGCCCCGTTTGATCGTATCGAACAGGATCGCTGCATTCACGCACTCAACAGTGCGGGGATGGACGCATTGGTGCGCGTGCCCGCCGCGCGGCCTGAGTACATCCTGAGCGCTTTGGACTGCGGCGCTACCGGTGTCGTCGTACCGCACGTCCTGTGCGCATCGCAGGCAGGCGAAATGGTTGACGCCGCACACTACGGCGCGGGCGGTCGTGGCTACGCGGGTTCCAGTCGATCAGCAAAGTACACGGGCAAGGGAATAGCAGAGCATCTCACAGACAGTGCCGCCCGTACGACTGTGGTTCTGCAGATAGAAGATCTGGATGCTGTGGAATGTATCGACGAAATCGCAGCCGTAGAACGGGTCGATTGCCTGTTTATCGGAAGAATCGACCTTACTGTTGCCCTGGGTGCCCAGTCACCGAAAAGCGATGAGGTCGTGACGACTGTGGAGCGCATCTGTGCGGCGGGAAAAGCCGCAGGGGTGCCGGTTGGAATGTTTCTCGGCGACCTTACTGAGCTTCCGCATTGGCAGGCTGCGGGCGCCAATCTATTCATTCTGTCTTCGGATCATGGATTTTTGCTCCAAGGCGCCTCGCAGCTGGTTTCGGATTTCCGTAAAGCTCGTTAGGCCGGATTACGAGGCAAACTGTGAAGATTTGCTTTTGCATTGGAATGCATTGACTTGCAGATTGCATTCGAAGTACTTTCGGGGTATCGCAGATCTCACGTCAGTCACGCTGAGTTGAATTGGCAGCGCTAACACAGCGATTCAGCAACAGAAAAGAAACGATAAAAACTCTCGAAGGGAGGCAACACTCACATGAAGAAATTCATTCGTACACCCCTTGCGCTACAGATAGCGGCCTTCGCAGCTGCGGCTGCCATTGCTCCTGGCCAGTCTTTTGCGCAACTCGAAGAAGTGCTTGTCACCGCGGAAAAACGCGAAGAAAGCCTGCAGGATGTCAGCATCTCGGTTACGGCGTTTAACGAAGAATCACTGGCGCTTGGTGGTATCGATGATGTGTCGCGTCTCGAGCTGCTTGTGCCTGGCCTTAACTACGCTTTTGTCGGTAATGACGCGAAGTTCAATGTTCGTGGGGCCAACTCCACCAACACGTTCGGCGATAACAGCTCTATCGTTGGCGCCTTTGTGGATGGTGTCTACCAGGCACGCGCCTCGCAGCAGACTCGCGGTTTCTTCGACGTGCGCGGTGTTGAGTTTCTCCGAGGACCTCAGGGCACGCTCTACGGGCGAAACACTTTCGCGGGGGCGATGAATGTGTACACCAATACTCCCGACACCGAAGAGATGGGAGGTTCACTCGAACTCAGCCGTCAACGCTTTGATCGAATCCGTACCGAAGGAGTATTCAATCTGCCTGTGAGTGACACCTTCGCGCTTCGGTTTGCCGGGGTTCTCGATAAAAGCGACGGTTACATAGCGAACAATGCGGGTCCAGACATTGGGGCTCAGGACGATAAGGGCTATCGTATCTCAGCTTTGTGGCGGCCATCGGATCGCGCCGAGGCGGTGCTCCGTTACCTCCGCTACGACGAAGACGGCAACGAGGCCGGTCTGTTCGGTTACACGTTCCTCTGTCGCAACGAAACACCGGAAGGTCTGACCGACCCCTTCGGCTCAGTACGAAACTGCGCGAACCCGGTTCGCGGGTCCGGTGGTCGAGGGCCAGCCTCTAACGGGCCTGGTGGGGATCCCTGGCGTATAAGCCAGGACTACATTCAGCCCACCGAACTGACTGATGAAACGATATCTCTGAACTTTACCTACGACTTTGACAACGTGATGCTCAAAAGCATCACGTCGTACAACGATTACAACAACGACATCGGTTTCGACTTCGACTTCAGCCCGACACCAAACTCAAACGGCGGGTACCAGGAAGTGTCTGAAGGATGGACTCAGGAATTCGTTCTGACCTCTACCGGCACGGGTCCGCTCCAGTGGACGGCCGGTGTTTATTACTCGGATCTGGAAGACTTCAACTCTTTCTACATTTACCAACAAACCGTTCGGGATGATTCCACACGCCCGACTGTCACCACTGATCAGGGAACATTCACTGTTCTGCAGGGTACCGACATTGTCAGTGACGAAACGCTGCTAAATGGTTTCTTTGCCAATGCTGTGCAAATCGACACGGAGTACTGGGGCGCCTTTACACAGTTGGAGTACGCTATTACCGATCGCTTTCGGGTAGTTGCCGGCATACGATACAACGATGAGACAAAAGAAGCGTCCTGCGGCGGGAGCAACTTTACCGGTGACGAGAATGGCGACGGTGTCGTAGATCGCGTCGTGAACGTCCGTGACGGCGTCGATGGTAGTTCGCCGCTAATTCTTCCCTCGAATGCACGATCCCTCTTCACCTATAACTGTGGTGCTACTGACGCAATCACCAGCTCGAACACGATCAGCGGCGGCTCTTTTGATGGGGGTTTCGACAACTTCACCTGGAAGTTTGCTGTCGAGTATGACCTCGGGGAAGACGTGATGCTCTATGGAACCGGCTCAACCGGTTACTTGTCCGGCTCTGCCAGTACCACGACCACTACCGAGGAACAGGAATCTCAGGTGATTGAATTCGGGTTCCGCAGCCAGCTGCTTGAGAACACCCTGCAGCTGAACGGCGCCCTCCACATCACGGAATACACGAACCTGCTGACGCAGCGACAGCGATTGGATCCCAACACGGGCATCGTGCTTACCTTCTCGGACAACGGTGGCGACATCGAGGCCTGGGGGCTTGAGTTTGATGCTGTGTGGGTACCGACCGACGAGCTGACGTTCACGGGTACCTTTGCCTACCTGGAGTCGGAGTTCGGTACGTTTGGACAGAGCAACCCCTACCAGCTCTACAACGGAGTCGTAGAACCCTTCATCGACCAAAACGGTGCGACTACTCCCTGGTCACCGGAGCTGACAATCGGACTGAGTGCAGCCTATCGAAAAGATCTGGGTGAGAAGGGCTTGCTTACTCTCTATGGCCAGACCTACTACTCCGACGGTTACAACACGTCTAACCTGCTGGCAACCGATCCATCTCACGACCAGGATTCCTTTACGAAGACTGACTTGCGCCTTGTCTGGGATTCTGCGGGGCTCGATTATGCGGTGGAGTTGTTCATCGAGAACATCGAGGATGCTGACGTGCTAGCGCGAGGTAACAATAACGGTGACGACGTGGTGCAGACTTCCTATCTGTATCCGCAGAACTATGGCCTTAAATTCCGCGTTAACTTTTAGAAAGAGCGCGATCCTTGCATAGAGGCGGTGCGCTAGGCACCGCCTCTTTCGCCCCATTTTTTTGCCCCCCATCTTTTTTCAGACGCGGTTACTTTGCAAAGAGTTATGGCTTGCAAAGAGTTGTTTCCTGCAAAGAGCACCGACGATCGCATGTTGAAACTGACTCGCTGCGCCGCTGGCTCAACGAGTACCACACCGATGCGTCCGCTTGATTCAATCCAAGCGATAAAAATTCTTAGCCGTTACCGCTAGCATCTGTCGTTGCTCTTCTGTGGAGTACCGGGAGAGGGCAACTCTATAGGCGTTCCAGAGTCTGTCGTAACTCGCATACAGTTTATCGACGGGAAAATTTGAGCCGCACATAACCCGCTGTGGTCCGAATCGGTCGATCACTTCGTGGATGATTGGCTCAAACGCAGCACCTGACCATTCTGGATTGAACATACCCAGACCCGATATCTTGCACACCACGTTTGGCAGCTCTGCGAGTCGCGCAAGTCCCGCTCGCCACAGTCTGAGTCCTTCGCCGGTTTGCTCCCACGGTGAACCGCAGTGGCAGAGGGCGACGCGCAGCGCAGGTAGGTCAGAAAGCAAGTCTGCAACACGAATCATCTGTTGCGGTATCAACTGAAGGTCAAAAGATAAGTCGCGCCGCACCAGCTCTTGCAGGCCTGCTCTAAACTCGTCGTTGTCTATCATTCGATCGCTGTTGTGTTTTCGGTCCTCTACCGGGTGTCGACCGAGAATCTGTCGTATGCCACGAACCTTGGGGAACGCACCGTGTTGCTCAAGCAAGCGATCTCTATTCGGTCCGGTCAGGTCCGTGCTGGCAACAATCGCATGAGGGAAATCGCCAAGTGATGACAGCCAGGTGGTCTCCCGTACTTCGTCTTCGATCGCGACTCCGACTTGGATATGCACAGATTGGGTGGGTTTGTAGCGTATTGATTCACTCAGAAAGTTTGCGGGCAGATAATCTCTTTGAATTGGCGTGGGATCGCCGAAGAATCGCTTTTCGCCGCGTGCCATCAGCCATGGGTAGTGGCAGGCTGATAGGTCCCATAAGTGATGATGGGCATCGACAAAAGGCAGATCTGAAAGTGCATGCACTGAGGTGCCGTTTTGAGGGGTGCTTTCTTTTGATAAAGCCACTTGCTTGACCCTTTTCCTTTTTTACCTTTCAAAATCAGTAACTTGAGGGTGGTAACGCTGTTGGCGTAAGGATACTTGAATAAATATTGCATTCGAAGTACTTTTGATCGGCTAGCGTCGCAGAACGTGTCGACAATAAAAACGGTTGGAAAGATAGGGGAGTTAAATGACAGAATCCTGGACAGCGCGGCGCATGATTGATGAGCGACTGGTGCGATATGAAGACCTCGTGCCCTGTCTCAATGCATTCGTCGATACCTACACTCCAGGCTCCGATAAAAAAGAGAACTTTACGATCGTCGGTCCGGGTGTGTCAGAAAACCCCGACCAGCACATGCATATCCCCGAACCCCATGGTTTTAACATCGGTGGCGCTCGGCAGCCTCCGGGGTGCACCAACTCACAGCACAGCCATGAAACCGAAGAGGTTTTTGTCGTTCACAGTGGTCGGTGGGCTTTCCGATGGGGGGTGGAGTGCGAAGACGGTGAGGCGATTCTAGAATCCGGAGACTGCATCAGCATACCGACTAATGTGTTCCGTGGCTTCGAGAACGTCGGCGATGATGTGGGCTATTTGTTTGCCGTGTTGGGTGGAGACGATCCAGGGAAAGTCTTATGGGCGCCAGATGTCTTCGATAAGGCTGAGAATTATGGTCTTGTGCTGCTCGAAAACGGTTCACTGATTGACACCACGAAGGGTGAGAAAGTACCCGAGGGTGTGGCGCCCATGCCGAGGACTTCCGTCGAGCAGGTAGCTGCAGTGCGAGTCATGAGCGTGGAAGAAATGCGTGCCTGCATCTGTACTGTCGCTGAGCAATTGCAGGCGCCACCATCCGCTCTCGGTGCAGCGAGTGCGGGTGTTCGCGAATACCCTATGATCGGCGAGGCAAACCCAGCGGAACAAATAGTGGCTGGAAAGCTCTCGTGGCCGCACTGTTTTAATCTGCGGCGAC
>JBCCNK010000177.1:0-7118 GCA_039025875.1 Pseudomonadota bacterium
ATTCATTTGCCAGTAGTCGCCGACCATCCGCATGGGCAACGTCGCCACCTTGCCATCGCGGCCATAGCCAAAGTTAGGAGCCCGGCTGTTTACCGGGTCATTGGCAACGTGGATAACATCGACTGTCTCGCCCGTGTAGGGGTTCTCCCATTGACGAAGAATCTCACCGGTCTTGGGATCTAAGTACAGCATGATCTCCCGGGACACCTGGCGATACCCGTTCTCGCCGCGATCGTTGGCCGCGGTCGCGCACTGACGAACATTCATTCCGAGCAGACCGAAGAGTAGCTTGTCCCGTTCTCCCTGACGGCGTGCGTAGGCCTTGCCGTGCCAAACATAGGTTTTTTCTACCCCATCTTCGGTAGAGCACTGGATCTTTCGATTGATCGCAACCACCCCTTCCCGGGTTGCAGGGTCGATCTGCGCTGTCGCCGAGAGGGCCACACCGAGCAACAAGAGCGCACACATTAGTCTTTGTTTCATTGAGTTATCTCGCTCGCTTAAGCATTCGGAAAGAGTGTTTTTGCCAAGGTGATAAGCACCAGCATAACCGTTCCAAGCGGCCAGCTGTAACGGCGCAATCACCCCGCAAAAGGACGAAAAACAATATTGATATAGTTTTATATCATATGCTAGCTTCACACCATATTGGGACGGTGCCAAGACGGCTTTGCAACCCCGGACTCGCCGGGGTTCCCGAGATGGTCACAACGAGATGACGCCTGACAAACCAGGGTCAGCAGCACCGCTAGCGAGAACATTGGGGTAGCCCGCCGCTCAAAAAGGGGCTGTTTCTGTAATGCAGACAATCAGAACTGCCTCCGTTTGGCAGAGCCAATAACAACGACACACCGTTTGAAAAGGGGATTTCTATGAATCGCAGCCACTCTGCGCAAAGCGTTTGCGCACCAGGGCACAAAAACCCAAGCGGAACTCTCAGGTCTCTGCCATCAGATGAAAAGCCTTTCAAAGTCGCGTCGTCTTTGTGTCTGGCCTCTTCGCAAGAACAGAGCAGCAACACGAGTGCAAACGCGTCTTCCCTGATCAAGCCGCTGGTTGCGGCGGTTGCAGCAGCAGGATTACTTTACGCGGTTCCCTCGCCGCAGGCGTTCGCTCAGGAAGAAGCCTATCTCGAAGAAGTTATGGTCACCGCGCGACGGCGCGTTGAAAGCCTTCAGGAAGTACCCGTATCGGTTGCGGTCGTCGATGCAGAGGTTATCGAGCAGCGCGGCCTCCAATCGATCGATGACGTCGCCCGTTTTACACCAGGCCTGAGCTTCTCGAAGGCTTTTGGAAGGGCCACCGAGCGGCCTGTAGTCCGCGGACTCGGGAACGTACTGGCCGGCGTGCAGTTCGGCGTGGAGTCCGGTGCAGCCTACTTTGTAGACGGAATCTACTACCCAGGGGATTTACAGGGCCTGAACCTCAATGATCTTGAGCGCGTTGAAGTTATTAAGGGCCCGCAAAGTGCGCTCTATGGCAGAAATTCCTACGCTGGTGCGATTAACTTCGTAACCAAGTCTCCGACCGAAGAACTCACCGGCGACATCCGCCTGCTGGCGGCAGAAGACGGAGAGCAGGATCTTCGTGCATCAATCAGCGGCCCGCTCATTCCCGGTGTGCTGGGCGGAAGCCTGTCGGTTCGCAGCTACGAGTTCGACGGGCAATTTAACAATGCGGTGACCGGACAGACTATTGGAGATGAATCGACAGACTCGCTAGCCGGTCTACTGGAATGGACACCTGGGGATCGAACCCAAGTTCGTGTGCGCGGCCAATACCAGGAAGACGATGATGGAACACGCCCTCTGTTCCTGCAGGACGCGACACAAAACAACTGCTTTCCCGGTTTTCGCTCTTTGAACTCCTGGCCAACCAGCGGCAGCACGAACGACAACCAGTATTTCTGTGGTGATGTTCAGGCGGGCACGATCGCCCTGAATGATCAGGACGCTGTGGGGGACACTATAGTCCGTGCTGACGTTCCAAACGGCGGGTTTCTTCCCGGTGGAGTCACGTTCTTCGGGCAACCCTACTCCACCACCGATGGTACCGCCTTCGATGGCGTGAACCGCGAGATTTATCTTGCCTCTCTATTGGTGGAACACGAGTTTGAGAACGGGTATGCGCTGACGCTATCCAGCGCGTTTCGCGAGGAAGAGTTAAAGACCGGCTCGGATTCAGACCACTCGTCGGTAAACTTCAAGTTCAGCGGCGGTACCCCCGGTGAGCCGTTCGAGGAAAGCTTCTTTGCGATCTCGGGGAGTTCGGAGCGAGAAGACTATTCCGTCGAACTGCGTTTTGATTCACCGCAGGATAAGGACCTGCGCTGGATGGTAGGTGGCTTCTACTTCGATCAGGATATCGAGGGCTTCGATATTGCGTTCTCCGGTCCAGAAGTGCTGCAGGATACCCAGCAGCTCGAAAATCTAGCGGTCTTCGGGTCCGTTACTTACGACTTCTCGGACAGGCTCACCGCCAGCGCTGAAATTCGCTACATGGAAGAGACGAAAGACTTAAACGAAGTATCCGGATTCAACGACGAAGACACATGGACCAGCACTACGCCTCGCTTCACCGTGAACTATCAATGGACCGATCAAGTCATGGTCTACGCGTCCTATGCCGAGGGTGCCAAGCCCGGCGGCTTCAATGGTGAAGCCGGAGTCGGAGTGGGCTTTCCTACCTACGAACAGGAGGAGTCCAGCAACTTCGAGCTCGGAATCAAATCAACGCTGCTCGACGGGCGTATGGTCGCGAATGCCGCCGTGTTCTTCACCGACGTCGAAGACGTTCAGCTCACAACTCCGATCCAGGAACCGGGCACACAAAACCTGACCTCTATCGTCACCAATCAGGGGGCGGGAGAGGTGTTCGGTGTCGAACTTGAGCTGACCTACTACGCATCAGAGAACCTCCTGTTTGGAGCAAACTACGCGCTTGCTGATACGGAGTTCACCGAGGGCTGTGATGAGTTCCAGTGGACTCTGACATCGGGTGGCGGACGATTCGTCGGAAATGAAGCCGGCTCAGCTGACTTCAGTGGTAACGGCGACTGCTCTATCGAAGGTAACCAGTTTCCGCTGTCATCAGAACATCAGGCATCGGCCTATGTGAATTTCACGGCGCCGCTGGGCGAAAACCTCGAGTTCTTCTTCAACGCCGACGTCTCCTACGAGAGCGAGAAGCCCGTGCAAGTACACAATCTGGCGTACGCACCGGAGGCAACGCTTGTAGGCACCCGGTTTGGACTGAACGGACGTAACTGGACGCTGGCGGCATTTGGCCGTAACTTGACCGACGAAGATGCACCGCCCATGGTCACGCGATGGCTCGCAATCCCCTACTTTACGTTTGCGTCGTTAAATGTAGCCAGCAACATACCGGGAACGGACACGGGTTCTCCGCGCGCCTTTTTCGGGGCATTGCGTCGTGAACGCCAGTACGGAATGGAGTTCATCTACCGGTTCTGACTACCGGTTCTGACTACCGGTTCTGACTTAGCTGCTTGCGAACATTACGCAAGCAGCGCGTCCGCGCGCATACTTACAGCTGCCACAGCAACGGGCGGCTGGCACGGCAACGGGCATCCGTCGCGTGGATGCGTGCAACTACATGCCGGGGCACGCGCGACCGGGTCCTTCGGGGGAATTGAGCTTGAGTGAGCTGGCTACCTGAGTGAATTGATTCACCCAGGAGGCGTATCGCGCTCAATCGGACTACCAGTTCCTCCGGAAAGACGAGGACTGCGCAGGTGCGATGCGATGGGCTCCCCTGCGCCTTCGGACACGTTACATGGACGGCGTCGCGTCGCGATTGGACTGCATGAAGCAGTTGACCAGTGCCCACTTCAGATTGAGCCCGATACGATCAGCATCCGGTACCGTAAAGCTGTAACCGTGTTGCTTGACTGACACCTCACCATCGCTGCCGACGAGTTCTTCGCTGAGATAAACCACCAGCGAATCCCGAGCGAACATGTCTTCGTAGTTGTTAATTGGCCAGTCCACGAGAAACAGGCTTACGCCGAGACGACGACCTTCCTTAGTGGTAAACCAATGCAGATCGCCCTGGTCGTGAAGCGGGAAGTCGCCGTAGCGCTCATAGGGCTCGTCTCGCCCACCACCGACACCCGGTACATCGGCGTAGCAAAAAAATGAGCGAGCGCGATGGAGCCGATAGGCACTCTGTGCATCGGAGGGCCTGACCCACAGCTCACGATCGCTTATTACAACCTCCCCCGGAAGACTTTCTTTGCACCCTGATACTCGCTCGGCGCTGAACTGGGCAGCTTCGCGCCGCCAGCGCAGTACACAATCGGGCTTCTGGTCGTTAAAGCGCACTCGATTTGCGAGAGGATCGTCTACCGCCCATACCCAAAGCTCAACCGCTGCTTCCTCCGGGTTCTCCCGCAGAGCCCAGACTTCACCGGCGAGCTTCTCCGCTGGCTTGCTGTCCCAGTAGCCGGTCACGGCGAACACGTCGGTACCAAGATCGGTCCGGGGCTGTACCCATTGATGACGCCGTCGTTGCGGATCTTCAGCCCCGCCCCGGCGGTCAAAATAGTTTTGATTAGCATTGTCAAAACGGCCATTGAGCAGAGTCGCGATTACCATGCGATCACGTTCGTAGCGCTCACTGTCCTGGCCTTGCGCTGACACCTGCTGGGATAGCGCCAAGAAGGTTAAAAGCACTCCAGTCAGCGCTCTTCCATGTAAGATGCCACATAAGGACTGAAAATCGCCTGCTAGTTTTTCTGGAATCACCTACACCTGCTCCTTACAGACTCTATTCATTGTTATTCGCCAACGGTTGAGTGAATCCTCAGAGCGTTACTACCTCGTTGGCGTCGTACGGGCGTTTGGCCCCTTCGACCATGGCAGCCTCTGCGTCACGGCGTTTGAGTAAACCGTCAAGATTGCGGCCCGCCCAGATCCTCTTCATCGAACGGATGCTACCGGCGATGGCCGCGTAGTCCTCGTCGAGAACATGCACCCTGATATCTCGCATTTCCCGGCGTGAATCCAAATTGCGCATGCTCGCGCCACGGTTGTAGACCAGCGATACCAGCGCACTTTGGGCATCGGGTTCAAGGTTCTTCATCCCGGGATAGGCATCCTGCGTTTTTGCCGCATAGGTCGGAAGGCTGGTTCGGGCAAATACCCTTCGGGCACGATTCAGAGAGATGCTGATATCGCGGAACTCGTGAACGCTGTTTTTCGCGCGTCTGCCCTTTCTGCCGCACGCAAGCTCGAGTCGATCTGCGGTGGCACTTGGCAATCCATCGGCCCAATCACGGCGAAAGTCCTCGCGGGTTTGAAAACCCAGGTCATAGCCGACGCCGATGGTTATGCCGGAGTCTCCCCCGGGCCAAATGGGGTGTCTGAGCCTGCGCTGGTAATAGGAGTCGGAGCCTATCTCATAACGAACAATCGCGTTGATCCCTGGTTTGCTTAGCCGAAGCCCCAACTGCGCACCCTGAGTATGAGCTTGAGATGCCTGCTGCTGAAGTTCAAGGAATTGCTCAATGGCAGTGAGGGTATCCGGACCCAGGACCCCATCGGGCTCGACGCGCAGAGTGCGCTGAATAGCTCGTAGTCGCTCGGTGTTGGTTCGCAAAGTCATCGCTCACCTCTCTTTGGAGTCAGCCCAACGGCTCAATCGAACTCGTGACGACCGCCGCGAAAGCCGCTGCAAGCGGACGGTAGCAGATAACCTCGCACTTGCGGAACCAAGGCGTTGATCCGATGTAAAACAAGCCCCGTAATTTAGTTAACATATTAACTACATGGTGCGGTTTCTATCGCCATGTCACTAAACGCGACAAACTCTTCAAGCAACCGCAAGTTGCATAAGGCGGATCGACAGTCGATAGAGTCAGCTGCGTGGTTTGCCGTAATCAGGGCTTATGAAGAGTGTGATCAGCTGTTCGCCGCCATGCTTGCCGAGATGGAGCTCACGACCAGTCAGTTTGATGTGCTGACCGCTGTTGAACGTCTAGGCACTAACGCCCTTCCCAAAGAGGTCGCGAAACAGCTGCTGGTTACCCGGGCGAATGTGTCCGGGCTACTGAGACGCCTTGAGCAGCGAGGACTTATTGGGATGCAACCGCACAAGACCGATGGCCGTTCTTTAGTGTGCCGACTCACGCCTGCCGGCGCAAAGGCGCTGCAGCGCGCAAAGTCCGCGAGCTCTCGTTTTTTGCGTGAACAGCTCTCGATTTTTTCGGACACCGAGTTGAACGGCATGCACAAGAAAATGCAACGAATGCGCGAGCACCTTTCAACCATGGATCCAATCGCCATCTCGAAAGCGCAGAGCAACCCCGCTCGGTAGAAAGCGCCGGGAGTGGGACCAGAAAAAAGACCACGTTTGATTCAAACCGCGAAGGAGTCAGCATGTACGCAAAGGCCGTAGCCCCCAAACCACCCAAGAAGTACCTGGCGTTACTCGAATCTCGCGCTGCTTTTGATTTTGCAAGCATGTGGCCCGCGCTGATTGCAGCTAACGCCACCCGACAAGAAGAACGCCGCGACTCGTTGGTCATGGTGGTACCGGGGTTTGGGTCCGGAGACAGCTACACCGTGCCGCTTCGGCGATTCCTGGACGCCAAGGGATTCGATTGCGAAGGATGGGGACTAGGTACAAACCTGGGAGGCATGGACGTCGAGCACACGCAGGATGATTTGTCGGAACGATGGGAGTTCACCAAACGCCAGAACTACAACGGGGAGGTTGCTGTACCGATTGCGATAGACATGCTGTACGAGCGCGTGCAGCAGCGACATGCCGAGACCGGCCGCAAGATATCTCTGGTGGGCTGGAGCCTTGGGGGATTCATGGCTCGCGAGGTAGCACGGGATCTGCCAGACGTCGTCGACCGACTCGTTACCCTGGGATCACCGATTGTTGGTGGCCCAAAGTACACAGCGGTAGCGGCGCTGTACAAGCGCCGAGGTACAGACGTGGACTGGATCGAGCAAGAAATCCGCCAGCGCGAGGACCGGAAGATCACCCAACCCATCACCGCGATATACAGCAAGTCGGATGGCATTGTCGGCTGGCAGGCCGCGCTTGATCACTACAGTCCCTGCGTCCGTCATGTCGAGGTCGACGCA
>JBCCNK010000178.1:0-7090 GCA_039025875.1 Pseudomonadota bacterium
GTACTTGCCCGGCCGCTGTGCCATGAAAGGTTTCGTTCAACGCGACGCGTCGCATGCATGGGCTTCCTTAAACACTAAAAATGCCGAAAACGGTACTGAATCGGCGGTTTTCACGTTGGTTGGAATTGTAGCCAAGGTGTACGGTCTGCAGGGCCTGAAACCTAAGAACCACGTCCCAATGTTGTCACTCGAAAACTGCCCTACTCGCGCCGCTAGTGCAGCATCCCAGCCGCGCTTATCGCTCTTTCTTCTGTTACTCGCCCTACTAGTCTGCGCACCCCAGGTATCTGCCGGTCTGATTCGCGAGCTATGGGAAGGCACAGTTGCCGACTCAGAGTTACCGGGCTGGAACCCCGGTGACCTTTTCCGATTCACCGTGTCCTACGATGATTCAGACTCGACCTTCATTCAGCGCGGTTTGGGAGCGGACGGAATAGCCGGCACCGCTGATGACATTGAAATTCCGTTCAACAACACCTGTTTTGGCGGTGTCGTTTGCTATCGCCCAGCCGCTGATGCGTCTTTCGATTTCGGCGACCTGCGCTCCGACGCAGCTGCGTACGCTGTGGGGCTTGGCGATCCGCTACGAACCATTGCTCCGGACAATTTCAACTATCAGGCCCGCATCACCTTAGACCCTTTCTTTTTCGGCTACACCGGCAATAACATTTCGTACATCGACAACGGACTCTGGTTCCAAGCCTTTTATGAGGGTACCGGGGTGCGCCCAAACGGGATCGACAACCTGATTTCGGCGGTTTTTACAACCCAGAGCAATCAGAACTTCGCGGTAAACTTCGGCGATGTCGCCCTCAGTCAGATTGCTCTTGGAGAGGAGGTCGCGACCGGTCGGGTCTCTGCCACGGTGCCCATTCCCCAATCCCTCTACCTGACTGCTTTTGGCGCTCTGGTGCTTGTTCGGCGGCGGGGCCCGCGACTATCGCAGTAGTGAAGTACTACTGCGGTCAGAGACTGCCCGAACGACAAAGGTCTCGCCCATGTGGGGCCAGGATGCGGGTCTTTTTGTGGCCGCCGCTCTAGCTACTGAGCCGGATGTGTGTCCGGCGCAAGTTTCGACTGCTCTCCCGTACTCTCACGGCGGTTTTACGGCCGTCAGTCCTTGCAATCACTCAGCGGCTTTTGAGCGACCACCTCATCGTGCCCCGGCTTTACTCAGAACGAGGCGCTAACCCGCTGAGATCATCAGGTAGACTTTGCGCAAAAAAAAATCTTGGTTCTACTAGTGGTCTAATATTGATCGTCTAACCGCCCTTCGCAACCCAGGCATCAGCTGTCCTCATACGTAAGCTCGTCGAGGGCAAGGTGTCTGCTTCAGAATTACTGGGCATTTGCGAACCGAATTTCGGCAACCCATAGGCGTATCGGGGGGTGAACGATCCGGCTGTATTTTTTGTTGTGAATGATAAGCGTTCTTGTTTTAATCTCGCGCTCGAAAACGTCCCCCCATCAATCACGATAGAAAAACTATGGCCTCTCCGAATACTGGTTTACTCACTTCTGCGCTACTGCTTGCTGCACTTCCTCAACATGCTCTAACGCAACCTGCTACTGACGATGCCAGCAACATCGGAAGTTCAAATAAGGAGCTGGAAGAGATCGTAGTCACCGGACAGAAAATCGTTCGATCACTCCAGGAGGTTCAGACGTCGGCAACCGTTTTCAACGCTGACCGAATTGAGCAGGAAGCGCTCTTCGATCTCGACGACACTTTGCTGCGGGCGCCCAATGTATCAGTAAGCAACGTTGCTACTGGTTTTTCGCTTCGCGGCGTTGATCAAGGAGGCGTGGGGTTTGCGGGCACCGGGCAGACTTCGCAGGTTTACGTCGACGGTCTACCCTTGAGCTTCGATGGCCAGCAGGGCGCACAAACCCTCTGGGATGTGGGCCAGGTAGAGATCCTCCTAGGGCCCCAATCGACTATTCAAGGTCGAAACGCCCTATCCGGTGCGATCATTATTAACACCAACGACCCGACCTACAATTTTGAGACGAAACTTCGCGCACAGATAGGTAACCAAGAAACGCGTCGCCTCTCAGGTGCGGTGAATATCCCCATTGTTGACGATCAGATCGCACTGCGTCTCGCCTACGACTTTTCGGAGTATGACGGCGACGTCAGGGAGATCACCACAGGTCTGCCCCAGGAATACGAAGACTCGCACACATTCCGCGCCAAGTTACTCCTTGAGCCCGAGGCATTAGCCGGGCTGCGTGTGGAATTAACCGGCGAGTACATCGATACGAAATTTGGCGAGTTCAATACGGTTTTCGCCACAGTACCGTTTGACGATCCTGCCTTTGCAAATTTCGATCCGTTTGGTGGCGAAACCTCCGGGCGAGTGCGGATTGAAGAGCCCGAAACAACCAAGTTTCTGGTGAACATTCAGTATGAGGTAAACGACTCGGTGACCCTGGTGGCGCTTGGCACGTTTGAGGATAATTTTCGGGATCGGGAGTTCGGGTTCCCCGGCGCTAATGGGTTCGTCTTTACTGATGCCCCAGCCGACACAACGACCTACACAGGGGAGCTTCGCTCCGAATTTGACTTTGGCAAGATCACCGGCTGGGTTGGCGGCTATTACTTTGAGAACGAGATCGTAAACACCAGCTCACTGGAAATACCACTTGCCGGACTTCTTCCTTTTCCGTTCTCGCCGGGCAACTCTGTGGTATCACAAGACACGCGGCGCGAAACGGGCGTCGAGAACTACGCGGTGTTTGCCGACTTCACCTACGAGTTTACCGACAAGATCTCGATTAACTTGGGTGCGCGCTACGACGTCGAAGAGTTTGCGGACAGCGGCAATGTGGGCTCAGTGTCGTCAAATCCTGCCGACTGCGTCGTGACGCTGCCGACCGGGGACGCTCCTTGCACCGTGTTGCTCGGTGCGACTAACACGCCGGGCGTACCCGCAGACTTTGAAGCTTTTCTACCACGCGGTGCCATCGTCTACAGTTTCACGCCAGATATCTCACTGGGTTTTTCTGTCGCCCGCGGCTACCGCGCCGGGGGCGCGGTGCTGCAGCAAAACGGCCTCACACTCGAGGCCGCTATCGTTCCGTTTGATCCTGAGTTCACAACAAACTACGAGCTATCGTTGCGCACTCAATCGGCAGACGGCAAATGGACAGTGAACGCAAACACCTTCTTTACCGACTGGACCGACCAGCAGGTGACGATCCCCGGCCCTTCCGGTCTCCCAACAGATTCCTTCACCGAAAACGTCGGTGAATCCGAACTCTATGGCGCAGAAATCACCGTTGATTACCGTCCATCGGGCAACTTTTCAGCATTCGCAACGCTGGGGCTGCTGCACACGGAGTTCACCGACTTTCCGTTCGCTTTTATCGACGGCGAGTTTGCCAATCTAGCAGGCAATGAGTTCCCGGCCGCTCCGGGTGTGACCGCTTCGGCAGGTTTCAGTTACCAGGCCGCCAATGGTTTTTACATCAGCGGCAGCGGCAGCTACACAGGAGAAACGGAATCTGAAGTTGCCAACCTGGGTGCAAACCGCAACAACGACTACTTTCTTGTCAATGGTCGGCTTGGCCTCCGCTTCGGGCCTTACGATATCTACTCGTTTGCCAATAATCTATTCGATGAACGTTTCGTTACCAGGCGCGATTTCGCGGGCGTAAATACCGGCACCGGCGCAATCGATGTCCGGCCCCAGGCTCGCTTTCAAGTAAATCAACCGCGTATCGTCGGTGTTGGTGTACAGGCTGCGTTTTAGCAGTCCACTATGTCAACGTGATAGGTCAACGTGATAGGTCAACGTGATAGCGGACGAGTACGCTCTACTAGCCTCTTAGCCGACACCAGCATCTGATTGCCTCAGACTCCATTCGCGAAAATGGCTGTGGCTGCCCTAGGCAGCGTATGGTGCGGCGCGTTTTTGAGGGACGGGGACGGCTACTACTCCGCTGAGATCATCAGGTAGACCTTGCGCACCTTTTCGATGACTTCCGCCTTTCCTTTCCAGCCGTGCGGAAACACCCAGCTATCGCCTGCACGGACGTCCGTCACCTGCCCGGACTCCGAAGTAAGCCGCCAGTGGCCTTCGAGCAGATGACAGAACTCGGTAACCTCTAAATCGAGCATCAGCGTGCCAGCTTCACATTCCCAGGTGCCGGCGGCCAAAGCGCCCTCGGCAAAAAAGCCGCTGTCGGTTTGCTTTGGTAATGGCCCGACGGGCTCCCCAAAGGAATCAACCTCGATTAGATCGGTCAAACTTCTGCACTGGTGCTGCACGCTGATTTCCGGCACTGATTTACTCCTTGACTGTATTTGACGCTGCGGATGCTGCTTCAGCAATGCTGGGGGAGGCTTCCTAGCCCATCGGCTAGGATGATGCATAGCGGCACGGGCTTATATTGGCTACTCCAAGCGAGATATGCCTTTGCCTTCTTCTATCCAAGCAAGTGACGCGATCGTAATCGGCGGCGGGCACAACGGCCTTGTCTGTGCCGGTTACCTGGCTTCAGCCGGCAAAAGCGTGCGTGTTCTGGAAGCGCGATCGGTTGTCGGTGGTGCGGCAATAACCGAGGAATTCCATCCGGGCTTTCGCAACTCGGTTTACTCCTACTCGGTGAGTCTGCTCCACCCGAAAGTAATCAGTGATCTCCGTCTTGAGGCACACGGCCTCGAAATCATGGAGCGACCTGCGGGGACGCTCAGTCTGCTCGAAGACGATCACCTTCGACTCACTCGCGATGGCGAACAGGCGCGGCGAGAGATCGCACGCTTTTCGCCCAAAGACGCGCAGCGCATTGACGAATTCGAGGATGAGATAGCGACGGTCGCTCTGGCGCTGCGGGATATGGCGCTTCAGGCCCCGCCCAACTTTGGCGGCGGACTGGCAGATGCCCTGGGCTTGCTAAAGTCCGGGAACAAGCTGCGCAAGCTGGGCACTAAGCATCAGGTTGTCCTGACCGAATTGATGACGCGCTCCCTGGGCGACCATTTGGACAGCTGGTTCGAAGGTGATGCTCTCAAGGGAATCCTCGGTCTTGAGGGAGTCATAGGCAACTACGCTGATCCCTATAATCCTGGTACGGCCTATGTGCTGCTCCATCACGCATTTGGTGAAGTCAAGGGGCGCGCGGGCGCATGGGGGATCTGTCGTGGTGGTATGGGGGCCATATCGGAGTCGCTGGCGCGTTCTGCGACGGCCAACGGTGTTCAGATAGAGACCGACTCGCCCGTGGCCACAATCACTACCGAATCCGGTCGCGCCACGGGCGTGGTCACCGAGGACGGACGTGAGTATCAAGCACCGATAATCGCGGCCAATCTGCATCCCCAGACACTCCTCACCCGGCTTCTCGATGAAAAGAGTCTGGACGCTGCGGATCAACGCCGTATTAAGTCCTATCGCAGTCACTCAGCGACGTTTCGCATGAACGTGGCCCTGAGCGAGCTACCTCGATTCAGCAGCGTTGATCCCAGCGACGACTCCCACTTTCTGGGTGCGATCGAGGTGTGCCCGTCGCTAACCTATATGCGCAGCGCATTTGACGACGCGCAGTCAAAGGGCTGGTCCTCACGACCGATCATATCGATGCAGGTACCGAGTACGCAGGATGATACGCTCGCACCCGAGGGGGCACATGTGGCGAGCCTGTTCTGTCAGCATTTTCAGCGCCATCTACCCAATGGACAAAGCTGGGATGATGTCGCAGAGACGGTTGCCGATGAGATCATCGGCACTATCGATCAATACGCGCCGAACTTCCGCGCATCCGTGCTTGGGCGTCAGATCAAAAGTCCCCTGGATATCGAGCGCGATCTACGCATGGTGGGCGGCGACATTTTCCATGGGGCTTTGCACCTGGATCAGTTTTACTCAATGCGCCCTCTTCCGGGCCATGCGGCCTATCGTATGCCCTGCGAGGGCGTATACCTGTGCGGCTCCGGCGCGCACCCCGGCGGTGGGGTGAGTGGCCTACCGGGGCATAACTGCGCTCGAGCCATACTCAAGAACCAATGAGCCTGTTCGCGGCCACCATCGCCGTCAGCGTGGTGCTGTTTATCGTGATTGGCACCTACAGCGGACGCCGCATCCGCTCTATCGACGACTACTTCGTAGCGGGCCGCCGCGCGCCCACCCTTTTTATCACGGGTACGCTGGTCGCGAGCGTCTTCAGCACCACGATTTTCCTCGGCGAAGCCGGATTCACCTACGCCGGGCAGCTGGGGGCCTACCTCCTCCTGCCCGGCGTTGCTGTCACGGGTTATGTCTACGGCGCGCTGTTCTTCGGAACGTTCCTGCGCAGAAGTCGCGCGCCAACGGTCGCTGACTACTTTGGCCAGCGGTTCCAGAGCCGTCGAGTGCAGCAATTCGCCGGGTTTACGATCGTACTTGGCCTCGGCGGCTATCTGCTGGTCGTCACCCAGGGTGCCGCGTTGCTTCTCGTGGATGTTCTGGGCGTGAGTTACCACCTGGCGGTCGTCATTGCCTGGGTGAGCTATACGCTGTTTACCCTCTACTCCGGCTCCCGAGGCGTGGTGCTCACCGACACCTTGATGTTTCTGCTGTTTACCGGCGCCACGATTTTCTTCGGTTTTGCACTCCTCGACCATGTCGGCGGCGTGCAGTTTGCGATAGAAGAGCTCACGCGGCGCGATGTGAAGCCCCAGCTCACGACCTGGCATGGAACCATTGGCGAAGGCACTCCCTGGGCCACACCGTTCGACTTCTTCATCTGGTTCGTCATCATTGATATCGCCTGGAGCATCGTCTACGCAGTAAGCCCCTGGCAGTCGAGCCGACACCTGATGGCGCGCAGCGAACACGTGGTTCTGCGCGCGGCAATCTATGCCTGCCTTGCTGTGATCGGACTGCAGATTCTGATTTACGGGGCCGGAGGCATAGTGAACCTGGCAAACCCAAACATCGAACCCGTTGAAACCGTGATGCTGTGGGCCGCGCAGAATCTGGTACCCGAGTGGTTGGGTGCGCTCCTGGTAGCGGGCATCGTTGCCGCCGGTCTGTCTTCTGCATCGACCTTTCTGTCCCTGGTGGGCTTTAGTGTTAGTAACGATCTGGCCCGGAATCCCGGCGAGTTA
>JBCCNK010000179.1:0-7063 GCA_039025875.1 Pseudomonadota bacterium
AATCGGACACGGTGCAAAACTACGAACTCGGCTTCAAGCTGCAGTCGTCGGACAACCGCATCCGCTTCAACACGGCGATCTACATGCTGACCTGGGACGATATCCAGATCCAGGCGACCGACCCGACCGGCACGACGCCATTCCCGGGCGTGGTGAACTTCCCCGAAGCGGAGATCAACGGCTTCGAAGCCTGGCTGAGCTGGTTGCCGTCAGACTACCTGAGTGTTGAGGCGACCATCGGCATCAACGACGGCGAGTTGTCGGAGGATGGTGTTCTTTTCGAAGGCACTGTCGGTGAGTTGCCGATTTCACAGGGTGTGGCCCTGCCGATCGTGCCGGACGTCAAGGGAAGCCTGAACGTTACGGTCAACCTGCCCACCGAGTTCCTGGGCGCGACGCCGTACATCTTCGCGAGCTACAACTACACCGGTGAGTCGGTGAATTCACTGGACGGTGTCGAACCGCTCGAGCTCGCCACACTGTTCCGCACGCAGTCGTCCTACAGCACGCTCGACCTGCAGACGGGGATCGACAACGGCACGTGGTCCGCAACGCTGTTTGTCGACAACGCGACGGACGAGGCTGCCGAACTGTTCTTCAACAACCGCTGGACACAGCAGCGACTGTCGACGAACCAGCCTCGCACCTTCGGCGTGAATTTCCGCTACAACTTCGGCGGCAACTAGTCGCCGGAGACTGCGGTGGATATCGGTCAACCCCTTCGCGAGCTGGGCGCTGTCGACGTGACGGCGCTCAGCGACGCAATACTCGCGCAGGACGCCGAGGCGTGGCGCGAAAATGATCACCGCCAAAACGCGTACGAAGTCCACCGTGACACCGAGTCCATCGTGATGATCTTCACGGACTCGGATGCATGGCCGGAGCTTGTGGTGCAGAAGATGCCCGGCTGGGATCGGCTCGTCGATGTGGCCATGCCTGTCATGCATGGCCTGATCGAGCAGCACTACCCGGCGGGTGGCGCGATCGTCCGCGCCATGGCCGCAAAGCTCAAGGCCGGCGGGCGCATCACACCGCACCGCGACTCGCACCCGTCGTTCCACCTTGGTCACCGGATACACGTGCCGATAACGACAAACCGCCGCGTTCGTTTCTCGATTGACGGCCGTCCCTACCAGTTTGAAGTTGGTCAGGCGTACGAAATCAACAACCAGCTTCAGCACAGCGTCGCCAACAAGGGCGACGATGATCGCATCACCTTTATCTTCGACTACATTCCGCCCGCTGAGCTGGGCAGGGCACGCAGCAACGCGGCCTGACCTGCGCGTCCCGGCAGTGCCCTATCGTTGCGTGACGGGCTCTGTGCGATCATTGCACGCAACCGACGACAGACAAGGTCGACTATGAGCGCCCCCAAAGACCCCGGTTCCTGGTTCGAAGAGCACGATACCAAGTACCTCGAGTTAATCGTGCCGGACATGGCCGGTATCGCGCGCGGCAAGGCGCAGCCCGCCGCCGACTATGCGAAAAAATTCAAACTGCCGTGGTCAATCTTCGGCCAGACGATTACCGCGGACTATTACCTCGAAGACAATGTTCAGGACAAGGACATGGAGATTCGACCGGACTGGTCGACACTGCGCACCGTGCCCTGGGCGACCGAGCCCACGGCCTGCGTACTCAGCGATTGTTTCGAGCTTGACGGTGAGCCGATGACGCGCTCACCGCGGGTGGTGCTGCAGCGCGTGCTCGGGCTGTACGCGGCGAAGGGCTGGTTTCCGGTTGTCGCACCGGAAGTTGAGTTTTACCTGATCAAAGACAACGAAGCGGGCGACAGTGAGGCAGACGTCTACGACCCGGAGAGCGACTCGGCGCAGGAAGGCCTGATCGACCCCTACGGGTTTGACTACGTGCACGACCTCGGCGACTTTTTCCAGCAACTGTCGACGTATTGCGAGCAGCAGGCGATTGCCGTCGGCGCGGTGTCGCAGGAACTCGGGCCGTCGCAATTCGAAGTGAATTTCGACCACGGCGAGCCGATGAAACTCGCCGACGACCTGTTCCATTTCAAGCGGACCTTGAAACGCGTTGCCTACGCCAACAATCTGCATGCCACCTTCATCGCCAAACCGGACCCGGAGATCCCGGGCAGCGCACTTCATGTGCACCAAAGTGTCTACGACGCCGACGGCAACAACGTGTTCTCCAAACCGGACGGCGAGCCGAGCGAGTTGTTCTACTATTTCCTGGGCGGGCTGCAGACTTACATGAAGAGCGCTCTGCTGATGTTCGCGCCGTATGCCAATTCCTACCGGCGCTTCCTTAGCCACTGGTCATCGCCGATCAATCTGGAGTGGGGCGTCGATAATCGAACGGCGGGCCTGCGCGTGCCGGATAGTGAGCCCGACCAGCGTCGCGTTGAAAACCGCATCGCCGGCAGCGACGTCAACCCCTACCTCGCCCTGGCGGCAACACTCGCCTGCGGTTATCTTGGCATGGTGAAAAAGATCCAGGCCAGACCGGAGATCGACGGCTCAGCGTACAAGGTGCCGTTCGCACTCTTGCGACACGAATACGAAGCCATCGACGCGCTGCGCGCAAGCGAGGAGCTGCGCGAGGTCTTCAGCGAGGATTTTGTACATGCCTACACCGCCGTGAAAGAGCTTGAGTACCGCGAGTTTCAGGCGCGCGTCCCTGAGTGGGAGCGCGAAGAGTTGATGCACACCTTGTAGGTGCGGTGAATCGGAGAGAGTCACTGGCGTCTTTTGAGGTTTTGATCGGTCGGGCTGACGGCTTTTCTGCCAGTCATGTAATCCGTTAGCTCATCAAACACCTAAAAAACTGTGTCTGTTATGGCAGGCAAGCGGGCACCGAATGTCTGCTCTTGATTTATTTTCTCGCGGCAGCTTTCGGCCAGAAGGAGACACTCAATCGGAACGTGTGAGTCACTATTGAGCTTTAGCTACAGCCTCACTGATGGCTTCTTGAAAACCACCAAACAACTCGTAGACATCCACTGGCAAATCGTCTTCAACACGTTTCGAGATTGCTGTCAAAGGAAAGGTCAAGGTACTAGTCTCGAGCCAACGCAACGCGGGGTCTCTACCGAATTCATCTTCGACTACCACCCAAGAGAGCTCGGGAACGTCCTGTTCCAACGCATCTCCGAAAGCCACGCCAAGGGACTGCAGTTTCCAAGTTTCATCCTTGGTAATCCAACCTTTGTCTAGGATTGTCTGTACTAGACGGAGCTTCCCGGAAACCGGTTCGTAAGCGTCCGCGTCTTCGTAGTGGCCAACAACCCACTCGCGAAGCTGCTCGATTCGTTCTGAGTCCTCTTGATTGAACTTTTCTATTCGTTGATCCATCAGAGTCCGTTTTGTGGAGTTCCCAGAGTTTTGTGGACACTGACTTCAACGTTTCGCCACGCTATCTTCAAACTCTTGAGGGCTAACTCCTCCAAGATACTGGTGGAGCCTTTTATTATTGTAGAACGATTCGATGTAGTCTGAGAGGTCTTCTGTCGGAGCCTGACGATTGTTGTATATCCGCTTCTTGATACGCTCTTTCTTGAGGCTGCTGAAGAAAGACTCAGCGACGGCATTGTCCCAGCAGTTTCCACGGCGACTCATACTTGGTTCCAGGTTGTTGCTTCGACAGAATCTTCTCCAGTCGTCACTGCCGTACTGGCTACCTTGGTCGGAGTGGATGATTGTGTCTTTTGGATTCCGAGCCTTGACGGCCATCATGATGGCGTCTAGTGCTAAGTCTCTATGCATGTTTGATCGAACAGCCCAGCCGACAATCTTCCTTGAAAACAGATCCATGACGATCGCCAGGTAGAGCCATCCCTCCCAAGTCCTGACGTAAGTAATATCTGATACCCAGACCCGGTTCGGCCTCGATACTTCAAAGTTGCGCTTGACGAGGTTTGGGATTAGTTCGGCTGCCTTACCTGCAACATATCGCCTAGTTCGATATCCCGGTTGAGCACGGATACCGTTCTCTCGCATTAGTCGCGCGACCCGGTGCTTGCTGCAAGTCTCGCCAGCCTCGCGGAGATCAAGGAAGATCCGAGGTGCTCCGTAAACACCCTGACTTTCAGCAAATGAAGCTTTGATTAGCCTAAGCAGGCGTTTGTCTTCTATTGCTCGATCAGACTCCGGCTTCTCCAGCCAAGAGTAGTATCCACTTCGGGCAACCCCCAAGAGTATGCACATCGTCCTGACGTTGTACTTGCGGCTGTTTGCCTTTATGAACTCGTACTTACGTCGAACGCTCCGGTCGTTCTTTTTCTTGGACACCTGATACCCCTGCACGTTGTGCTGGTGAGCTATAGTGTCCACGAAACCCTGGGAACTCCATTGGGTCAGGAGCCGTCAGTATAGCGGACATTCGGTGGACGTCGGGTTACGGCCAGAACCGGCCGCTCGTC
Source organism: Pseudomonadota bacterium (assembly GCA_039025875.1). GTDB lineage: Bacteria > Pseudomonadota > Gammaproteobacteria > Pseudomonadales > Halieaceae > Congregibacter. The sequence goes on from JBCCNK010000179.1 coordinate 4,394, forward strand.
AGTAGGTGCAGAGCTCAACTCGCCCGTCGTCGAACGGCTTCACCGCCGAGGCTACAACGGTCGAGTCGTGCCAATCTGGCTCAATGCCAACAGCTACCGGATGCCCCCAACGGCACTCGTCGCGAAGCTCCTTTAAGAGGGCATCACAGCGTAGCTGAGTACCAAACCTGTCGTCGGCGAAAAAAAACTATCGAAAGCAGACCCAACCAGAATAGGCCGATGGCTCCGCCACCGCCTTTCCCCTTCTCCCACGTGACTTCCGCAACGGACGGGTTCTCTACGATTGTCATCTCAAACCGCTCGAGCTCTGATGTTAGATTGACGGTCATGTCATCCATGGCGCCCACAAGGCCCAAGGTTCTCGAGTTTCTCAGATCTTCGTTACTCTCAATTAGCGTTGATCTAGACTCTCGCTTGTCTGTACCAGGCGCACGAAAAAGCAACTGCTTCGTGGAAACATCGAAAACTGCGGTATCAATAAAAGTCTGAACTTGGTTTTCAGTGCCTTCAATAATGTAAGCCCCGACTATCGTCCAATAGAGCAGAGATGCCTTCGTGTCATCGGTTGCAGTAACTTGGTCGTAAGAAACCAACGCCATGACGTCAACACCGTAAAGTCGAGCGACTTGTTGCATTCCTTGAAAGCCGCTACTGGAACGAAGGTAGGTATCTGGGATTACCTCAATGTGCTCTATGTAGTCTCTACTCTGAAATGCCGTCTTCACTTTTCCAAGCAAGTCACTCTTAGTCGCCTCACTTAATGGCTGGCCAGAAAAGCTGTTGGTAGGTACAAAAGCGAGTCCAACACGCAAAGGGAGATTCAATCGAGGAGTCGAGGAATCGAATTGAGTCGGTATCTCACCATTCGGGTACAAATAATCCACCAGGCTACCGGATACGCCTGTACGCGAACCATATTCCCCGTAAAAGAGACTGCTACACGCGGTGAGGGAACTAGCAACCAGTATGATCAGACATCGAACACGAATAGACTTCATTGTGGATTCTCCGTGAATCGGGATTCTGCGTTCATTTCTTTGAAGAATGCTTACTAACCCCACTTTCCGATTGGGTTTCGTAGCACCAGGCTTACGGGGTCGATAGTGATTATCTGATGGTCAGTATTCCTGACTTCCTTCTTACTAAATCCTGATAAAGCGATTATTTCGCCCCACGGGCCGCTATGGGTCAGAAGCCGCCAGTATAGCGGACATCCTTCGGACGACGGCTAGTTCGGTAAATCCGACAAAGCCGTTATTGTCCTACGTCCAACGCTCCGGTCGTGGCGACCAATCTCCATCGCCAAAAAACTGATTTACTAGTCCGCCGAGGCTGCCTCCGAAAACTTCAATAGCAGCGGCTTCACCGCCGTCTTGATAATTCGCCGAATTAGCGAATGCGGTAAACGCGTCATAGTCATGTGATAACGCTCGTACACAGTAACGGGCTAATTCGTAGCTGAGAACGCTGCCTTGATCTGTCCGATTGAAAGAAGTACCAAACCAGAACTCCTGGATCGTCTCGTGATTCCAAAACGACGCATGTTCAGAGAAACGCTCATTGTCCATCTGCAGCGGAGACGAACCACAAATTTCGTCTTCCATCGTCACGGCAAATCCCTCGTTTAGCCACAACGGTATAGGGAGGTGGCTGAGACATACATGTGTTAGCTCATGCGCTGACGTTGCCTCCGCCTCCGACATTTCCAGGAACGGAAAAACAAAGTGACCATAACCAGGATTGAGAAACACACCAGAGCTTAGAATGAACTCGCCATCATCGGGATAGAAATACGATATGTATTGATAGTAGAGCTCTTGGCTATTGAACATTAGTAGAACGTGTTTGCCGTAACCGTCATCGGACGCTATGCCCTCTAAGTTCGTCAGGATGCGCTTCAAGGTCCTTTCGAGGAATTTAGAAAGCAATTCGACATATCGATCATTTTCGGCTGAGACAATCAGAAAGTTGTCAGTCTCAACTAGCCGATACGAGTCCGGAAGATGATTCAGGACTGAATCAATCCATCGTATCGACCAATCACTCCATGCGGCTGGCCAAGTGTCTTCGGGTTCAGAGAAAACAAGCTCGGAAATTGAATCCCACCTTGGCCTTGGGAACCCATCAATTACAGGAACGAGCTCTGCTGAATCGTCCAATCTGGATCCCTTCTTGTGAGCGCCCGCTTTGGGTCAGAAGCTGAAATCATAGCAGGCGCTTGCTAGGCGTCGGGCCACGGCCAGATGCGGGCATTCAGTCAATAGCGAACGCAAAGACATAGTATGCAGTGAGGACACTAGCGAGGACTCCTTGCACCGCGGCGAGCGGGAGTGTCTTCCAATAATTCGTAACTACGCCTGCAGCCGCGATGAGAAGCCCAGGTAATAGGAACATAGCCGACCAATACACGCTGATAATCAAGCTCTTATAGGGGTCGGGATCAAAGTAGAAAAAGTAGAAGTAAAGCCCGAAAATAATCATGGTCAGGCCAATTGCGATTTCACTAATTGAAATAGCTGGCCTAGATATTGCTTTTTGCTGTATTGATCTAAATACCGCTGATGAACGTCTCATTGGCATTGTGACCGGCCGCTCCGAGTCAGGAGCCGAAATCATAGATTCTATGTTGCCGCGCAACCAGTATTTCTTAGTTCCGGGGCGAACGGCACC
>JBCCNK010000180.1:0-7030 GCA_039025875.1 Pseudomonadota bacterium
CACACCGCAGGATGTGGAGCAGGAGATCCTCATTGAGCAAGAGGATTACTTGCGCAATCTTCCAAACCTCTCGCGAATTACCGCCACAGCTGAAACCGGGACCGCCCAAATCGAGCTAGAGTTTCCGCTCGGTACCGATATCACCGAGATGATGATTCGGGTCAGCAACGCGTTGAGTCAGGTGCCGTCTTACCCAGAGGATGTGGACGAGCCCCAGATCTACGCCAGCTCGTTCTCAAGTAATGCCTTTATGTTTTTCTCGGTCCGCCCGCTTGAGGGTAACCCAAGGGCGATTGATATGGACCTGTCGCTCGACTACCTGCGCGACACCGTCAGGCCCCGTATGGCCAGCGTTACCGGAGTATCAGAGATCTCGATCTGGGGAGGCTCGCGCCGGCAGATAAAGATCGTTGTCGATCCGGCCCGTCTCGCCCAGCGCGAGATTTCTCTGTCCGAGCTGCGCGGCGCGATCCGCAGTCGCAATCGGGACCGCTCGGGTGGGGATGTTGAGGCGGGGAAGCGCCAGTACCTACTTAGGACCGTGGGACGGTTCTCGGACCTTGAAGAGCTACGCAACTTGATTTTGATTCGTCGTGACGATCAGATTATCCGTCTGGCTGATGTGGCTGAGGTGGAGCTGGATCATTTCGAGACTCGGTCGAGCTCGCGGTACAACGGCGGTCCTCACATCATGATGGCGGTGCGTAAAGAGGCGGGTTCCAATGTACTCGACATAAAGGATGACATGCTTCGGGTAGTAGCCGAGCTCAATGAGCGGGAGCTTCGCCCAGCGGGCCTGCAGATGTCATTGATGAGCGATGATGTGCGCTACGTTCGTGCGTCCATTGCCAATGTGTGGCAAAACTTGGCGCTAGGAGCCGCCCTGGCCGTTGCGATTCTCTACGTGTTTCTGCGCTCTGCACAGGCGACGTTGATCGGTGCTATCGGTATTCCTATTTGCGTCATTGTGGCGTTTCTTGGTCTGCTAGTGCTGGGCCGGACGATCAACGTCATCTCCCTCGCCGGTATCGCGTTCGCGCTTGGCATGACGCTGGACAACAGCATCGTAGTGCTCGAGAACATTGAACTTGCCCGGCGGCGGGGTGAGTCTGCATTCAAAGCGGCGGTTAACGGTGTGCGCGAGGTCTGGCCCGCGGTCTTCGCTTCAACGATGACCACCGTGCTGGTGTTTCTGCCCGTATCGTTCGTGGAGCAGGAAGCCGGGCAGTTGTATTCCGATATTGCGATTGCCGTGTCTTCAGCCATTCTCGCTTCCATGTTGGTCGCAGTCACGGTGATTCCTACAGCTGCCGCCCGTATGAAAACAACCCCGGTCGTCGGGGATGTAATGAATTCCCGAGCTGTTCATTGGGTGCTTGCGCTGACGCAGGCATGTTGCCATACGCAGCGCCGCCGCCTGGCGACGATAGTGCTGGCTCTGCTTGCCAGTGTCGGTGTCATCATCGGATTGACACCCGCGGCGGAGTATTTGCCTGAAGGTGAAGAGCCGAAGGTGTTCTCGGCCATGAATGCACCACCGGGCTACAACATGGATACGATGCAGGGAATCGCCGATGAAGTCGCTGAACGGCTTCAACGTGAGGTGGATGCGGGCCCTCAGCGGTTTGAGGATGGGCTGACGCCGGTCCCGCCGATCAAGTATTTCAACATGTTCGTCAACGCAGGCGGTATGCGCGTAATCTCCGAACCGATCGAACCTCGCCATATAGAGTCATTGATGGACGGGCTCACGTCGGTGTTTCGCGAGTATCCCGGAATGCGTGCGTTTGCCGCTCGCGGTTCCATCATTTCAAGCAATGATGGCGGTTCGCGGAGTATCAACCTGGATATCGCCGGGCCAGATCTCGAGACAATCTATCGCGTCGCCAACCTTGCCGAGGATCGAGCGGCAGAAGTCTTCGACAATCCGCGCATCCAGAGTCAGCCCTCTGCGCTCAGCCTCGCTCAACCTCTAATCCAGCTCCGGCCAGACTGGGAGCGCGCCGCGGCGTTAAACGTGTCGGCCCAAGAGCTGGGCTTCGCGGTTGCTGCGCTCACCGACGGAGCTTACGTAGACGAGTTCTTTCTTGGCGATGACAAGATCGACATCTACCTTTTCAGCGCAAGCAGTCGAGAACTCGTGCTGGAGCGCTTGCAACAGGTGCCGATTTATACGCCTAGTGGTGACCTCGTGTCCCTCGGTAGCCTAGTGACTCTGGTGGAGACCGTCGATACCAGCGCGATTAGACGTGTGGGCGGTCGCCGGACGGTGACGCTGAATATTATTCCGCCGCGCTCCGTTGCGCTCGAGGATGGCGTCGGCATCGTCCAGGAACAAGTGGTCAGGTATCTCCGGGAGTCTGGTGAGCTGCCCCAGTCTGTGTCGGTATCGATCACCGGTGCCGCGGATCAGTTGGATGCAACGCGCGAAGCGCTGATCGGCAATTACGCAGTGGCGTTGTTTATTGTGTACTTATTGATGGTCGCGATTTTTAGTCATTGGGGCTATCCGCTGCTGATTTTGACCACGATTACGGTAGGCGTGGCCGGTGGGCTCGTGGGCCTTAGCCTATTGAACGGCGTTGGAGCGCTGCTTCCCGCCGTTGGCTTGGCGGCCATCAGCCAGCCGTTTGACATGATCTCGATGCTCGGGTTCTTGATTCTTATGGGCACGGTGGTGAACAACCCGATTCTGGTGGTCCATCGGGCGATTCAGAATGTGGCAGAGGACATGGAGCCGAACCTGGCAGTTCGCGAGGCCGTACGGACGCGCCTCAGGCCGATCGCCATGAGCACGATGACCACCTTGTTCGGCCTGGCGCCGCTGGTACTGATTCCCGGTGCGGGGACAGAGCTCTACCGCGGAGTAGGGGTGATTGTAATGTTCGGTATCTTGGGATCGATGCTGGTAACCCTGACCATGCTGCCCGCTCTGACGATCACCGTGCTGGAGTTCAGAAGTGGCCGGCAGTTACAGAAGGCGCCGGTTGGCGTATAGAAATCCGAACGAGGCCGCGGGTTCTATTGAACCTGCTGTTTTCTCGCCTCACCCACCAGTTCAACCAGGCGGGGTCGCAAACCTGCGGCGTTTGCCAGAGCGGTTGGATAGGTATAACGCTCATGCCGATCGCCCAGCGCGAGATCAACACCTTCTGGGTCGAGACCGGTCAACCGCCAGGCACCGGCGCCCGCATTACAGAGTACCTCGCCATACAGCGCATTCGCATCGCTGTGATCGTCATTCATATGTTCTACGGCACCGTGCTCCATTGCGTTCCACGCACCCCAATCCTCACAGTCGACGCTGAAGTCCGAAGCATTGAGCGCGTAGGCTTTGCCAAAGCCGCCATTGTAGGACGCACTATCGATGCACAGGCGCCACAAGGAAAAGTCCGCGAAATCGATGTAGATACTGGCCTTTGGATGCCGCGCGAGGTAGCGACGACGGGCCCGCTGATGATCTTCGTCAGTAAGACGCTCGACCCGACCCTGAAGTGTGATCCGTGCGTGCGCGAGCGGATCTCCCTTTCCGGGTTCGCCGACCATCAGGGACGCGCGCCCATCGGATTCCATGTCAGCATCACGTCCGGACAGCGACGACACAGGAAAGATCGGCGCACCATCGGTGTCGGTGGCCAGGCCGATACGGCTGACCACGGGGTGGCCCGTCGTGCTATCGATCAGGGCGAGAGAGCCATAGCGTGCAGTTCGGACCATGGTTTTTACAGTCTCTCTGACCTCGTCGTCGACGGTGCGCAGAACTGAGTGTTCGTTTTCAGGCATACCTAAAAATTCCAGCGGTCATTGGATCTAGTATCGGATTTATAGGGCGCTCTCGATAAACATCTCAACCAGGGCGGCAGCGGCCCAGGTGAGTGGTGGCACGACAATGTATAGCAGAATGCGTTGCAATCCAGCTAGATCGAAAGGCCAACCGGGTGCTTGCGCAATCCGCTCGCGCATATCGAGGAGCAGATCGATTTCGGCTAAGTCGTCGACGTTGGCTCTGGCAACTCGCTGAGCGGGAAGCGAGGCGAGGCGGGCATCAATCTCTTCGAGCGATTCAAATCGCACAACGCGGATACGACGACGAATACCGCGAAGACTCAGTGCAACGGTGCCCACCAGAGTTGCCAGGCTCAGAGCGAACCCAATCCATGCGGAGCCCACCAGCGGATCGTCATCCGCGATGAACAGCAACCCGTAGGCGCTAAGCAAACCGATGATGAGCAATCCAGGACGCAGCGCGGCGGTACCAAACGCCGCGTGCCGCGTTGGTCGCAGCAGATCAGGCTCTGCGTAGCTTCCGAGCCTCGCAAACAACCGGGCGTTCTCAATCAGTTTTGGAGCGATGGCCAGCATCACAGTCCACAGTAAGGTTGTCGCGAGCGTTTGCGGTATGCCTATCACCGGCAGTACCGAAAGATGCCCTAGCCAATATGAGTGCAGCAATCCCGCGATCAAGCTTACGAACAGCGACCGCCATTGCGAACCCGTCGAACGACGATCGATGTACCGGAGATCACCCGCCTGCTCCATTGCGGACTCGGGGAGCACCGCAGTTAGCCGTTTGAGATCTAAGTTCGCCCCGTCGAGCAATGGTTTTAAGAAGCTGGCTACGAGACCAATACTTGACGCAAAGAACAGTGCCGAGCCCAGAATCACCTGATCTCCGGGTGGATTCAGCTCTACAAGCAGGGTGGTTGACGCAACAATAGAGAAGACCAAAAGCGCACAGGCGCCGCCAAAAACGGGTGATGCTAGCCCCAGCGCTTCCTGAAGTCGTAACAGTGCGAGTTTTGGCGGAGGTTTACTGCCGGTGCTGTTTGAAATGGAGTTCAAAAATGGATCTCGGTTGTATTGCAGCCTATCAGCAAGAGCGCGTTATGATCCGCCCACTTTAAGAAACATGAGGTCGTATGATGTCGACGATTCTGTATGAAAGCAGTGATCGTATTGCCACTCTTACGCTCAATCGGCCGGATCGGCTGAATGCAATTAACGAGCATCTTCCTGGCGATTTGCGTCGCGCTGTAGAGCGCGCCGATGCCGATTCCGAGGTGCACGTGATTGTGCTTCAGGGGGCGGGCAAGGGCTTTTGTGGGGGCTACGATCTGGTTGAGTTTGCCGAAACTCAGGGCGAGATGCACGGCAATCAAGAAATGCCCTGGGATCCCACGCTCGACTTTCGCATGATGTCCAAGAACACCGAAGACTTTATGTCGCTGTGGAGAGCGAGCAAGCCGACAATTGCGAAAGTGCATGGTGCCGCAGCGGCCGGTGGTAGCGACATAGCCTTGTGCTGCGACATGGTGGTTATGGCCGAGAACGCGCGAATTGGCTATCCACCTGCTCGGGTATGGGGTGTGCCGACGCCGATGATGTGGGTATACCGGCTGGGTCTTGAGCAGGCCAAACGCATGCTGTTTACCGGAGATCTGATCAGCGGTCGCGAGGCTATGGATATCGGGCTCATTCAACAGGCGGTCGCCGAGTCAGAGCTAGACGAGGCCGTTCGGGCGCTGGCCGATCGCATTAAGGGCGTACCGCTAAACCAATTGATGATGAACAAGATGGTCGTGAATCAGGCGTACGAGGCTATGGGCCTGTTTAACACGCAGCGATTTGCTACGTTCTTCGACGGTGTGGCACGTCACTCCCCCGAAGGGCTTTGGTTTCGTGAGCGAGCGACGCAGGCGGGCTTTAAGCAGGCTGTTGCCGAGCGGGACTCGGGAGCGCCTATCGCAGCGGACGCAACCAAAAATATGCCGCCGTATCCCTCTTCTCAGAAAGGGGACCTGTAGACGCCAATTCGCTTTCTGACCGGGGCGCACGCTGCTGTAAGTTTCACTTATTCAGCCCTACCGACAGCAGTGCCCCGGGTTGAAAAACTCGTTACCGTTCGTAAAGCCTTCCCGAATACTCCGAGTATCGGTGAGAGCTAGCTCTTAAGCTTTCGCTCCGACCGACGGCAGCTCACGGTAGGTATTGTTCTCCCAGGCTTCGCGTAGGGCGAACTTCTGGATTTTGCCCGAGCCGGTGAGCGGATACTCGTCGACCTCGTACCAGAAGCGCGGCGTCTTTTGCGGCGAGAGGGACTCGCGTGCATAGGCAAACAGTGTGTCTCGATCCAGAGTCTCGCCGGGTGCGGCCCGCAGGAAGGCACCGACCTGTTCGCCAAATTTCTCATCGGGTAAGCCCACGACCGCGACTTCACCAACACTAGGATGCTGGAAAAGGCGCTCCTCGATTTCTCGCGGGTAGATGTTCTCACCCCCACGAATAATCATGTCTTTCAGGCGACCTTCGACGGTGCAATAGCCGCGCTCATCCATCGAACACAGGTCGCCCGTGTGCAACCAGCCGTCGGAATCGACGGTTGCTGCGGTTGCTTCGGGATTGTCGTAATACTCGAGCATTACGTGGTAACCGCGCGTGCAGAGCTCTCCTTTCTGTTCAATCGGCAGCGTTGCGCCGCTTTCCGTATCGACGATCTTGATCTCGACGTTGGGCATGGCCGTCCCAAGGGTTTCGGCCTTGTCTCGAATCGAGTCAGTAGGACGGGTCATGCAGGCGACTGGTGAACACTCCGTCTGTCCAAAAACAATGACAAAGGGGGCACCAACGGCTTCTTCTAAGCGTCGCACCAGATCGGCGGGCACGGTCGAGCCACCAGAGCAGATGCACTCGACGCCCGACAGGTTGCGCTGGGCAAAACTTGGATGTTCGATCATTGCGATAAGCATGGTAGGGACGCCTAGCATGGCCGCTGCGCCGTACTCCTCCATAAGGTCCAGTACGAGGCCCGGCTCGAACATCTCGACCAGCACCAGTCGCGCACGATTGGAAAGGGCGCTTAGTACGGCCAGTACGCAGCCACCGGTATGAAAGAGCGGCATGATGCCCACGTAAGTGCACTGGGGTGAAGTGTTCATCATCGAGAGTGTATGAGCACCGTTATTGACGAGCCCGCGGTGGTGCAGCAGCGCGCCTTTTGGGAACCCCGTGGTTCCGGACGTGTACTGAATCA
>JBCCNK010000181.1:0-6994 GCA_039025875.1 Pseudomonadota bacterium
CCGGGAGAACCCGGCCAGACGGCAAGCACGACGTTCACTCACGCGACGGCTCTTCAGATGGTCAACGGCCCGGCGTCGCTGCGTGGCCGTTACCAATTTCCCTCGACCAGCTCCTTCAAGGCTGCTTTGTCGAGCTCGGCTTCGCCGAGCAGACGCTTCAACTTACGGTTCTCGGCCTCGAGTTCACGGAGCCGCTTCGCATCCGACACCTCCATCCCGCCGAACTTCGCCTTCCAGCGATAGATCGTGTTCTCAGCCACGCCATGACGGCGTGCCAACTCAGGAACTGAGGCGCCAGCCTCATGCTCCTTCCGTAAGCTTCCCAGTCAATGAGACAGTTCAAAGTTAGAGTTTCTAACGTTCTCAACCTGCCGTCTGAACATGGCAGGCGGTAGTTTTCCTAGGCTCCTGTGCGGCCTTTCCTCGTTGTATTCGGTGATCCATTTCTCGGTGATTTTGCGTACCTGGCCGAGTGATTCAAAGACGTAAGCATCAAGCACCTCGTGTCGGTAGGTGCGATTGAAGCGCTCGATGTAGGCGTTCTGATTCGGCTTGCCGGGCTGGATATACTTCAGCGTGACGTTGTTCGTTTCGCACCAGTCCACGAAGACCTGAGAGATGTACTCGGGTCCGTTGTCGACGCGGATCGCCTCTGGCTTGCCGCGCCACTCCAACAACCTGTCGAGTGTTCGGATCACACGGCCGCCCGGGATTGACGTGTCGATCACGATATCGAGCGCCTCTCGCACACCTTCATCCAGAACGTTCAGCGTCCGGAAGCGACGGCCGTGGTAGAGCGTGTCTGACATGAAGTCCATGGACCACTCGGCATTAGCTCTCGCTTCAACGTTCATCGGTTGCTGCACGCGAGCCGGCAACCGCTTCTTCTTGCGGCGCGGTAGATTAAGTTTCATGGCCGTGTAAACACGGTACACACGTTTGTGATTCCAGGGGTGGCCCATCAGCCGGAGCCTGTCGAAGCACAACCAGAAGCCCCAGCGTGGATGTTTGCCGACCAGTGCATTCAAGGCATCCACGATCTCTTGGTCTCGCTGTTCCGTTGACGGTGCCGGTCGATACCAGCTCGAACGCGACAGCTTCACGGCCGCGCAAGCCCGCGTCTTACTCAGATTGTGATTGGCCACCAGGTATTGCGCTGCCTGGCGCTTGTCCGGTGGCCTCAGAGCTTTTTCTCAATGAGGTCCTTCAGTGCGTAGTTCTCATGCGCAAGCTCGGCATACATCTTCTTGTACTGTGCTAGCTCTGACTCTGCTTCCTTCAGCCGTTTCAGATCGGATGCATTCATGCCACCGTACTTTGCCTTCCAGTTGTAGTACGTGGCATCCGAGATACCGTGGCGACGGCAAACGTCTTTCACCTTCGCGCCAGCATCTGCTTCCTTCAGGATTTTGACGATCTGATTTTCCGTGAATCGGCTCTTCTTCATCGGTGTCTCCTCGCAGTTATCCAGCCAGAAAACTCCAACTTCAGCCTGTGTCATATGAGGGGAAGCTTACGCACAAAAGAGGGGCTGTTTAGGAGAACCCGATCTGGTGCCCTTTTTGACATCGAGACCTACCAGCCGGTCAGGAAGTCATTCAACGCAATTCCTAACGAGAACCTCTCAGATTCAAAATCATAGTCGAGTAAGCTTTCGCCGTAGCCATTGTAATACCCAGCGTAAACGCGAAAGACGTTATTGATTGGGTGGCTCCACGTAAGTTCAAAACTTGTTTCTTCAGTTCCCGGTCTGATTAGTGTAGTGAATGTGTGTCGACCTGGTGTCCATACAGCACGTACGTCCCCGTATCCGTAGAACCGGTATTCTCCGGGGTTGTCATCTTCATCTTCGTCGTCGGGCAATCGGTACCAGACCTGGCCAAGCAAAGATAGGTCATCCGTTAGTTGAATACCGAATCGACCCATTAGCCTGTTCCAGCTTCGGGACAACGCTTGCTCGCGTCCATTGGATTCATGCAAAAGGCCGACCGACCACCCTTCCAGCGAGACTCCAAGAAATTCTCTAGGCTCCACGCTCCGCACGAATACCTCTGGCATGTAGTTAGTTTCGCGGAAGGGATTGGAGAAATTGTCATTCGCAACCTGCCACCAGGATCGGCTTGTGTAGGCGAAATACGTGCTCAGGTCAGTTCCCAACATATTTCGCCAAACCGGAGCCTTAAAACTGACCTGAAACACCGCTTCTTGGTCTTCGACGCCGTTGGGAATTCCAGAGATACTCTCAAACGGCAATTGATTGGCATCAAACGACGAGTATTGAATAAAATTTGGAAAGTGGGGAGTAATCGAGAAGCCCGTATCTTCCAGCTTAGACTCAGCCGCTATCTTCTCTCGAAGGGTCCCTTGCTCAAAAACCGTAAGCGCATCGGAGTCATTGCTCTCGATCGTTCTTTCGTTGTCCCTCCTTTCGCACGCTTCTCTGAGTTCTCCCACCGTTGTCTCGTTCGTCGCCTGACTAAGGAGACGCACCAAACAGTCGTCTACCTCATCTGCGCGAGCAACTGCTGCAGAAGAAAACAAAAGCAACAAAGCAAACGATGGAAATAGGAGATGACCCTGAAGCGAGCCCGAACTAACTCGGTAACTATCGAATAGTTGAGTCATTAGGTACTTTGGCAATGAAGTCAAAACTATCTCCTCAAGATCGGGGCTATGGATAACTTAATGCTGGATTCCCTTCCGAAAGTGTCAGTAGAGACCAAGTAGTAATGCGCTTCGATTCTCCACTGAATTGGAAGCTACCCGACCCCCCAAAGTATCTGAGTAGCCAACTTCAATTGGAACGGAATATCTGTTACCGCCTTCTTCTTTCCAATCTATTCCGATTGTTGGACGCATTTCAATTTGTTTGGTCAGACCAAGTCGATAATTACGAAAGTACTGAATATTGGTCTGACTGACGCTATCGCGGTCGTCATCGTCTCTGACAAACCACCAATGTTGAGCAACAATGCCGGCGTTCAAGCTATCTAACCTACCTTAACCTCATTCTGGAGCCAGTCTGAAAAGGACTGCAACAGATCCGACTTGGCAATAGCCCGACCCAAGTGCGTCATCGCTAGCCGTTGGAAGAACCGTTGTCAGCCCTATGCGCCAAACATCGCCATTGTTGCTGTCCTTTTTTTGGGCTGGGTGCCGCAAGGACGAATGTGCTTGAATCACTCATTCCTTCGATGCGATCAATTGGATTCAACGGATCTGCGCTAGAAGGCGACGATGTGTAGCGCACACGAGGACGCGCAATAATATTCCAGTCACCGACCGCTATCGGGAATGCCACGACGGGTTGCAAAGCCGTTGTATTTTTCGCCCTGCTGTCTACTGGATTGCCTTCAAAATGTTTGATCTGGTTCTCGAAAAAAAGCGTTATTCCAGACGTCGGATCGGACGCTCCCTGAGAGACCCGGCCGAAACTCATTTCCTGGTCTTCTTGCGCATACTATTGCGTTGAGACAAAACCGCAAAGGACAACTAGCGCCAAGCGAATAGTTCTCGGTAAAGAGCCTTCAAACGCCAGTTTTCCGTTGTTGCTCGAGAACCGACCGCATGTATTCGGAGCATGACTATTTCTTCTCAACGAATGGATACCATATGGACTGCTCCCGCCGCAGGACGACTACGGCTACACACAGAAGAAGTAGAACAAGAGCGAATAATGGAGACGAACCGTCAATCACAATATGGTAGTAGACGGCCCCAACCATGATAGGAAGCAGGTACGTAGCAGCTAAGACCGAAAGTGGAGGTAGGAGCAGCCCAATACAGCCGGCGACCTCTGCTGCTCCGATAAAGTAACCAAACCAATCAGGTAGCCCCATGGCGGCGAAACTTTCATGCAGTGCCGGTGTTCCCATCAACTTCGCAACTCCCGCCGCGCCAGTAGGCAGTGCTAGCAGCAGCAATGAAGTCCAAGTTAGTATTTTTCGAGTTCTTGATGTCATGAGTCTCGCTCCATTTCTCCTTAGCGAATAACTAGACGAGATACTTGCTCATGGTGCTAACTAAGGTCGATTGTGACTTTGCTTCGTTTCGCGTGCTTAAGAATTCATTGCTTTTCCGGATAGAGAAAATTGACTGGCTCTGAAGAGACCTTCGTCGGTCTGTCCTGGTTTTTCCTCTCGAATAGCCTGTGAGCAATTCGTGCGACCAAACCCGGATCTTCCGTATGCACAAAATGATTAGCGTCCACCAGTACAACATGTCCGTTAGGGATTTTTTCGGCAGATCTGAAGTACTCTTCCGCGTGTTGGCCAGGATCTCTAATGCCTTGGAGCAGCACGACCGGCATCGTCATTTTCGGAATCGTGTTCTTGAGTCGAAAGTCCCGTTCAATCTCAAAGCTGGTGCCCTGAAAGGTCCTTGCGGCTGCCTCAGGCGTACCCGGGAATCGGAATTCCCACTCTAGTCGCGCCAGCTCGGCTTCAGGAATACGTACGGAAACGTAGGGACTATCGTAGATTCCGCGGACTACGTTACCGCCTTGCCACTCCGGTTCAGCCATTTGACTGTGAGCGGGTCTAGGCAAACCGTGTGGCTGGTCGAAGGATTGCTGCATCCTAAGAAATGAAAGAACTCTGGTGTTCATTCCGGGCGTCGCGATGAGATGGTCGCTAATCACGCTTCCACGATCATGAGTCACGAGATTGAAGGTTTGAACATCTATCTTGTCGAGAAGTGCTACCAGACTCGCTGAGACTCCGGCGTATGACAGGTCGAGCTGCAGACTCTTGTCCGATTGACCGTACCCAAGCGTGTCCACAGCAATTACGTAATAACGGTCGGCAAGCAAAGACATAACCTTGCTGAATGCATACCAGGTGTCTGGATGACCGTGGATTAATAAGACAGTGTCTTTACTCGGATCACCAGCAGTCACAAAGTGCCAAGTAGCATTGTTGGCCGCAACAAACCAGTGAACTCCGAAGACACCGTCCCCGATGTATTCGATCTCCCCGTGTCTGTTGACCGTACCTGCGGGAGGCGCACTGCCAGGGTAACGATCGAAGTCGTCGACAAAAACCGGGAATGGATATCGTGCGTAGGAATCAGCGGTCCATTCTGGATGTTGCTCATCGTCAGCAAAGACCGGTTGGCTCAAGCAAACAATTAAGACAATGAATGCAGGAGGACTGATCAATACCAGTCGTTTACCCCAAGAACTTGAGAGACGCACCCTGAGCCTTCTGACAGCCAGTTGCGTCATGCCCCTAGCCCTCGATTCGCTACAGACTGCGTGGATCAAGCGGATTCGTTCCCGACTCGATCTCGCGCGGATCAGTGATTCCGTCACCGTCGGAGTCAGCTTTATAGGGGTAAGTCCCCCTCCTTAACTCCCTCGAATTAGGAATTCCATCGCCATCGATGTCTCTATCACGTGAGTCTTCTACACCGTCACCATCGGTATCGGCCCATCGGCTAGGGTCATTGGGAAATCCATCAAAGCCGTCCTCGACACCGTCTCCATCCGAATCCACACCAAGTGGTACTGATACATCCAGCCACTCGCTAATGGCATCTGTCACGACACCGGAGGCAAGATCCGCAAAGACAACACCATAGTATTGGCTCATATGATAAGGACGTTGTTCGTTAGGAAGCCCGATGTGTACCCCGGGGTTCCAGCCAGCAGGACCCAGGTTTTTGATGGTCCATGACATACTGCGTTGATCTGTTACGGTACCTTGCGACTGCATCACAGTAGAAAGCCAAGGTGTTAAAACAAGAGTCGAGATAATCTCCTGAATCTCGCGGTCGGTATAGTGGCGTCTGAGTTCCTCAATATGGGCTGCTGTGGTTCTGCCGGGCAGAGTTCCGGCATCTCTCGCGAGTCGAAAAGCCGCCTTGTCAGCGTCTGTCAGATGATCTGCGCGCTCAAAGTCCAATAGCCCACGGATCTTTTCTACAACGAGCGGCATTTCCCTAGGCGGTATTTTGTCGTATACAAAATCATCTTCCATTTCCTGGAAGGTTCCGTAAGCGCCGTGTGCCTGGCAATGAACGCATCCGCTTGCAAGCTGGTATACAAAAAAGAGCTCCCATTTACGTTGCAGCGATACGGCGCGATCCCGTTGTAGCGTGTAGGCATCCATCCCAAGGGTGCCAAGACTGCTCTTGCGGCTCCAAGAATTGTCGAGCTTGTGTCGTTCACTGTACGGGACACTGGATTCTTGAGCTGAGGCTGGTTTGAAATATTGATAATCGTATGCGGCTACGTCAAATGGCCCAGTTGTATCAGGAGGCAGATTCGAGGCTTTTGCGTCGGGATCCTCCCAACGGAGGTATTCCGCTGGATAGTGGTCGAATGGCTCCTCTATACCGTCCTGGTCACCGTCAAAGGTGAGCTCGGAAACTCCGTACCCTGTGATCTGATTGACAAAGTCAGTCTGAAGTCGTGGTGCTCTCGCAGTTAGGTCGCCTGCGTTCCAATCCGAGACGAACTCATCGTGCAGCGCTTCCATCAATCCACCAACGAAGGGGGCCTTTCTCTGTTCTTCCTTGGTGCTTACATTATGCTCAGGAGACCAGCCGACTTTGCTCAAGTTCTCTTTAGCCCAATCAAGCGTTTCTTGATCCGTCGCGATTGGCAAAATCTGATCATGCGTCGCCATCGCCGCGTTTATTCCGGTCAACTCAAATAACTCAACAATTTGCCGATCTGGAAAATGCGCTCTTAACGCCGCGTGTGTATCTGCAGAAACGCCGGTCGGCAACGTCGATGCTAGATCCAGATACTCAAATGCTGCGCGCAGATCTGCTTCTCGAATGGTTGATACGTAGTCACTGGACCAAACCTTCACTATTTCATCGGTTGGCAAACCAAGCAGCGAGAGCTGATAAGCACTTCGTGCTTGATAATGATTGCTGCCTGCTTTGATCATCTGGTAGAGCGTCAGCTTCCACTTGGTCTCTTCATCAAACATCGCGCGACTATGAATCATGGCGTCAGCAATCAATAGATTCTCGTAAAAGTCTC
>JBCCNK010000182.1:0-6989 GCA_039025875.1 Pseudomonadota bacterium
GCTGAGCGGCTGGTTCTCGGGGTCCGAACTGGCGGTCGCGTCGAGCCGCACGAGTCCTTGCCCGCGGATACTGGTGTAGCGTTGCACCCGCGCCGTTGGCGCCAGATTCGCCGCATCAGAAGCAGATGGTGACTGACTAACCAACAACGCGTATTTCTGTGGATCATCGACATCGTCTACTGCCAGGACGAAATGGCGGGCGCTGTCAGCTACGCCAAAAACGAACATGGCCGTCCACCGTGAACCGCTGAGGCCTTGCTGATAAGGGGTAGAGTTTTGCGCCCGCTCAATGCCAGTCACGGCATCTACCGATCGAACTGAATCGATACCTGAATCAACCCAATTGGAAGCACGATCAACGATCAGCCATTCGTTATTGAATTCATTCACGCTGGCATGACGTATACGCGGCGAAGCACCCTCGGGAAGCTGCATGGCAAAGGTCAGGTCCGATTCTCTAGTGTTTGTGGTCCGCACGACGACTCGGCAGCGGCTCAGCGCTAGCTCACCTGCGGGGTGCATCCACAAGTCACCGCAGAACGGAAAATCCCCGTGGTATGGAGAGTCGTAGGCTACGTTCAGAGAGTTGTCCTCCGGGTCGAGGTCATAGCGTTCCAGATCGCTCGGGCTAAGACCATTGTCTGCCCCATAGATTCGATCGCCGGACGCATGTAACTTGGCTCGAGTATTGCCGCGGATAGTGCCGGTTCCATTTATGATCTGACCGGTGCTTGTATCGACGCTGATGCCCCTTACCCATTGCCCTCCGGGAAAAGTGTGCGCCATTCCGTTGCCATCCAGCACGATGTCCAGAACATCGGCCGGAACCGAATATGTATCCAGTACCTCACCAGTATTGAGATTGATATGGCTTACCCAACCGTCGTGGCCAACCGCCGCAAATCCGCCGTCCGGACTCACTGATACAGCTTGACCGTCCAGGGGAAGTTTAATCACCGATTGTTGTCCACCGGCGCTAATCAAATTTAGGTCTCTACCCAACAGCGTGACAATACGCTTATTGGCCTGGTCGAATTCCGCATCATCGAAACCAGTAGCTAGCAGAATCGTGTCGTAGAGAGTGACCTCAAACGGCTCTAGATCGATGTAAGACGACGTATTGTCGTCAGACACTGTCAAACGGAGCGAATAGGCGCCGGGCTGATCGAAAACAACTTCGATCTCAGGGTCGGTCCCAAGCATTGGATCGAGACCAGAATCGATTGGCTGCTCGAGCAATGACCATTGGTAAGTGAACGGCAAGTCGGCCTCGTGATAGCTAGCGGAGCCGTCGAACGCGAAGGGTTTGCCCGCGACGGGCTGAGTTAGCATTGCGGAGACGTTCGGCACTGGTACGGGAACGGTGACATTGACCAAGACTGTATCCACAGTCTGATTACCGTCGGCGTCAGAAACAGTTACGGCGAACGCGTAAGCCCCGGGGAGCACAGGAGTGACACCAGGAGTGGCTGTGTCCGCGTTGGTAAGCTCGATGTCACTACCAGATGGTTGCGATACGACGGTCCAGGCAAACAGCAGAGTTTCGCCGTAGTTATGCGAGCTACTAGAAGCATCTAACTGCAGGTCTGTACCGGCGAACCCGTCGAAATCGATGCCAGCATTCCCGACTATCGGCGCTTCCTCTGTAATTCTTAAAGTGAATAGCAGTGCGGCGGTCTGCTCCGGAGTCAGCCGCGTCTGGGCCTCAGTAGGAACCGGGACAATCACCATCGCCGGCACGAGTAGCAGCACCATGAATAAACATTTGTTGAAAAACGCCACTAGGTACCGCCAAACGCTCCAAAAGTTGATGGGGTAACGAAAGCCAAAGCCGATCTTGCTGAATGAATCAGATCGATTCGGGAAAATATTAATGAATGAGCAACAACGACCCGATTCGGATGGCGCTCAACTACGCCATGTTTCTCCAGCGTGTTTTCGCGTTTTTGACGGGTACGGAGCCTCCCAACAATGCTCAGGTCGATAAAAATAAAACAGAGCGAAGGCCGGCGAAGTGAAGTGACGCCGGCGGGCGAAGGCTTTGTCATTTTCCCCCGATGACGAAGTCCCTTAGAATCGTTACACGAAATTCTCTGGCACCTTATTACAGCGTGTTACACACATCCAGAGTTATCGACAGGCAACCAGACGCAAGATATTGATTCAGTGAGAATTATCGATGACTTCTGTCACTCGCTGCAGCGCCTCCCTGTGACCCCGGTAAGGGTTAGTTCGATCAAATACGGTCAGTGGCAATTCCGGGGGTATGCCCCGCCCTTCCCAGAGTTGTCCTTCGGGCCCCTCATACAGCTCGTTTGACATCGTTAAAACCCATCCGTTAGGCAGGCGCTTTTCCAGGACATCTGAAAGAGCTCCGCGGGTCGCTTCACCCATATGTACGGTGCGCGGCAACGCGCGCAACGCCATCGTCATTTCTTCTCCGCCACTTACTGTCATATCAGATGTCAAAACGTAGACTGGTCCAAGATATCGCTGTCGCTCAGACGGACGGACAACGACTACGTGAGGTTTCTGGTATTGGGAATCCTGAGCTTGCTTCCGATACGCGACAAAACTATCTGCAGCAAAACGGCTTGCCAACTCCCAAGCAGGGAAGCTGTAGCCGCCGAAGTTGATACTCAGATCGATGACAACGGCCTTAACCTTGCTGCGCTCGAACAGTGTAATAACCTCATCCAGGGTTTCGTGCAGCACCTGTAAGTCCTCACGCTCATGAAAGGGACCACGTCCCGCATAAGCGGCCGTTGTGGCAATCGCGATGTAACCAATGTCGTCTGACATTACACCGTACTGGATGAACTTATTTGCTCTCAGTTGGCCCTGCCCTTTGAGCAGGGTCTCCGGGATCTCCTCGAACCAGTAGTGTTTGAGAAACTTGTTCGACAGGTCTCTGGAAGACCCCTGCGTCTTCCCTGCGATTCTCGAAAAGGCGAGGTCGACCTCACTTACACCAGGCTTCGCCTCTGCGGCCTGCCCATCAATCGTCCCGGATAAGGTAAGGTGTCCGTCACGCAATGGCTCGATCATCGCTGAGAGAATCTCGAACAGTTGGGCCTGCGTCGTATCGAGGTTCAACCGACTTCGCCCTACCGCAGCCTGTCTCTCCCAGTCCACACCGTACAGATCGAAAAATGCGTAGTGTGTTCGCATAAAGCTTACAAAGGCATCAAACGACGCTTCAGCAGCATCTGAAGGGCGGTCGCTGCAGCGCTTCGGAAGAGAATCACGGCGATAAAGCTCAATGGCGTATTCGTCGAGCGGCGTGGCGAACTCTAAGCGCCCCGTACCCGCAACAAAACGAATTGCCGTTTTATTTATGTAGTGCGAAAGCACTCTCGAGTTGAGTTTGTTGTAGATGCAGACATCAGCGGTAATGTCATAGACCGCCAATTGCTTGCCGCTCAGATCGAGCAAATAGCCGTAACCGTCAGACTGCCATACCCCACGGTGCGTCGATGGAAGATCGTCGACATAGGCGATTGGAGAAAAATGATGGCAGGCTCCGACGACACTCAACAGAGAGCAAAGCCAATAACGAGCGACGCAAAAGAGAAACGACTTGTCCATTGATGGTGCTCCGGCAGATAACTGGAGCCATCATGGATAAGAATCTTACGCCAGGTGTCATTCCATGACGTCTAAGACAGATAGCCTGGGCTATTAACCAGGCAGCCTCTGAACAAACCCAAAGTATCTCTGGACTTGTTCAGAGGCTCCCCAGATCGGACTGCAGTGCGGATCGGTCTTCAAGACGTGCTCTGTAAGCTGTCGGAGTAACTCCAATATTTTTTTTGAACGACTTGTAGAACGATGATCGGGAGTTAAAACCAACTTCGTAAGCAATAGCCAATATCGTGTCGTCTGTATCGCAAAGTTTCTGCAGGGCAGCGCGGATTCTGTAGGAATTGACGTAGTCGAAAAAAGTTTCACCTATCCTTGCGTTCAGGGTTTGCGATACGTAATTTGGGGTCACGCAAATGGCCGCCGCGAGATCTCTGAGCGACAGATCAGGCTCGAGGTACAGATGCCTGGCGTCCATCGCATCCACGATCTTTCCCGCGATACGGTCCATATGCGTGTCGTCCAGTGCCGAACGCTCGTACTTTACGCTCGCTGATGACTCTGTCTTGGGCTGCTGTGTTTTCGCCGTGTAATTCTGTAGCTCGTAAGGCTCGGACCCGCCGGAGATGAACGTCGGTGCTTGACGCAATCCCCACAGGGAAACAATAAAGATCAAGGCGAAGTCTGACATATTTGCGAACAACATCGCGCCGCTGTCGAGACTGAGAAAAAGATCCGCTGCTTGAAGTAAGAGCGCCACCATCAACAGGCTCAGAATCACGAAAATCCACCGCAATTCTCTGCCCTCTGTGCTTGCAAAATGGTTTTTCAACTGCGTTCGGTTAGACAGCAACCTTCGCAGAATAAAGCACAAATACAAAACACTTTGCAGGAGCCACACCACGGCAACAATGAGCAGCAGAGTCGCCAGCCAGGCCTCTGCTGGAGAGCCCGTGAAATCGCCTTCACCGATTACAGACTGCTGCACTGCGTCTGGCTGGCCGATCAACACTGAGCACACACCCGACGCGAAAACAAAGGGAAGCAAGTGCCAGGTTTCCGACCAGCCGGTCTTTGCTGGCCTTTGACTGGTTACGTTCCTCACGTAGAACCACAACGCGGGTGCGATCAGAAGAAAAGCTGCGATAGACACAATGTCCAATAGGATCAGACGATCGATGCCAGTATCGGTATACGTCACGATATCGGCCACCGCAGAGAGCTCGGTGAACACATTGGCCATAAAGAAGATGCAGAGCGGCCAGTAAACGCCATGGGGGTCCCGACGGGACAACAAAATACTCGCCGCGAGCAAACACTGCCCCAGTGCCAAAGCTGACAGTACGATTCCAACGGCCGACGAATTCATCAAAGGTCGTCCTCCTGAGCAGGCTCAATTCTAGGGACGCGGCCGATCTGTCAGCAAGCGCGATCGCACAAGTAAGTGTCCTTGCGTGACGGAGAAGACATGCATCAGCTGCCTCCCCCTGGTGGAGAAGACGTCAGTCGCGCACCTTCTCAATCAATCTGTTCCGAGTACGTTAGTGACGTGGGATACACATCGTGAACAGAATCCAACAGTTTGCAACGCTCGTTGCATTTACAGCATCGATTAACATGGGGAACGCACAGGTAAAGGGGGATCGGAGAGGGCGAAGGCTTTCTCATTGGTGTTGGCGTTGTCGGCAACTACTCAGGTTATGATCAGGCTGCCTATCCGGTCGTAACACCTTTCCCATACATAGCCTACGAATGGAAAAACGCGCGGCTTGGGATAGATGGATTTAACTACGATTTTTTCTCGACAGGAGCATTAGAGTTCACAATGCTTCTCGAGCCCCGTTTCACCTTCGCTGACCCGGATGACTCTCCGTTGTTCGAGGGTATTGAGCGAGACTCAGCCGTTGAAGTGGGAACAAAGGTGACGCTTGACCTTGACGCGTTCTACCTGGAAGCGCAACTTCTTCAGGATGTGTCGGACACACACGATGGATTTGAAACCACGCTGGCCGCAGGAGTCGGAATTAACATCGGAGCGCTGGAGATAACGGCGGAATTTGGTGCCGTATTTAAAAGCGGCGATCTGAACAGCTATCTTTATGGCGTGCGAAACAACGAGGAGTCGCCAACTCTACCCGCTTTCAGACCCAACAACTCTCTGCAGCCCTTTTTCGGCGTGAACACCACTCTGCAGACGGGGAGCACAAGCGCATTTGTCTTCTATAGTCGATACGAACGCTTTTCATCAAATGTGCAAGCCAGCCCGTTAATAGGTAAAAGCGGTGAGGGTGCATTGGGTTTTGCCTACATAAAACAGTTCTGAGTAAACAAGGGAGCCTTAAAGCAACGGTCGCGTTGAATCCGGTCTGGGTCTAACCGGTAAGACTGCACTCGCTGTCGTAGGTACAGGTACAGAGCACAAAAATCCCGGGACGATAAGCTTCGCCGAACAAGTCACTCGCGCTACGGTCTCGACTCGAGCTTATGACGTCGGCGCTGGTCACTCGGTCAACGGCCGACTGTCTGACTGTCTGACTGTCTGACTGTCTGACTGTCTGACTTAAAGATCGCATCCAGACACCGCTCAGGTGATTCGGCTTTGCGCAGGGTCAATCTCCGTCTGGGCTCAAAGCTCCGTGGCAAGTCAGGTTCTTTCTCACAACGAGGCACTGATTGTCAGTCTCATGACTCGACTGAAGTGCCTGTGACCCGATCAGCTCGCCCTTGCACCCTCCGACATAGCGCCCAGTTTGGCGTACGCTATCTCTGGATCCACGGCGCCGTACCCTGCAAAAGTGCCAAAGCCGCAATCGCTGCAGGCTATGACGCGTTCCTCGCCCACGATATTCACGAACTTGGACAAGCGCTCCTGAACCAAATCCGGGTGCTCAACGAAATTGGTCGTAGTGTCAATCACGCCGGGCAACAGCACCTTGTCTTCCGGGATTTGCTCTTTTCGCGCCTCGAATACCTTCCACTCGTGGGCATGGCGTGGATTGGCATTCTCAAACGATAGGTAGCGGGCGTCGATGGACATGAGCGTCGAGAAGACCTTGTCCATCGGTATGTCGAGAACATGCGGTCCCTCGTAGTTGCCCCAGCAAGCGTGCACCCGGACTTTTTCAGTTGGCACGTCGCGCAGAGCATGATTCATGATCTCGACGTTGTGCTCGGCAATCTGGATAAATTCTTCGTCCGACAAATCGGCGAACAGCATCTGACGCGACAGCGCCAAATCGGGACAGTCCAGCTGGATGTCCAGACCGCTGGCGACAATCGTGTCGTACTCGTCTTTAAGTGCGTCTGCCAGGGCCTCAAGGTAGGCCTCGCGCGACGGGTAGTGTTCGTTGGGTAAGAACAATGCAACAACACCCGGGGATGCGGCGTTCATAAATCCACGCTCGACA
>JBCCNK010000183.1:0-6983 GCA_039025875.1 Pseudomonadota bacterium
ACGAGGAGTTGAAGTTGATGCCAGCGGCTGTCCGGTGAAGGATGAAGTGGTCCTGACCGTTGATCGCCTGGGTTTTGAGTTTGATAGCTCGAGACTGGACGCGCAGTCGCGATCGGCGCTCGATGCAGCCGTCGATGTCATTCGATCTCATTCCAGTGTGCAACTTGACGTCGTTGGATACACCGACAACGTGGGCAGCGATGACTACAACCAGGGTCTCTCTGAGCGCAGAGCACAAGCCGCTGTCGACTATCTGGTGTCGCAGGGCATTCCACGCTCTCAGCTCCGTCCACTTGGTCGTGGGGAGTCTTCGCCGGTCGCTTCGAACGATACCGAAGATGGTCGCGCTCGGAACCGACGCGTAGAGTTGGTGGTTCGCTAGGCTAAGCGCACACACTCTGAGCCAGGGGCCGAATCGCTTCGGCCTCTTGATTCTACCGGCCTTCTCTCTGCTTGCCAGATAGCGAGTAGACTGGGGGCCTTCTTTTTTGCTTCTTCTTTTACTTAGTTTCCTCTCACGGCTGATTTTCAATCTAAGACCGCAAAAACTAAGATTTTAAGATTGGATCGCTTCTCTTATCGCCACTGCCGTTCGGTCGAGCGGGAGCTGATCTTGGCGTCTTTTCAGCTGCAAAAAGACCGATCGCGTCGGCGATATGCCACTGAAGATACTTGAGCGACAGCAAAACATACTGTATGTTCAAATTTGTGGATGGCACGCTACCGAAGCCATCTAACCCACCAGTTTATTCCCAGATTTGGAGGCGGTATTGGCGGACCTTGATACTTTCAGGAGGGATACGCGGTCGTGGCTAGAGGCGAACTGTCCCGCGGCCATGCGCACTCCGATTACCAGTTTCGAAGATATTTTCGTAGGTGGCCGAAACCCCGAGGTGGATCATCCAGACCAGGTACTCTGGTGCGAGCGCATGGCTGCCAAGGGTTGGACCGTGCCCCACTGGCCCGTTGAGTACGGTGGCGGCGGTCTCGATAGTGACGAGGCCAAGATCCTCGCAGAGGAGATGCGGCGCATCGGTGCGCGGCGGCCTCTGGAGTCCTTCGGAATCTCCATGCTAGGCCCCGCGCTGCTCAAGTTTGGTAACGAGAAGCAAAAACAGACGCACCTTCCCCCGATCTGTCGCGGAGAAATTCGCTGGTGTCAGGGTTACTCCGAACCGAATGCGGGATCTGATCTTGCCAGCCTGCAAACCAAGGCGATTGATCAAGGTGATCACTTCGCAATCAACGGACAAAAGATCTGGACTTCCTACGCGGACAAGGCCGATTGGATTTTCTGTCTGGTGCGAACGGACAGCAGCGGTACCAAGCATGAGGGCATCAGCTTCGTATTGTTCGACATGAATCAGCCCGGTGTCACGGTAAAGCCCATCCAGCTGATTAGCGGTGCGTCACCGTTCTGTGAAACATTTTTTGACGATGCCCGTGCCGAAAAAGGGAATCTCATCGGCGAACCGGGACAGGGCTGGACGATAGCCAAGTACCTTCTGACCCACGAGCGGGCGATGATCTCCTCCTTTGGTACCGCGCCCAGCAAATCGCTCGGGCAAACGGCCACTGAGCGTATGGGAACCGATGATGATGGTCGCCTGCGAAATGGCATGCTCCGCCAGGAAATCGCCCAGTATCAGCTCGATGCCATGGCATTTGGGGCGACGATGGAACGCATAGGCGATGAAATGAAAGCGGGGCAGGGCATGGGGCCTGCTTCGTCAATCTTTAAATATTACGGAACCGAACTGAATAAACGTCGCAACGAACTGAACCTGGCAATCGGTGGCGAGGCAGCGCTTGGTTGGGCGGGTGAAGATTACCAGGAAGGTAGCGTAGTACGCTCCTTTCTTCGCTCAAAGGGAAACTCCATCGAAGGCGGCACTTCAGAAGTTCAGCTGAACATCGTGGCCAAGCGCGTGCTTGGACTGCCCGATTCCTGACCTTTACACACCTGAGGCTTGCGGGGCCCCGCGCTCCCACGTCGTTCCCGCCGCTCAGCCGCGGGTAAGCACAATACGACGACGTACCGACGGACACCCGGTTCGATTCTGAAGGATACAACAGGGCTTCTCGGCCGATCTTCCACAACAGTTCGAAGATGGCTGGAGCCCCAAAAAAACATGAAGAGCAGAATATGACGCTAGTTTTGAACGAAGAGCAGCTGATGCTGCGCGAATCTGCGGCCGGATTTCTTGCCGAGAAGGCTGGTGTGGCTCAGCTGCGAGCTTTGCGCGACAGCGGCGATCCCCAGGCGTTCGATTCGTCCGTCTGGCAGGAAATCATCGAGATGGGTTGGGCCGGGATTGCAATACCGGAGGCTTACGGTGGTCTCGGTTACGGCTATACCGGCCTTGGCGTGGTTCTCGAGCAGGCCGGGCGTCATTTGAGTGCATCGCCCCTGGAGGCAAGCGTTCTGGTTGGTGCGACCGCTGTTCTCAACCTTGGCAATGAAACCCAAAAATCTGCCTACTTGCCGTTGATCGCGGCGGGAGAAAAGCAGGTCACGCTTGCGCTGCAGGACAGCTCTCAGTTCGATCCTGCGGGATGTTCGCTCAACGCGCAGGTCGAGAACGACGGCTATCGTCTTGACGGTGAAAAACGCATTGTCCTCGATGCGCTGAGCGCGGACGCTTTTGTGGTCATCGCGCGTACCGACGGCAACCCAGGCGAAACTGCGGGACTTAGCGCATTCCTGGTGCCGAAGGATACGCCCGGTTTGACGATCAAGCGTTGCGAAATGGTTGATTCGCGACAGGTAGGAACCCTCTCATTCGATGCGGTATCGGTCGACGCATCAACGCTCATGGGCGACTCAGGTGAAGCCTGGAAAGGCCTCGAACGTACCCTGGATATCGCCGCCATTGGCACAGCCGCTGAGCTTCTGGGCCTGTCGCTAGAAGCATTTGAGCGAACCCTCACCTATCTGAAGGAGCGAAAGCAATTCGGCCAGGTCATCGGCTCGTTCCAGGGATTGCAACATCGTGCTGCTACCCTGTTTGCTGAGCTCGAACTGTCGAAGTCAATCGTCCTAAAGGCGCTGCAGGCGATCGATGATGACGCAGACGATCTGCCTTTGTTGGCCAGCGCGGCAAAAGCGAAGCTCAGCGAGGTGGCTCGTACCGCCAGTAATGAGGGTGTGCAGATGCATGGTGGTATCGGAATGACCGATGAATACGATATCGGGTTCTTTCTTAAGCGTGCGCGGGTTTTGCAACACTTGTTCGGCGATTACTACTACCATCTCGATCGCTTCGCCCGCCTCGGGGCCTTCTGAATCGAGTTGATCGTTACTTGAAGGGACGGCGATCTGGATGGACGCACGCTCCGGCAGCCGGCCTGGGCATCCCGGCATTCATGGATTATGGCCGGAGTCAGGACACGCTATCCGCGGGCACAAACAACAATAAGAAGCAGGCTGGCAATCCGCCATCGCCTGCAACGCGTGAGGTATGACATGAGTGAATCGGTTTCGAAGATTGTCCAGGTGATCAATGAGCTGACTGCCGAAGGCGCTCCTTTCGCTATGACGGAGATGACCCTGGGCGACGCGCAGTATCGTGTCTACAAGACTATCCCCGAAAACGTCGGCGCCTACTGCAAAATGATGCTCAATCACGCGGATAAAGATTTTGCCGTGTATCTCGATGAGCGCTATACGTTTGCCGAGGCCTACGCACACGCCAGTGCTCTGGCCTGCGCGCTGCAGCAGGATCTCGGCGTCAGTAAAGGCGACCGCGTTGCAATACTTAGCCGCAACAACCCACAGTGGATGATGAGCTTTATCGCGATCGTCTCCCTGGGTGCGATTGCGGTACCAATGAACGCCTGGTGGACTACTGAGGAGCTCGAATACGGAATAACGGATTGCGGTGCGAAGGTTCTGATTGCCGACCAACCGCGACTTGATCGCCTGGCGCCGTTGCAGGAGCCTCTTGGGCTTACACTGATCGGCGTGGGTGAGCTGACCCCCTCGGATCTTGTTGTCCATCGATTCGATGATTTGGTGAAGGGGCACGCAGGGAGTGCAATGCCCGAGGTCGATGTGCTCCCGGACGATCACGCGACGATCATGTACACCTCCGGGTCTACCGGTCACCCCAAGGGCGCATTATCGTCTCACCGAGGCATCGTCTCCGCTCTGTACAGCTGGATTCTGCTCGGACTCGCTTCTCGCCAGGTGGGAGAAGCGGGAGAGGTAGGAGAGGCAGACAATAGCTTCCCACCCGCTGGACTGCTCACTGTGCCGCTCTTCCACTGTACTGGTAGCCACTCCGCTTTCTTACTGTCACTCATCGTAGGGCGCAAACTCGTCATCATGCACAAGTGGGATGCCCAGGAAGCGCTTCGTCTGATCGAGCACGAGCGGATCACCTGGTTCACCGGCGTGCCCACCATGTCAGCGGAGCTGCAGGCCGCAGCCGCCGAATCGGACCGGGATTTATCCTCCCTGAAGGAAATCTACGGCGGTGGTGCTGCGCGACCGCCCGCTCAGGTCGAGAAGATTGCCACTACTTTCAAGAAGTCATCTCCCGGCATCGGCTACGGCCTCACCGAAACCAACGCACTCGGTACGGTGAATGTTGGACAACTCTATCGAGCGAAACCCGGGAGTGCGGGAGTTCCCGTCCCCGCGGTGACAGACATCGCCATCTTCGATGACGAAGACAATCCGGTTCCGGCGGGTGAGCGCGGTGAGGTCGTGATTCGTTCGCCCGCGAACGTGCTTGGGTACTGGAACAAGCCGGACGCTACGGCCGAGGCCTTTCGCAAAGGCTGGTTTTACACCGGCGACGTGGGCTATCTGGACGATGATGGTTTTCTCTTCATCGTTGATCGCAAAAAAGAAATTATCATTCGCGGGGGTGAGAACATTAGCTGCATTGAGGTAGAGGCGGCGATTTACCAACACCCTGCGATCCATGAAGCAGCCGTGTACGGCGTTCCCGACGAGCGCCTCGGGGAGGCGGTCGCGGCAAGTGTGGTCGCTAAGGATGGTCAGCAACTGGATCAGGATGAGCTGACTGCCTTTCTGAAGAAGCATATAGCCAGCTTTAAGGTACCTGCGCATATACGGATCCACACGGATCCGCTCCCGCGGATTGCCACCGGCAAAATTTTTAAGCGCCAACTGAAATCAGAATTCAACTCGATCGCGAGCTAACCGTTCACGGTTGCATCGCAGCAATCTACCGAAGGAGAAAAGGGTCATGGACCTTGGAGTAACGGAAAAACTCGCCCCGCTGTTGGCTAGGGTGAAAGAGTTCATCGCTGATGAGATCGTGCCGATGGAAGGGCCTTATGCGGCAGAGATCGCAACGGGTGACCGATGGGCATTTACAGAGCGCCAGACAGAGATTATCGAAACCCTGAAGAACAAAGCCAAAGCAGAGGGCCTGTGGAATTTCTTTCTGACAGAAGGGCACGATAACAGTGGTCTGTCCACAGTCGAGTACGCCTATCTAGCAGAAGAAATGGGTCGGTCTCATCTGGCTCCCGAGGTGTTCAATTGTGCAGCGCCGGACACGGGCAACATGGAAGTGCTCGCGAAATATGGATCGGAGGACCAGCAGCAGCGTTGGTTAAAGCCCCTGCTGAACGGTGAGATTCGCAGCGCTTACGCCATGACCGAACCTGGAGTTGCATCTTCAGATGCGACCAATATCAGCACACGTGCTGAGCTCGATGGCGACGAGTGGGTCATCAATGGAGAAAAACACTGGATCTCAGGCGCCGGTGACCCGCGCTGCAAGATCATGATTGTTATGGTGAAGACCGACCCGGAAGCGCCCAAGCACAAACAGCAATCTCAGATATTAGTGCCCGTCGACACGGCCGGAGTCGAGATTATTCGGCCCATGCAGGTATTTTCGATGGATGACGCTCCCCACGGGCACATGCATCTGCGATTCGACAATGTCCGTGTACCCAAAGACAACGTGATCCTCGGCGCAGGACGCGGATTTGAAATTTCGCAGGGGCGTCTGGGCCCGGGGCGAATACACCACTGTATGCGCGCCCTCGGCGCTGCGGAGCGGGCACTGGAGCTCATGTGTGAACGCGCGACCACGCGCGTTGCTTTTGGCAAGCCGCTGGCCAAACTGGGGGGCAACATAGATGTAGTAGCAAATGCACGCATGGCGATTGAGCAGGCGCGACTTTTGACCCTCAAAACCGCCTGGATGATGGATAACGTCGACCCGAAAGAGGCACGGGTATGGATTTCGATGATCAAGACAGCCGTCCCCAATGTGACCCTGAAAGTCATCGACGATTCGATTCAGATGCACGGAGGGGTTGGTGTTTCTCAGGATACTCCTCTGGCCCATATGTACATGGGGCAGCGCACCTTAAGGTTGGCTGATGGGCCCGACGAGGTGCACCGCATGGTTGTCGGGCGGAACGAATTCCGAAAGTACGCAGAGATGGAGCCCACCCAGGCAACTTTTCGCGACGGCTGATTCGACGTCAGAGTTCATGTAGCTCGGCAGACCGGTGAGCCGGATCTGTCCAAATCAAACTTGAAACAATGCACCCTGGTGTCGCGGTAACGATATCAAGTCACGCGACACCACATGATTGAGGATTTAACGATGGGGGTTACGGTAGTACCGAAAGATAAACTGGTTGAGCATGTGGGAACCACTTACCCGCCCGGTGATTGGGTGACTTTGGATCAGGATCGAATCAACAGCTTTGCCGATTGCACCGAGGATCATCAATTCATCCATATCGATGAAGAAAAAGCAGCCGCGACTCCGTTTGGCGGCACTATTGCTCACGGCTTTCTGACTCTGTCGATGCTTCCAAAGCTCATGGAAGGCAACACGCTGGTGCCCGAAGGGCTTGTCATGGGGATCAACTACGGCTCCGACAAGGTGCGGTTTCTCGCACCGGTGCTGGCAGCCAAGCGGGTGCGGGCCCACTGCCAGCTCGGTGAGGGGCAGCAAAAAGTAGACAACAGGGTTCTGTTC
>JBCCNK010000184.1:0-6950 GCA_039025875.1 Pseudomonadota bacterium
TTATGCTCGCTAGGCTCAGTGAACCATAAAACCAAACACAGCGCAGGTTATGCGTTAACCGTATCCGCATCTGCCGCTGGGAGCTCAGTGCATGAATTCGCGAGTCAAATCTCTTGGCGATCTTTTTCCGGTATCCGAGGCCTGTCTGGGATCGGTACCGCAGTTTGATGATGCGCCCGAGTGGATATACGAACTCGACAATCCTTATCTGCATGGTGTCTATGCGCCGACCACGCAGCAGCTCACCGCCGATGTGCTTGAGGTTGTGGGAGAGCTGCCCGCCGATTTGAAAGGGGCCTACTTCCGCAATGGCCCAAACCCTCAGTATCAGCCAAAGAATCGCTATCACCCTTTCGATGGTGATGGGATGGTTCACGCTATCTACTTTGATTCCGGTAGCGCACGCTATCGCAATCGCTATGTTCATACCGACGCGTGGATCGATGAGAGTGAACGGGGCAATTCGATATCGCCAGGGGTTATGGGGCCCTTTGATTATTCGATTTCGGAATTCGGCATAAAAGATACCTCGAACACCGATTTGTTCTGTTACGCCGGCGATGTGATGACGCTCTGGTACAACGCCGGCAATCCATACCGGCTTAGTACCGAAGATCTTTCGACCAGTGGCCCGTTCGAGTTGGAAGGCCGCCGGCAGCGCCGGCTGTCAGCACACTCCCGGGTCGACTGGCGAACCGGCGAGTTGCTGTTCTTTGATTATGGCGACGAGCCTCCCTACATGACGTTCGGCCGCGCCGACGCCAGCGGCAAGCTACTGCAGGAAAGCGCCATTGAGTTGCCGGGTCCGCGCCTGCCGCACGATATTGGCGTGAGCGAGAACTACGTGATTCTTCACGACCTGCCGTTTTTCCACGATATGAATGTGCTGCGTCGTCACGGCATGCGTGTATTGACGTTCCATCAGGACATACCGACCCGCTTCGGCCTGCTGCCACGTAATGCAGACGGACTGCAGCCGCGCTGGTTTGAGTGCGAGCCCTGCTACGTGCTGCACATCAGCAACGCCTGGGAGGAGGGCGAATGGGTGGTGATGGATGGATGCCGCTCAACCAACCCGATGCCGCAGGCGCGACCGGGTGAAGGTGAGCTCGCGCATATGCTGGCGTACATGCGACTTGAAGCCAACGCTTATCGCTGGCGCTTCAACCTGCGCACCGGAGAGGTTCGTGAAGGCGATATCGACGACTTGAACACCGAGTTCAATAAGTCGAATCCGCTTTACCATGGGCGCAAGAGCCGTTACTCCTATCACCAGCGCATTCCGACCGACGGGGAGGGTGGCCATACCCTGCGTTTTACCGGTCTGGTCAAGTACAACAATGACACCGGTCAGTACCAGCACCATGCCTACGGCGATGGTGTGTACGGCTCAGAGGCGGTCTTCGCACCACGAGACGGCGCAGGCTTTGACAGCGACGAAGACGATGGCTATGTGATCACACTCGTCACCGACAGCAACAATTGGGAGTCCCACTGTCTTGTATACGATGCGCGCGACGTCGCCCCGGGGCCGATCGCGAGGGTAAAAATGCCGCACCGCGTGCCCGCCGGATTTCACGCCACCTGGGCGCGGCCCGAAGATATGAAGCGGACGGCGGAACGCTAACGTACGATCGTTATCGGCGTGACGGCCGATAGACGGCCCGTAGGATTCAACGCGCGCATCTCGGGCACCAGCTTTTGCAATGCGGCCTGCCGGTTATCCGGGCTTGGGTGAGTGCTCATAAACTCAGGCGGTCGCTGCTCCGACAGAGCTCCCATTTTTTGCCACAGGGTGACAGCGGCCTCCGGGTCGTAGCCCGCTCGACTCGACAGTTCGATGCCGATTCTGTCGGCTTCGGACTCGGCCGTTCGACTGTTAGGTAACTCCAGGGCAAACTTGGCAGCGAGCGCCGTTCCCGCCAGTGCCGCCGCATTACTGTCGGTGGCGACGGCAGCAGCGACAACCCCGACGTTAATAGCGATCGCACGGGACATTCGTTCTGCGGTGTGGTGCGCCACGGCATGGGAGATTTCGTGGCCCATGATCGCCGCAAACTCAGCATCGGTTAACTTGAGCTGCTCAAACAGACCGGTATAGGCCGCCATTCTCCCGCCAGCCATACACCACGCATTCACCGTCTGGTCATCGTTAATGATGGCGACACTCCACTCCCAGTCTTTGGTCTCGGGGTACAGCGCGATGGCCTCGGTTACGAGCCGCCCGGTGATGGTCGCGACACGGTCGGCCATCCGGGGGTCATCCACCAACTTGTTTTCTTGATCCAGCTGGCCCACGGTCGACAGGTACGCCTTCTTTGACTCCACGATGGCCGACTCCGGAGAAATCAGCATCAGCTGAGTCCGACCGGTGGGGCTGGTCGCACAGGCCGACAAAACAGCCGTGAGCGCAGTCGCGACGAGCAGCGTGATAGTTCGTATGTGGTGGGTCATGAAAGTCTCCCCAGCGGATTTGCCCTCATCACGGGTCAGCCATGCCTGTTTCATTTCGTACGGGGAAAGCGCTGGCAACCAGCCCCTTTGCTCTTGAAAAATATCCTGTTCTCGCAGTGCCGTCATTCGGCCAACGCATACGCTGTGAACTCGAACTATCAGCGATTTCGGACGGCATTGCCGAAAGGTGAGCTCGATGATTATGTGTGTTTTTGCGATGCAAAAAGAGCGAATCGGCCTCCTATCTTAGACTCTCCAAGGCGCTTTTTTATTCCGCCTTGAACTAGAAGTTCAGGTCGGGTTACTGCCGGCCGCTGATCAGCCGGGCTCTGCTTCGGAGCCAGCGGTGGTTCTGAGCAGACCTCGATAGGCGCCGCGTGCGTTTGTCGTTCCACTGACAACCCGATACACGTCGCGGGCGATCGGCATATCAACGCCATATTTCTCTGCAAGCGCCATCACCGCAGGCGCGCTCTTCGCTCCCTCAGCGACCATGAACATCTCTGCGGCAATCTGTTCCATGCTCTTGCCCTTGCCCAGTTCCATACCCACGTGCCGGTTTCGACTCTGAGAGCTGGTGCAGGTCGCGATCATGTCGCCCATGCCTGCAAGACCCGCAAAGGTTTCTGCCCGGCCACCTAGCGCGACGCCTAGACGCGTCACCTCGGCCAGGCCTCGGGTAATGAGCGCCGCACGTGTATTGTCACCGGCGCCCAGTTGATCGCCCATACCAACAGCAATCGCAACGATGTTCTTCAGAACGCCGCCCAGCTCGCAGCCAACGACATCGGTATTGGTATACACGCGAAACAGACCGCTCTTAAACACGCGCTGGAGAGATTTCACGATGATCTCATCCTCCATTGCTATCACGCTGGCTGCCGCCTGCCCGGCCATGATCTCCCGCGCTAAATTCGGGCCGGTCAATATACCTATTGGATGATCCGGAAGAACCTCGCCGATCACTTCAGACATCCGCATGCTTGTGTCCAGTTCGAGGCCTTTGGTAAGGCTCACCACGGGCACCCATGGCCTGATGTGCTGACTCACTTCTTTGAGAACGCCGCGAAAGTTCTGTGACGGTATGCCCATGACAACGAGATCGGCCTGCGATACGGCTTGCTGCAGATTGTTGGTGGCCGTCAGTCCTTCTGGGAGTTTGGTATCCGGTAAGTACTTCGGATTGAGATGCTCTGAGTTGATCTTCTCGACTACCTCAGTATTGCGCGCCCAGATAGTGACCGGTGCGTTCCGTGTTGTTAGCGCAGCTACTGTGGTCCCCCAGGAACCCCCACCGAGGACTGCCACGTTTAAATCACCCATATCGAATTCCTTTATTGTTATTTCTGTTTGTAGAGTGTGGGTCCAACTGATGGGAGCTTAACTGCAGAGTCTTAAGCTGCGATCAGGAGGCCGTGTTTTTAGGTCTCGCTTTAGCGCGTGCTTTGGGTTTGGGTATCGGCCGCTGTGTTGATCGCGCTTGTGCCTTTGTCTTCGACGCTCCTGGTTTCTGGCTGGGTTTCTTGCGAGCTGTGGTCGCTGTCGCTGCAATCGATTTTCTAGGAGCTTTGGCCGGCGTTTTCTTCTGCGCCGTTTTTTTGGCTGCAGTTTTCGCTACGGCCTTTGACTTTTTGCGGGCGGCATTCTTTGCTGGGCTCTTTATTGTGCTAGCGGTTGCCGAGGTGGTTCTGCGTCGCTTCCTAGGGGCCTTGGCCGGGGTGTTCCTTGCTACTCGCGCAGGCGCCGGTTCATCATCTGGAGTGGGCTCCTCCGGCTGTCTCAGTGTGCGCAGAAACATGTTTCTTACCTCGCGCACGTGGTCATCGATTGTCTCGGGTGACCAATCGCCGGTGTCTACCGGTGGTAGTACGTCAACTTCTACTCGGGCTGGCCGAAACACAAAATCGCCCTTCGGTGCTACATCCCCCGCATTGTGAATAACGATAGGAACGATCGGCACACCGGCCTGTATAGCCAGATGAAACGCACCCTTCTTGAACGGCGCCAGATTCGGAGACACGGTCCGTGTGCCCTCTGGGGCCAGTGCAACCGATTTACCCTCGTCGCGCATTGCATCGACCAGCGGGCGCATTGCCTCGATGGCTGAGCTCGCATTCTTTCGGTCAATCATGACGACGCCGCCCAGTTCAAGTACTTTTCCAATGACTGGCATCTTTTTAATCTCTTGCTTGCCGACGCCGGCCATATCGCGGCGTAGCAACTTTGCACAGATCACTACGTCGGCTTTGCTCTGGTGATTAAAAACGAAGACCGCCGGTCTGTTCGACCAGATGTGCTCTTCGCCGCGCACTTTGAGATCCAGATTGATCAGCGCGCTCGCTGTTTCGGCAAAGAGAGAGATAGAGAAGTTTGTGGCATCGCGCCGCGATCCGGTCAGCGCGTAAATCGGCAGTCCTGCCACGAACGTGGGCACCAGGCTGATCGTCGCAGCAATCGAGCGAATGTACTGGTTCAGCGTGGGCCGGCCGCGACTGCCGAAATCGGCCGCCGGCCAGTTATAGTCTTTCGCCACGGCTCGCAGCTTGGAGCTTGGGTTTAAAGCGACAGGATTACCGATCCGTTCTAACAGCAACTGGTCGTCCGTGCTGTCGGAATAGAAAAAGCCATCATCCAGATCGGCATTTACGCTCTCAGCAAGTACTTCGGCGGCATCAACCTTCCCCTGGCCAAAGCAAGTCGGACGAATCACGCTGCCGGTGAACTTGCCGTTTTCCACTTCGACCTGGGTGCAAAGCACGTTCTCTATGCCGAGATCAGCCGCTGCCGGCTCAACCTGATAAGGCGTCGCGGATGAGATGATGGCGACGGTGTGTCCTTTACTCTGGTGAGCTTGAATAAGCTTGCGTGACTCCGGGTACACAAGTCGGGAGATCTGCTTGGTGAACAGATCCTCGCCCAGTTCGACATAGGTCTCTTCTTCGATGCCGCGCATAAACTGGGTCGTGATGGTCATCATGCCCGAGAAGCTGATGTTACCTAGGCCAAAGCTGGTCATAGCGGCTGATAGCTCAACGAACTCACGAGCGCTCAGATCTCCGCGGCGAAGCTGCTCGCGTATGAAGGCGATCGCGGAGTAACCCGAGATAATGGTTCCATCAAAGTCGAAGATCGCACAGATTTGCGGTCCGTCGGGCGCTTCGTTGATCGCCGCGAGCAGCGATTTGAGCGGCGTGCTCATGAGTACCTCGCACTGATGTTGTAGCCTACGTGCTTAGAGGTTACCACGGAGAATCTCTTTATCTGGTGTTTGTCTGGTGGTCTTTCGTTGCGACGTCTGGCACTTGCCTTGCTAGACTCACGTTCCTCTCACGCGAGCAAGAAAGTTCCTTGGGTCGTAGTGAATCACTCAGGCTTCGCCAGGCTCGTATGTCAAAAACTCGCGGTCCTAGCCGGGTGCGGCTTTGGACTCAAGCAACAGATAGATTATCGCGTGGAACCTATGAAAAGTCGTCCGGGCCGATACAGACGACGTTTGGTATGACCGGTCGATGAAGCCGCGTCTCTGGTTGCTTCTTCTGAGTTCTGTTTGTGTCTTGGCGCTGAGTCTGCGCTGGGTATCGGCGAGCCACTATGGCCAGGGCTGGTATTCCAGCGGGAGTTTTACCCTCGTCAATTTTGATGAAGGCGGAAGTTGTCGAGCGCAACTTGGGAGTTTTCCCTACTCAAGCTTCGTAGGTAAGCAAACCATTGCGTTGGCGTCGTTATTTGGCCACCGCCCACCTTCATCACTTGAGTCTGTGTCACTCCAGCCTAGTGAAGACGAAGCTACGGCGGATTCGTCCGCAGCGGGGTCCGTCGATGCGCAGGCGCGTCGCTACTGCCACAGCGAGGCACATCTACAGATTGCCCGTGGCTTATCCGCTTTGGCCGGTGCTGCAACCATACTGCTCACCGCATTAATCACCCTGCAGTTGCTGCCCGGGAGACGCACTACGGCACTGACCGCAGCGGCGATGCTCAGCCTGTCGGGCTGGCATATTAGTGAGTCGATGGTTGGTACTGTCGATGCGGTTTCGTGTTTTTTTATCTACGTTTTTTTTTCTGGATCTGTACTCGCGTTGCATCAGGGTCGTCGCTACTGGTGGCTGGTGCCGCCCCTATTACTCGCCGCAATCTGGACGAAGCACTGGGTGTTTGCTTTGCTGGCTTTACCGGCTTTTTTACCTGCTCAGCTGCTCATGAGATTGCTTAGCGGCATCAGTCTTGCGCGCCTGTTTTTTATCGCTGTCGTTTTCACGGCGACAGCGGCGGTCGCGACCAAATCCAGCACGCCGGAAACAATCAAAATCATTTGCCCTCTTGCGCTCTACTTTACGATTCCCTGGAATCTTCTGGGCCTGGCGCACCGTTTGTTTTGGCTCGCGATACCTTTCGTGATCCTGATTGCCCTCCAGATACCGCTGTTTGAGGCCTATAGCACCGGCTCCCTGACCGGTCGGTTTGGCACGGACTACGGCGCGATCGGTTCTCACAAA
>JBCCNK010000185.1:0-6942 GCA_039025875.1 Pseudomonadota bacterium
TTGGTCTAATGGAAGATCGCGCTACCCTGCGCATTTCGTCCCAGCATTTGGCGAACTGGTTGAAGCACGGGGTTTGCACTGAGGATCAGGTGACTGAAACCCTCGCCAGAATGGCCAAGGTTGTCGACCAGCAAAACGCGGCCGATCCCCAGTACCAGCCAATGAGTTCTAGCCTCGAGTCAAGCATCGCATTTCAGGCAGCAAGAGACCTAGTCTTTGAAGGAACCACGCAGCCCAACGGCTACACGGAGCCGGTGCTGCATGCCCGGCGCCTGGAGGCCAAAGCAAAGGCACGTATGCAGACTTAGTTCTGGCGCATGGGTTGGGATCCGCAAGCCGCCGACAGGTAAACAACAGATCGAACACAAATCACACGTCACTCCCGCCGGACACACCAACACACCGGTGCGTGCCGCCCTAGTGGTCGTCGACGCTCGCGTCTTTGTACTGCAGGTTCGTGAGCTGTTCAGACAACAGCCCCAGTAGAAAGATGATGACGCCTGAAGAAATAAGCAGGGCACTCATATTGGTAAACCGGAAGGATCCGGTCGCTATGGTCGTCATCGTGTAGTTCAGGATGCCCAATCCAGCGGTGACTACGGAGAACGGAAAGTACACCTTTAGCGGTGAATACAGGGTGCCAATCTTGAAAATAATAAGCAGGAAGCGCAGCCCGTCTCGCCCTAGGTTGATATGGCTTCGTCCCTGCCGTTTTGAAACAGTGATGGGAATGAATCCGACCGAGTGACCGGCCCGGTAAAATGCCATGGTGGATGTGGTCGGATAACTAAATCCATTGGGTAGCAGGTACAGAAAACTCAGAAACTTGCGACGATCGACTACGCGAAAACCGGAGGTCAAATCGTCGATCCGCTTACCCACCATCCAACCCGCAAAGCGATTGTAAACGCTGTTGGCGCCCCAACGAGCCACACTGGCTTGTGCGCTAAGGCCCGTTCGAGCACCCACCACGAGATCGAAACCCTGGTGATATTTCTCCAGGAGACGGGGTATGTCGTCAGGATCATGCTGGCCGTCGCCATCCATAAAAATCAGGATGTCACCGGTCGCGTGTCTTGCGGCGGTTTTTATCGCCGCGCCATTACCCTTACTGTACGGGTGACTGATTACGCGAGCGCCTGCCTGTCGGGCTTGCTTCGCGGTTTCGTCACTTGAACCGTCATCGACCAGAAGCAGCTCAAAGTCAGGAAAGCGCGCCCGCAGTTTTCCGAGCAAGGGCCCAACGGTTGCCGACTCATCTTTCGCGGGTAGGGCGACAGTGACCGATGCTAGGTTTTCCAGAAAGTCGGTCATTGCGTTCTCGCTGACTGAGTGGGGACCGTAAGGCAACGGCCATGGTAATCCATATGACGGCGTAGCATCTCGATCTGTGGAAGTCCCGGCTCATCCAGGGACAGCGTCCTGCCAGTAAGACATGACACAGAGTACGCATACGTGTCCGGAAGTCGAATCTCGTTGGCGCCATCGATTAAGTCCTGTCTGTAGCGCTCAGCCTGCTCAACCCCACCGATGCTTGCAAAGTGCTCGAAAGCCAGCCAATTCAAAATCGGATTGGGGGCGGCGTAAGCAAGAGAATAGAGAAGCGCGAGACGCGGATTCGCGCGAACCTGAACCTGCTCCGAGACCGACAGCAGGTTCGCGCAGTTGAGTACACCGAGGATAAGCATCAATGGGAACAGAGCCTGCCTCAAGGCAGCCGTTGCCCGATCTAGCAGCGGTATTGTCAGATGCAGCAACATCCATGCGCTGCACAGTATCAGGAGTTCAGAAAACGCGTAGGGAATCGCCCAGGGTGAGAGCTCCCTGGGCGAAGGAGCGAAAAGTACACCTGGAGAGATGGGCAACCAGAAGCTGCCACTTAACGACAGCCAAAGGACACCAGCGATGAGCATTGCCGACACGGCCATCCATGATTTTTGTGGACCTACAAACAGTCGAAACGCAACCCCGATCACGGCAAATACGGTGGAAGCGAGATACCAGGAAACCCCATGAACCTGGAGTGCGCCCACGTGCCAGGGTGAACACGCCCAGGTAGTAGCGATACCCCCGACTATCATGAGCTTTCTACGGCAATCCGAGCCCAAGGCACACCAGGTCGCCACAGCAACAGAGGCAGTGCCTACGCCCAGACCCATGATGGCCGAGGGTGCAGCGAGGGAGTCCGGGTAGGCCAGCGGCGTGGACATGAGTTCCGCCAGGACCCACCAACCATCTGCATACTCAGCATCGATGAAACGCTGATAAGCCCAGACGAGGCCCGCAGTCAGGAGAGAGAACACTGCGACTGCCATCACATTCAGTCTTGAAGGCATAAGCATCAACGAATTTGTTTGTTTATGGCGAAGGTATCGCGCATGGCCGGGAGCTGCCGGCGCAACGGATCGAGACGCATGAGTTCGATGACAGCCTCGTGGGCAGCCGCAAACTCTTGCCTGGCAAGACGATCCGAAATCAACTGGTAAACTATTGAAATGTCGGATGGATAACGCCGCGACGCATCTGCCAGCTGCTGACTGTAGAGATCCCGCGACTCCGCATTGGTCGCATTCTCACGTAGCACCTCGAGCTGAAGTTGCTCAATTGCTTTGGGTCTACGATCCTGAGCTCGAACCGTGGACAACAAAGCTTCAAGACGGCTGGTATCGACAAAACAGCCCGGCTCAATGTAGCAGTTCACAAGTGCTCCCAAAGCCGCGATGTCGGTGGCGGATACTGCCGAGAGGTCCCGCGCACTCCTTTCTAAAGCGCGAAATCGATCATCGGCCTGGTTGAACTGAGGATAGAGTTTCACATCGGTGATGTAGAGCATTACCTGGATTGGCAGGCTGTTCGGGTGTTTCTGCGCCAGCAATTCGAATTCGTGTCTCGCGAGCGCGAAATACTCTTGTCTGGCCGGGCCGCTCGTTTCAATGCCACTGTTAATTAATGCGTTGGCGTATAGGTAGCCATTCCGCTCCGAATCGGGATGTCGTTCTATCTGCGCACGTGCCATAGAAAGCTCTGATCCCCATGACAAAGCCCTGATGAATGTGACGAGCGTCAGTGCGACCAGCAGGACCACAGTGGGGAGAGCACTGAGGGTCCGAGACGTCCCCACTCGGGTGCCAACTTCATTTAGCTTGAGCAGTATCGCAGCGAGGCCAAAGCTGAGACTGACACTGGGCAGATAGTTTCGATGTTCAAATACCATCTCCAGTGCGAGGACGCTGGATTCGATACTGTGTGCTGCAAGGAAAAAGAATGTAACAAAAAGCAGAAGCGGGTATTTTTTTCGTGCCCAAAAGCCAACCAACAGGGTCACTGACCACGCGACTATGGAGATGAGCGTGGTCACAGGAGCCAGCAATCCCGTCGACACAACAAGATCGTCGTGAAACAAGCCGAAATTATCAAGGCGAGGAACGCAAAACCAAACGGCGTAAGACCAAAGCAAACGCATCTGGGTCATCACCCGCTCGGCCAAGTCAAACGGCCTCACGGCATATCCTGCTTCTATCCAATCCAACTTCAGGTATACGAATGCGGCAAATAGAAATAAGGGCGTGAAGAAAACGAGCGCGCTCATCCGGCGTAGAAGCACAGGTGTTCCGTGCGCCACTCTTCCCCGGAAAAAAGCAAACTCAGTAATAGCGATCAGCCAAGGCAAAAGGATGGCGTTTTCTTTTGCGAGCACGCCAAAGACGATGCATAGAGCGATCCAAAGAACAGCCGACAGCGCCTCATCGAACTCGAATCGCCCAGAGCACAGCCGAATGCGCCAGACTACAAAGGCACAAAGACCTAACAGCACGAGTAGCGTCGATAATTGCGCCATTCTCTGCACTGAATACAGAACCGTGGATACATGCGACGGATTCAGAGCCCAGATCGCAGTCGCAACAATCGGCCACCATGTTTTGAAGTTGTTTGACCATTCCCCCAAAGCCGGAGCGCGAGCCAGCATGGTGGAGAACCAGAAGACGCAGACGGCGCACATCAAGTGGATGACCACATTTCCCAACTTCAACTTCGCTGGCGACCAGCTACCCCCATCCGCTGGGGCCTGCAGAGAGAAGGTAAATGTCGAGACGGGGCGATGTAGAGTACTTGATTCGGAACTTAGAGCCGCAGTGCGGAGGTCGATGAGAGATTCGGTGGTGCCGGTGAGGCTTTTGTTATCAACAATATTGGCGTAGTCGTCGAAGAGGAGCGGACCGTTCAGTCCGACAGAATACGCGCAAAATACGGTGAACAGGCTCCCTAGAAGAAACCAAAAGTGGGAGTGCCTAACAAACGTTACAGGTAGCTTCACCTGCTCTACGTCTCCACCTGTCACAGGATGATAGTGGTGAAAGCAGACACACGTGGACGGGTGCCCTCATCACCGAGTTTCCGGTTCGTGTTAAGCCGATTGATAAAAAAAAGAAGCCCGGGTGAACCCGGGCTTCTCCAGTGTCGGAGACACGATACCGTACAGCTGGTATCTGTTCTACGAAGCAGGGTTACGGCAGTTGGCGGGCAAAAATCGAGTTTCAACCGGGTCAGCCGCTGCTTGCTGGCACTGCCATGTGATCACACGGTTGTCCTCATCCAGAGTCCCGAACAATCGGAAGCCGCGATCGCCGGCCGCGCCAGGCATAACAGACTGGAAGACAATGGCCTCAATCGATACGTCCGAGCTGGTCGCAGTGTAGCGGATGGATCGCACAATCTGAGTACGCCCGGTAGTGTTGATACCGGCTTGCGCGGCTGTCGGGGTCACGCCGATTGATGCGTAGTACTCTGACACGCTAGTCTTAGCCTCGGCAAGTCGTGCCATCGGCTCGGACATACGAGCACGCACGCTGTAGTCCTGGTAGGCAGGTAGTGCAATCGCCGCCAGAATTCCGACGATCGCGATAACGATCATCAGTTCGATCAATGTAAAACCCTGCTGACGGGCTGCTTGTCGCTTCATGTTCATCTCCTTGTTGAAAAATACCTAATAATCGAGTAGACCCACTTAGGTTGCGGTCCTACAGTGCGGACGGCAGCCCGCAGAGCACCGTGGTCCATACAAGGTCCGTGCCAAACAAGTATCTAATTCTCTAACAGCATGTTTTAATTAGGGAAATCTTGATCGTGATGGCTCGCCGGGGCTAACGTAGGATGAGCGGCTTGCGTGGCGAGCTGACAAAAAACGTCAATCTATGACTAATCTGTGCCGCTAGTCCGTCTTAAGAGAGCATAAGACTGATATGAGAGGCCGCGAGTTCGACGAACCATCGGTGTATTAGTGAGGTTTGGTGGTCTGCCATGCGTAGCAAAGCCTCGCGCCCAAAACTGCGTGTCGTTTCGTTGGTTTAAAAATGCTTTAGTGCGTACAAATGGGCCAGAAGAGCCCATACAGCGTAGCGCGAGATTGTAGACGGCAATTTGATTAAAAAACGTGGGAACAGCCTCAATCGACATGAGCAACCTTGAGCAGAGTGGACGCCCGGCATCGATGGGCTTTTACAAATGAACGAAAGGATGAGCAGTAAACCAACCGGTTTGGCTGGTCGCCTCGTCGTCGAAGGCTTAATCGAGGCGGAGGAAGCTAGTAATGCTCAATCGGCGGCAGCGGAGAAAAATGTTCCGTTTGTTCGCTACTTGGTTGATGAAGTAAATGTCGACAGCCGACGACTGAATGAAATCGCCTCACAAGAGTTCGGAGCTCCACGCTTCGACGTTGGCGCGCTTGACCCTCAGTTTCTACCCCAGGGTCTGGTTGAATCGGAACTGGTCGCGAAGCATCACGCGCTTCCGCTCTATAGCCGGGGCAAACGTCTTTTCATCGCTATCTCCGACCCCACGAATCTCGCGGCCCTCGACGAGATCAAGTTTCATACGGGCCTCAACACCGAGGGCATTCTGGTCGATGAAAAGAGCCTGCAGACCGCGATCAGCCAGTGGTCAGAAGACCAGGATGACTTGGGCGGCGGCCTGGACGATCTCGACTCGGCTGAGTTCGACGATATCGATGTGGCCGCAGTTGAGGATGGCGAAGCGGCTGAAGAGGAAAGCAGCGGTGTAGACGAAACACCTATTGTTCGCTTCGTAAATAAAGTGCTAGTGGATGCGATCAAGCAGGGCGCCTCGGATATTCACTTTGAGCCCTACGAAAAAGACTACCGCGTCCGGTTTCGTACCGATGGTGTGCTTCAGGAAGTCGTCAGACCACCAAAGAACCTGGCCCCGAGGCTTTCTGCGCGACTCAAGGTAATGTCGCAGATGGACATTTCCGAACGGCGGATGCCGCAGGATGGCCGCATTCAGATGAAGCTCTCGCGTAATCGAGCCATCGATTTCCGGGTCAACACGCTGCCAACGCTGTTCGGCGAGAAAATCGTACTGCGAATTCTGGATCCGACGAGCGCGCAAATGGGTATTGATGCGCTGGGCTACGAAAGCGTCCAAAAAGATATGTACCTGAAGGCGCTCCATCAACCACAGGGGATGATACTGGTGACCGGTCCGACAGGCTCGGGCAAGACCGTCTCGCTGTACACAGGCCTCAACATACTCAACCTGCCGGAGCGCAATATTTCAACCGCCGAAGACCCTGTTGAAATTAACCTCTCCGGCATAAATCAGGTTCACGTAAACGCAAAGGTTGGACTTAATTTTGCGGAAGCTCTGCGTTCTTTCCTTCGCCAGGATCCAGACATCATAATGGTGGGCGAGATTCGTGACCTGGAAACCGCCGAGATAGCGATCAAGGCGTCTCAGACCGGTCACCTCGTTTTATCGACACTCCATACAAACAGCGCCGCAGAGACTATTACGCGACTCCTGAACATGGGGGTGCCCGCGTTTAACGTGGCTACATCGGTAAGCCTGATCATCGCCCAGCGCCTCGGTCGTCGCCTGTGTAAAGAATGCTGCCAGCCCGCCGATATACCTTTGGAGGTACTGAAA
>JBCCNK010000186.1:0-6905 GCA_039025875.1 Pseudomonadota bacterium
CTTCATTTCGTTGAAGTAGAGTCCATGAGCCTTAACAACATCACGATGGCCGACAT
The DNA here is from genome assembly GCA_039025875.1 of Pseudomonadota bacterium. Lineage (GTDB taxonomy): Bacteria > Pseudomonadota > Gammaproteobacteria > Pseudomonadales > Halieaceae > Congregibacter. The sequence goes on from JBCCNK010000186.1 coordinate 57, forward strand.
TGAGGAAGGCATCGAGGAGACCGGAAAGAAAGCGTTCTATGGTCTGTATTTCGATACCGGAGAGTCAACCCTGACCCAGGAGTCAGAAAGCGAGTTGGCGCTTCTGGCTGAGTACCTTCTCGAACACAGCGATAGGAACTACTTTATCGTGGGACATACCGACAGCATCGGTGATTACTCATTTAATCGGACCCTCGCGACCGACCGGGCTCAGGCCGTGCGTGCTGCGCTTATCGAACAGTTTGCAATTGATCCATCAATTATGACAGCGGTCGGTGTTGGCCCCGTGGCGCCTGTATCGAACAACGGGACAGCCGCTGGACGAGCACAGAACAGACGGGTGGAGCTGGTGCTGCGCTAGCAATCATGCATGGGTGAGCCGAATGAAAACCCGGATTTTGACGTGCACGTCGGCGATCTGTTCGATGCGGCGCTCGACTTTTCGGATACCGAAGAGCGCGCCAAATATCTGGAGGAAGCAACCAACAACGATCTCCGCCTGAGGCACGAAGTTGAAAGCCTTCTGCAAGCGCATGAGGATGCAGGTGACTTTCTCGAATCCGACGTAGTAGCGGAGGCGGCATCGGCGCTACCGGGTGAGGCCGCAGACGACGAGCTGATCGGCCATAGGCTTGGCGCCTGGCGGCTGGATTCGGTCCTGGGTGTGGGCGGCATGGGCAGTGTATTCGCGGCTACGCGAGAGATGGAGGGGTTTTCGCAGCGAGGAGCGATAAAACTCGTTAGGGTTGGCTTCGAAACTCCGGATCTGGTTGAAGGCTTCACTCGCGAACGCCAGCTTCTCGCGTCGATAGAGCACCCTAGAATCGCGCGACTACTCGATGGTGGAACGACAGCGGATGGCCTGCCCTGGCTTGCGATGGAGCTCGTTGAGGGAGAAGCGTTAGATACGTATGCAAACGGGCGGCGGCTGACGGTAAACCAGCGAATCACGCTGTTTGACCAGTTGCTCGAAGCCATCGCCTACTTGCACCAAAGGCGAATCATCCATCAGGACATCAAGCCCGGAAACGTGCTGGTTGACCGCAACGGCCACGTTAGGGTTCTCGACTTTGGTATATCGGGTCTGCTTACCGAATCTGCGTTACAACCGGAACACTCATCAGAGGTCAGGGCCAGCCTATCCTTTGCTGCACCGGAACAGGTTCTTGGAAAGGACATCAGCACAGCAACAGACGTCTTCGGACTGGGTGCACTGCTGTATCGGCTTTTGAGCGGGTGCGCCCCCATCTCGCTAAGCAGCGGCAACAGCCTGGAGGAAAACCGGCGACTCGTGTTGGAAGCTTCGCCGAAACCGGCGAGTGCGGCAGTATCACAATCTGGTGAGCCTGCAGACATTGCACTCAGGCGCGGCTGTTCACCTCAAGCTTTGAGTCGGCGGCTAGAGGGCGACATCGACGCGATTCTTTTCAAAGCAATGGCGAAGGACCCCGTCGACCGCTACGCATCGGTCACCGACCTCCAGCGTGACCTGCAGCGTCTTAGATCGGGGCAACCGGTACTCGCTCGCGAACAAACAACGCTGTATCGCAGCGGTAAGTTCGTATCGCGGCATCGTCTGGGATTGGCCGCAACGGCTGCGGTGTTTTTACTCCTCGTCGCGAGCCTCGCTGTCACCACCAGGCAGGCAGAAAGCATAAAACACCAACGCGATCGTGCCGAGGCGATGAATGGTTTCATGCAGGAAGTTCTTTCAGCGGCGGACCCCTACAACGCCGGCGATGATCGAACCGTACGCGAGGCACTTGAGTCAGCGAGCAAATTACTCGATGAGCGGTTCGAATCGCAGCCATTACTCGAACTTGGCCTCAGGCAGACGGTGGGGGACATTCAGGTACGCCTGAGCGACTTAGAACCCGCCCGGCGTAATCTGGAACGCGCGATCAGTCTTGCCCATGCAAACCTGGCTGAAAACGACGAACTACGATTACGTGCGGAGTTGAATCTTGCCTGGTTGCTATACCGGGAAGACAGCTTTGATGACGCTATCGATCGATATGAGGGCGTTCTGGAACATCTCGACAGTAGCCACCCAGATTCCATGCGGCGCAGGGCTCACAATGATTTGGGCACAGCGTTGAGTAGACAGGGGCGCTATGCTGAAGCCGTCGATCAACTGGAGCGGTCCCTGACCTTTGCAGAACACGCCCCGAAAGAGCGTGCGGCTACACTGATCAATCTCGGCTACTCGTACGGCTACATGGAGCAGTACGACATTGCCGAGACCTACTATCTTGAGGCCATCACAGCTTTCAGGGTCCTGGGCGTTGCCGGGGAGACAGCGCAGCTTGCCTATGCGCTGAACAATTACGGAAGAATCCTTGCGAAACAAGGCCGGTTTGGTGAGGCTCTTGAGCACTATCGCGCCTCGCTGCAGATGCGACGCAGAGTGTTTGGTGAGAGTACCTATGCCGTAGGAATGCAGCACCTGAACATCGGACGGCTTCTACTCGAGATGGACCGCAATGAACAAGCGCGACGCGAGCTTGAGCAAGCCAGGGATATTCTTCCCACCTTGAGGGACGAAAATTCATTTCCAGTGGTTCTGATGCGCGGTTCACTCGCCCGAGCCGAGTATCTGACGGAACCACGTGTGGAGTTGCGCGCGATGGCGCTAGAACAACTGAAGACAAGCCTCACGGCTCTTGAAAGTGATACGCTGCGTTCGCGATCCGAGCGCTTTGCGCGGCAGTTTCGCGAGTGGCTGGCCGACAGTAGCTAGCGTGCAGCGATCGTCAGCGAACGGCGCCGGGCACACCTGACAAGCAGGCCCGAGAGGATGAGTAGCAACGTGGCTGGTGCAGGCACTGATGGTGGATCCACGGGATCGGGACCGTCAGTCGAAACAAAGTAGGTGCCATCGACAATATCCCCACCGAAGATCGCGTCGACGCGCGGATCAATGATAGCGACGGGGTTGACGAAGCTAGACTCGAAGACGCTAAACGACAGAAAGGAGATCTCGCCGAAAAAGAAGCTGAGTGCTGGGAACCCAATATCGATGTCAGCTTCATCACCGTCGGTAAACGTCTGGCCAAATAATGTCAGGCTCAGTTCGAACTCTCCACCAAACAGGGTTTCAAAATCGATTCCGGTGATCAAATCGTCATCGTAGCCAAGCATCAGATCCCCCGTTTCGCCTGTTCCGGGGCCATCTTCAACGAGAACCCCGAACGACAGTTCATTGTCGAATGTTCTCGAAAGATCTGCGTGAGCCCAGCCCGAAAACAGTAGAACGATCAGGCCAAAGAGCGCGGGAATAGACGAAGCGCGGGTTGAGAACATAGGGGGTCTTCCTTCGCTTGGAAAATGAAATCGACAAACCGGACTAAGGCTGCAATAAATGGTCCAGTACTGATGAATACTACGGATTCTCGTAATTTGCTGAGCACCCGCGAGACTGACTAGGGCGCTGCTATCCATGGTTGTAACAAATTCTGACACCTGGAGATGAAGCTCTGATGAATGACGGCTACCCCAATGTTTCGGAGGCAGAGGGGTAAGACGAAGGGCTCACGGAGCGCTTTCCAGTTGGAGTGCGGCTTCAGACCAATCATTTTCGAGAATCGTGCTGAGAGACACCGGCAGCATCACTGCGAATCAGCCACCTCGATAAAGTTGTCCTCGCCGTTCTTGTCAATGAACTTCGAGAATGGATCGACTCCCGCATAGATCGGCCGCTCATCGGTGATTAGCTTCACGACCTGCTCCCCACTGCGAATGGGATGCCACTCACTTGCAAGCACATCTTCTGGCGCAAACTCATCGAAGCCTGGTCGATCCCTGAATGCACCGACCTCAATAAGCTGATCGAGCTTTGCTTCGGTTTCGTCTCCAAAACCATCGGCGTAGTGTTTGGCCGCAGCGATTGTCACTGTCGTCTCGAAGCGACCGTCTGGAAGCGACCGAACGTCGGCACGGCCCGCAGACAAATCGTAGAAGGTGATCTTCTCAAGCACGTCTTCAATCAGTCTGAGCTCACTCGCGTCACGCGCAAGTCGTTTGTAGCCGTCGACCAGCTCACTGGAGATTGGATAGGGCTGACTCTTGAAGCGGTATTGCTCAAGCAGCTCGGCAAGCATTCCATTGACTCGCTCCTCGCCGAGGCGGTCCTGCAGTAAGTAGAGCACATGACCGCCCTTGCGATAGTGGATGTACCCCTGGTTCTCGACACGATTAAGAGGCACCTCTTCGATGGCTTCGCTGCCTCTGCCGGACAAATAACGGTCGAGATCGTACTTCAGAAATCGGCGCATCGAATCCGGGCCGTAGAGGCGTTTCATCACCATGAAAGCCGAGTATTGGGCCAAAGACTCCACGAGCATTGTGCCGCCCTGCGCATAGGCCGATATAAGCTGATGAGCCCAGTACTGGTGGGCCGCTTCATGTGCGGTGACAATGGTGACGTAATCCACCGAGTTGCCGTCGGCGAGATTGGCAATGAATCCGAGCTTCTCCGAATAGGGAATCGTGCCCGCAAATGCCTGCGCGAAGGATCCGTAACCCGGAAATTCGATAATGCGCGCGTAGTCAAACTGATAGGGTCCGAACTGTTCCTGGTAGTAGGCCAGCGACTGTTCGAGAGCGTCCAGCATGCGCTCGACGTTGTAGTCGTGCCCTGGATGGTGGTAGACCTCCAGAGTAAGCCCATCCGCCTGGCGCTGCACACGCTCATAGGCCGCTGATTGAATTGAGAAAAAGTTAAGAACCGGAACATCTGACTCGAACCGCACTGTGCGACGATCACCTTCCACAAGCTCAGAGACTTTATTCCCCGGGGCAATTGGTATCTGATCAGCCCGGGTGGTAACCGTGATCTCGGCATCGACCCAGTCGGCATTCGCGACGTAGTTTTTAGAACGTGCATCGGAATCCTCTAGTTTGGGCATACGCAGATCAGCAGGCAGATCGTACTTACGACGGGTCTGGCGATCAGCCAGGAGGTCCGAGCGATCAAAGCCCAGACGGGGCGCCACCTCAGCGTTGTTCAGGAAAGTGCCGTTGCGCACCAAACGATTATCCTGGTTGTTCGCGCGAAACCCCCGAAGCACGCGCTCGGTCTCGAACTCCATTGACGTGCTCGCTCCAGGAGCCAGCGGAGTATCAAGGCGGTAGATCTGGTAGCGATAGCGCTCCATCTCATCCAGGCTGATACGGGCCCCCGGTATTCGCAGGTCCGTCATCCTGGTCCAGGTATCCGCCAGGCGAACGTGCAGCTCCTCAACCGGTGCGCCGGTGTCGTTGATGAGTTCGTAGCGACCTTTGAAGAACGCCTCTCCCCTATGCGGGTATAGATCGGCGTCCAGAACGACTGATGTGATAGAGGGCTGGAGAACAGACTCATACTTGCGGAAGTTCTTTTCGTAATCAGCCAGGCGCTCTTCGAAGGCATCACTGACTTCATACCGATTCAGAATGTTCATCTGATAAAACAGGTAGGAACCGGAAGTGCCGGCCACCGCAAGACCGACCAGGGCTACCAGACCCGGCCCGCCAAGGAGCCTCCCGGGCAGCTGCTTCAGTCGACTGGTGAGTGCATACCCCGTTCCTCGCCGCCACAAAAGGTGAGCGATAGTACCCAACACTATGGCGACACCCATCCAATAGATGCGCAGCAGCCAGGCGCGATCGCCACCCAAATCACTACCGTTTAAATCCGATAGGGGGTTGGCGAAGGTTTCACCATAAGAATAGAGCGGATGCTCGAACCCCATCTCGTAGAGAGTGATCGACGCTACCAGGTAGAGAGCCATCAACCCCCATCCAAGATATTTGTTCGGACTCAACGCCTGAAACACCACGGCCAACACAGCGAGCAAAAGCATTTCAATGGCACTGGGTATGAGATACCAGTTCAGATACTTCGCAAGCTCGATATTGGTGTGGCCTTTACCAAGCTGCACCAGGATGGCAGCGACGACCGAGATGCCAATCGTTACAACCAGAACCGCACAAACCGCGGTCACCTTGGGAAGTAGATAAGCCCAGTTCGGGAGAGACGTCGCATCGATGATTTCATTAAGCCCGCGATCGTGATCCCTCCACACCAGCTCACCGGCGTAGAAGATCGCAATAATCACCGGGATGATTGTGAAGCTACCCGCGAGCGGTTCAAGCAGCGCAAAGGTCAGAGGACGAGCAGCGGTGCCATACAACTCGTTGGCATACAAAAGCGCACCGGCCGAATTGGCGAGACCAATAACGACCAGAACAAAGAACGCCGGGCTGCGAAAGATCTGAGCCATCTCCAGACTGGTTCTCGCTGCGAAACGAGCGCGACCTGCGCTGTCTGGACGTGCGTCAGGTAGCTGTCGCACAAGTTCGGGTGTTACTCGTGCGAGTCGCTGTCGCTGCTTCTCTGATCGCGCAATGGATCGGCGCGACGGCGCACGTTCACTGAAAGAGAAACGTAAAAAGGCGAGCCCCAGCGCCAGTAGTGAAACGCTCACAGCGAGCAGCCGGTTGTGCAGCAGAGGACCAGCGAGCGCCGGGAGCTGCGTGTTGCGTTCGCTCGGACTCCAGTAGCGCGTCGCATCCTCGACCGCGGCAAGACCGAAAGGTTCGAGCAGTGCGATGGTCTTTCGCAGCTCCGGCTCGCCCCCGGCGATCCCCGTAAGCGTAAAGTACAGAACCAGAAAGACAACAACGCCAATATAGGACAAGCCCATGGACCGCGTCGCGCAGGCAACCGCAAAGAACAAGCTGGCGGTCAGGAGTACACTAGGTAACGCCAGGAACAAATAGCCGAATACATAGTGGTTCAGGTCCATCGGCCCCAGGGTTTCCTGATCTAGCCAGGGCATCAGAGTTCCGATAAGTGAACCGACAGGC
>JBCCNK010000187.1:0-6896 GCA_039025875.1 Pseudomonadota bacterium
GGCAATAGACGGCCATAGGTTCCTGAGAGAGCGGCGATGGCCGCGATCCGATCCGGGTACCGTGAAGCGAGTTGATAACTCAGCATGGCTCCATTCGAGAAGCCGAACACGTACACACGAGACTGGTCGATGGGCAGGGCATCGGCGAGCTTGTCTATGACGGCAACGAGAAACGCCGGATCATCTATCTGCTGTTCCTGCGCCTTAGCGCAGCAGAATCCCGCGTTCCAGTGCAGAAAAAAATTGAAAATCCCGTTGCCCTGGGGGTAGACCGCTATCAGCTTTTCCCGATCAGCCAGCTCATTGAGACGAGAGCGCCGACGGATGTTCTTTGGATTGCTCAGCCCACCGTGAAGCGCAATAACTAACGGCACCTTCCTGGATTCGGGAAGGTCTTCGGGAACATAGTAAAACGACTTCCGTCGATGGCCGTTGAGTCCCGTAAGTTCAAGCTTTGCGCTGTGCATGCCGGGTTCGGCAGTCCAATCGGATGCCCCCGTAGTCGGAGCCAGCACAACAAGCAGGAGCGCGCCCAGAAGGCTCGCTGCATGGGTCGGTTTGAATCTCAAACGACCCCAAAAGAAACCCGTCGCACCGCACGGTGTGCGCGGACCTACCCGGTGACTGAAGAGAGGCGGCAGACATCCACGGCGTTTATGCCCTCCGGCACTTTTTGCGCACGACTTCATAACGGCCTTCAACGAAGCGCGCCTCCTGGCGTAGCGAAGATGAACTTGGGAATACGCGAGGCACGCGAAAACGACCACTACTGACCAGCTTTATTAACCGATTTGCTCATCATCGGGTTTAATGAGTCCGCATCCCTGCGAATATTCTGCGGCGGCTTGCTCATTGCCGCATCGGTCGGTGTCTTGAATGAGAGATTCGCAGCGTTCAATCAACGCTGGCGAGAGAAACCCGATAGCTTGGTACGCCTGCTAGGGAGTGCGCCTGCTAGGGAACGAAGATAGACCTGCCGCGCGATGGCGACACTGAACCTAGGCGTTGTTCGCTTCTTGGATCAACGTTGAATACCGTTATCGTCTTCGATCCGACGAGTCAGCAGGCATCGGCGATACTCACAGAGGATCCAGCGCAGATCTCTACCGTTGCAAAGCAAACGACTGATGTAGACGGAAAAGAGATCAAAAAGTAACACGCAGCCGGCGCCGACATGCTTGCTCTATCAGTCGTCCGTGGCCTCCGTTTAAGCCCGGAGATTGGCGCGATGGTATGCCCAGCCGATAAATGCGCTTGATGCGCCCGAGATTAGACCCAAAAGCCCAAAAGTTACTCCAGTTTCGATGGCAGACCCATCTCCGGATTGCCAATGCATCCATGTTGCGACCGTAGCACCGACCGCGCCAAGCACTACTCCGCCCAATCCGAGAAGTAGGCCCTGTGCGTTGCCGCGCGAGTTCATCTCGAGGTTTTTACCGCTGACCTCCAGGGCAGCGGCAACTGATTTGATAGACCCGGTTGAAGCTACACCGTCGGCTTCAAGCCGCTGGATCGTCCGCGTACTGAGCCCAGAGGCAATGGCAAGTTCCTCCTGTGACCAGCCCTTTTCCTGACGCAGTCGCCTGACAATGTCAGCATTGATAGTTCGATTCATGGGCGCTAATCCGAAGCTGAGTTAGTGCAGATTGCCAATATTTTTGTGCGACGAACACGACAATTGCACGACAGTACGCGACTTTCTACCGTCACTCATCGCCGACCACGGTCACTCACCGCCTCTAACCGCTACTGCACCTCGCTTGAGTGACTAGAACCCAATCATTACGAGTCTGTGCTTCTGCGCCAGTTGCCGGAGAAAGTTCTAGGACCGGCTTGGCGCTGAGAGGTCGAGGCGCCAGAACTGGCCCCATGGACTACCTAAAGCTAGCACCAAAGTGGCGCGCAAAAACAACTCTGTTTTTTTTGGAATGAAAATATGTCAACGGCCGTCAACTAAAAACGTGATTTAGGTCACGCTTTACTTGCCGCTAGGGTATAACGCACGGCGGCAAGAGTGCTCACACCCCCGGAGCACCCAATAAAACAACGATGGAGTGGATTCTCAAATGCAGTGCCTTCCCTACGATCTTTACTCGAATTTCTTTCGTGAATTTGAAGTAAGCCTTGCCCTAACTGCGGAACTAAGGGACTCATCGGCACAGCTGCGTCATCGTGTTTTTGCCGAGGAGTGCGGCTTCGAGCCAATTTGCGTGACGCGCAGGGAACAAGACGCCTATGACGAAAAATCACTGCACTGTCTAATCGTTCACCGCCGCTCGGGCATCGCCGCGGGAGGTATCAGATTGATTCTGCGCGACACCGCATCCCAATTAGCGATGGAAGAAGTATGCGCAAATGGGATAGACGAAGAGCACCTCGAAAAGCTAGAAAGCGAAGCCGAACAAGTGTGTGAGGTATCCAGATTTCTAGTGGATCCCAGATTTCGTAACGCGGCACGGGACGGGGCTCTTCAGATCGAAGCTGGACAAGTGACCTTATTGACCAGCTCTGAAAGGAAGTGCTTTTCATTGATCAGCACGGTCGCCATGCTCGCATCATTGGCGATGGCACAAAACAACAACAAGCGCTGGATGTTCTCTGTTATGGAATCCCGCACCCAACGTCTTATCAGACGAACCACCGGGGTTCTGTTCCTATCGGCGGGAGATCAAGTTGAGTACCGAGGGCTACGTCGCCCCTTCTGCGCATCGTCTGCGCAGGCAGCGGTCGAACTCCGCCCGGAAGTTGTGCCCTACCATCAGTTCCTTCGCAGCACACTAATCGCCCCGTCACCAGTCTTGCCCTGCTTCAATCCCGAACCCCTGCATTTGCAGGCCTGTAGGCTGTAGGTCTCTCGCTGCTGGCAAAAAGGACAACTCTTTAGACCTTTTGTTTCTCATTGTGTAAGCCCTCCGAGACACGTGGTGACCTCGATTGTAATCGGCAACGGCGCACCGGCTCTCGTCTCGCCAGACTAGATCGACCGCGCATATGGGATTAAGAGATACCCCAAATGTGTGACTGGCTATGCACGATCCAGTCTCTGAGTCGCACGGGGCTTCCGCAGACTGCTATAAATTGGGTAGTACTTAGAGAGCGTGCAAAGTCGCGTCGCGGTAGCGTGTCGGCGTGAAGTAATTGCATCTCAACGAACGTGACCCCGGCCCTAACTCCGAGGTCCAGATACGCTAAGCCGGGGAGAGAGCGTCGTTGATCTTGCCTGTAGCAACGCTGGTGACATAGAGCACCGGGTTTGCGTAGGCACCGATTCGTATCGCCACGCGCCGATGAACAGCAACAAAGACTACTACCGTGTTCTGCACGTGCATCCTGATGCACCTGCCGAGATCATCAAAGCGAGTTACCGCACGTTGATGCAGCGCCTGCGTATGCATCCGGACCTTGGCGGGGATGGCAAAGATGCCGCATTGATAAACGAAGCTTACCGAGTGCTGATGGAGCCGGCGCGGCGACGTGCTTACGATCAGGGGCGCAAGTCTGCACCTTTGAACGCTCGCAACCCCTATCAAACTTACGATATGTCTGATGATGCGGGCAACCCGCATGGGCAGATCGATACCGTCACCTACCTACCAAGCAGGAGCGCGGCCGCAACATCCACGCAGTGCACCTTCTGCCATATGGCGACGGAACATAAACCCGACGGCAGCGAGCCTGATTTCTGTACGATGTGCGGCAGTCCGCTACGGATGAGGAAGTTAGAAGGCGACGACTCTGATCGTCGCTCGCTGCTCCGTGTCGATAAACCAACAAAGGTTACGTTTCGGACGCGATGGCCGCAGCCGGTGCCTTTCACTGGCGCTTGTGTCAATGTGTCTCTGACTGGTATGAGAATGCGTAGCAGTGTTGCATTAGATGTCGGTCAGATGCTGGCGGCCGAGACCGATATGTTGAGAGCGGTGGCGGAAGTAACGCGAGTAACTCACCCCGGGATCTCCTGGGATGTGGGAGTGAAGTTCCTGACATTGCACATAAAGCAAACACGCGGGAGCTTCCTGGCCGATTGTGTGTAGGCACCGTGCTGTTCACGAAGGTAGCGCGAGTCAGCCAGGAACACGCCCCAATTGCCAGGAAATAGTCGCCGCAAAGCGAGTAGTCCTGCCATCGGGCATCACGGACCCTTTACTCGGTAAAGCGGTTCTTTTCACGTCTTTCTCGGGCAAAAGAAAGCCGCTCGAAAGAGGCTCTTCAGAAATAGTGCCACTAGGCAGCACGGAAACGGCCGATTCAGCGGTAACCGGGCTCGTCTGGATCGATTACTATCTCAATGACGTTGGCGTTGCTTGTATAGGCGCTTGAGTTAGACACTACCAGGTATCCCTGACCTTGGTAGAGCAACATCGTGCGAACAGAATCACCACCTTTGAAGTTAAAGGGTATAAAGCTCTTGCCTGTGATGTAGGCACTGGTTGAACTTGGAGGCCCGCACCGCGCCATTACTTGGCTTTGGCTCATACCTGCGGTCGCAATGGCGATGGTTTCCTTGCCATCCATTGGCTTCAGGTTGTTTAGTAATCGCTGATAGCCCTGATCGGCGGATCGCTTCACACTGGCTAGGTTAACCGACCCACTTTGGTACTGATCGCCAGATGCGTTTTTGCCCACCTGCTTGAGCGCTTTTTTTGCATACTTGCGAATCTTCTTATCGGTCTTTTTGCTGGATAGCTCGGACAGAACGTTGGCATAGCGCGAGTTTCGCGACTCGCCAAGGGCACGCGCACCCCACGCCACAGCATCGGCCCATTCACCACCTTTCGCCGCGCTCTGCAGCATCGTCTCGGCGAGGGGATCCAGCACAGCGGTGCTTTTTACATGTCCAGCAATCGTGCCGCGTGCAGCCGCGCGTAACTCAGCCGCTTCTCCACGGCTCATCTGATACAAGATGAAGTCTTCCCGCGAAGACGCCGCTGCGGCGCTCTGGGCCAGGGTGAGCAGTAATGAAAACGCGATGAAGCACGAAGTCACAGAAGTTCGATTCGGTTTAATCAGCATGCTTGTTCCTTAGACATAGTTCGTTCATTGGAGCTGGTCGTGGGAACGGAGTGTACTCTTCTCACCGGCGGATAAATGAGGAATGAAACACAGTTTCGCCAGCCGCTTAGAGGATTGGACGACCAAGCGTGCTCAGAGTGTTGGGCCCGGCTCGCAGTAGATCCAGCGTACGCTCCTGCAATTGTCCAGGCGTCGGCATGTCCGCCCTAATCCGATTGGCTACCGTCGGGGTTGTCCAATCGCGGTACTGGGACTTCAAACGCGCGTAGTGCCACGCCCGCAGAAGATGCGCCCCTTCCCAGGTGGGATGGATATCGGGCACATGCGGCATGGCCATTGTGATGGCGGGCCTCGTCTTCCCGGCGGTCATGTCCGCCACATGTTTGGCGACCTCGGCGCCCAAGCCGTCACCAGTTATGGGGATATCGTCTAGGCCCAGTAAACCAATGGCGGACTGAACCAGCGATATCCCTTTGCTCACGTGTTTTGGCCAGGGTGCCGAACTGAACCCATGACCCGGCAGGTCCAAACGGAGCGCCGAAGTGTGCCCTCGCTTGTGCGAAGACCCAAGTTCATGCAACCAGATCGCGGTCGGCTCCGACCTGGGTAAGTCTGCAAATATCCATTCGTCATCTCGCAAGTCCAGCTGCTGAGGCTGGACATACCGACGAGTTGATTCAGTAGGCTGCAGGCGTGCGTCCAAAGTTCGGGTGGGAGCATGACGAAAGAACTGACGGATCCGATGAAATCGCTCATCGATGCCGGGAAGTATTTCGTATTCGTAGGGTGATTCAGGCGGCAGACGATGGGCATGGCTCGCCAGTACATCACTCCTCTCGGCCAGCAGAAGCACGGGCAAATTAGTATCGGCAAGGCGCATAACTCGCCGCTGGCCATCGGGCCGAAGGGCGGTTCGATAAGGTGCAATGTAGCTTGGGCCTGCATTCAAAAAGTCCATGGTTCGGCTATGGAGACGGTCAAGCTCGCTAAGGTCGTAGTCGATTGCGCTCTGCGCCCGGCCGTCGTACCACGGGAAGAACAGGTTTTGATCCAGGGCTCGACTCCACACGGCGGCCAGGTGGGCACCGTTGGCAGAAGGCTCCATGGGCGTCAAATAGCGATCATCAAGCGCAGCCGCCTCATCGGCCGTCCATAGCGGAAATCCGTCTAACGCCACAGCCGTAAGCCGCGTTGGGGCCAGTACAGCGAGCTCGGCCGCCAGGGTGGCGCCCGTGTGAAAGCCATACACGCCGAAGGCATCGATGCCGAGCGTATCCATTACATCAAGCAACGCGGCTGCGTAGTGCTCGGCTCTGCCCTTACCCTCAGGTAGGGCCTCTGAATAGCCATTCCCCGGAGTATCAGGCGCTAACACCAGAAAGTCTTTTGACAAATGCTCGATGATAGGGCGCAGCGTCAACGCCCGATTTGGCGACCCATGAATGAGCAGAAGTGGAGCACCCTTGCCGGCGACCCAGACGTGCTGCCAACGCTCTCTAATAGACAAAAAGTACGGTTGCATGACTGGTTAGCCTTTCGGACTAGCTTGCCTCGCACATGGTTGCTCGTTCGCGGGCGGACGCACGACTGTAGCGCCGAACGTGCGGATCTTTCCAGATGGACTCGCCATCGAGCAAGCTGGCAGGGCGTGTAGTTTTAACTACGACAAACGATGTTTAGGCAGAGAACTGCGTTGGAATTTTAAGCGTTCAGCTCTCGATTAAATGCAGATACTGGCCGGTCAATTTTTTGAAATCGGCCATCGGAGTGAACTCATCAAGCTGAACAAGCACAGCATTCCGAATTCGCTAGCTCATTGATTTTACAAAGAAAAATAATAATGAGTCTCATTTCATGAAAACTAAAATAAAAGTGCCAACGTA
>JBCCNK010000188.1:0-6882 GCA_039025875.1 Pseudomonadota bacterium
GGCGCCCTTGGTGCTTCCATTAAGGTGGGCGAGTTCACGACACTTGCCGATCGAATGGCGCTACGCATCGAAGAGAGCTAGGATCAGGGGCGACGCCTCAAAGGCATTTTTGCGCGTGTTACGAGTAGGCTGGGCCGCATCTCGCCTAGCACGAAAAAGATCGTCTGAAACGGAAGCTGCTACAAGATTCGGATCATGGGTCGCATAGATCTGTGGCTGCATACTTGCAGATTCAAGCGGCGGTCGATCGAAACTTCCGGGTAAGAGCGTACAGCCCAGCCCCGGCGTGTGTTTTGATGACGCCGAAAATACTCCTGGTCTCTCCCCCCGACTTAGAGTTACCAACTGATTTTGAGAATCGACCTGCCAGTGTGTGGTGCTCCAGTCGTGAAAGGTATATTGCGCCCACTGCAGGTCCTGTTTGATTACGGACTCCGGTGAGCGGCCACTCACGAATACGCCGCTGCATAGCAACTGAGCATGAAGCCGCATTGAGTTTCGTCTACGTTGATCATTCAGGTCCTCTGAATTGCTCACCGAAGTACAGGAAGAGCATAGGAGGGTTGAAAAGCAGACGACAGGCAGCCAACGGGTTTCGTATCGGTTTAAGACCAAAGAGATCGCCGGCAAAAGAGAGAGTAGCCTCACCAAAAAGCCCAGAGTTGTGTGTTCACGCTGCTCGACAATCTCTCTACTCGGGCGACGTGGGACTAAACTCACGGCCCAGGACTGAAGCTCGCATAGTGTAAGACCGTCGGGGCACTTGAGCGAAGATCGAGCGAATGCGCTCGTTTTATCCGTTCTATTGTATGTTTTCTTTAGGATTAACGCTGGATAAAGGTAGGTCTCATGCCGGGCATAAATACAGCGAGGTTTTATCGGAACTCCGGGATCCGACTGTCGCCCCTCGGTGGGAAGTGTTCTTTGGCGCCTTGGGTATATGTTGCCTTAAATCTGTATCGGGGCAATGCCGCGGAATTAGTAGGATCCCAGGCAGGGCAGTCTGAAGTGGCGGGCTCCAAGTGATCCTTACATTTAAGTACGAAAGCTACCGGCTTTGGGCGAACTTGTTACTCTTGTTGCTCTTCGCCTCCGGCGTTGCTCGCGGCGATAGTCCCATTCGCGTTGTTGTCGCCCCGCCTGAACTGGACAGCCAGCAGGTCGGAGACTTTCTGTCAAATGTAGCGAGCTCAGTGTCGGGCGGAAGCTTAGAAGTGCACTGGAGTGAATCCGGCGCGGCATTCTGGATGGATTCACTTGGTGCACTCTGGCGTTGGTCCGGGCGATGGGATGATTCACCGACAGAACTAATTCCGACTGCAACGCCTGGCGAAACGGCATCTTCGAAGGCGAGCGATAGCTCGTCTGAGGAAGCAGTAGAAGGCGCGGAAGATCTTCGTGGCTGGTCACTTAAGGGAATCGTCGACGTCGCTGGTCGCTGGTCGATCGACAACTACGAGCGACCCTGTGCCACGCTCCCAAGTGCCGCTGCTTGGCTGGTGCTCGGCAAAGAACGTGAGCGTCTGTTCTTGAACACCGACACCGGAATGGAAGGCGCGCGTTGCGCACTGCCAGAGTTCAGTATCCCTCGAATCGTACGCGACAGTTTTCCTATCAGCGGATGGGTGCATAGAGAGCGACCGTCGCCCGATGGTCGATGGCTCGGAAGCCTCGACGGTGACAACTTCCTGATACGGTCTCGGGAAGAGGACGGCCGCGAGCGCTTTCGAGTCGACGGGTCGCCCCAAGATAGCTGGTATTTTGCCTCGGATATCTGGGAATCGGCCGGTAATAGCTGGTCACCCAACTCCCGCTACCTTGTTGCGCGCCAGCATGACACCCGCGCTCTCGAAAGCATAAAGTATCTCGAATATCTCGATGAGCATGAGCACTTAAGGGAATTTCGCTACTGGCCACGCGCGGGTGAATCGCTCCCGACCGATCGATTCACTGTATTTAATGTTCAGACCGGGAAGTTGAAGTCCGTAGAACTCCCACAGAGCGACTCTGAAAGCTTCGATTTCTTTATAGACTGGTCACCTACCGGTGATCACTTCTCGATCATTCGCTACAGCCGCGATTTGAGGCTCCAACAGCTCATATTCGTAGATCCCGAGACGGGTCGTGGGCGGGTGACGGTCGAAGAGCGAAGCAGCTCTGGTTGGGTGAAATGGCCCTCGGGACCAAAAGCCATCGAATATCTCGAAGACGGAACAGGATTCCTCTGGCGCTCCAATCGCTCCGGGTACTTTCATTGGTATCTTTACAGCCACGAAGGCTCCACGTTCGAGCGACTCACGAGCGGCGCGTTCGACAGCGGCGGGGTCATCGGCGTTGACTCAGGCTGGGTGTACTTTCACGCCCAGAGTGATGTCAAACACCCCTATGACGTGCATATCAACCGCGTACGACTGAATGGGGACGAGCAGACCCAGCTGACGCGGTATCGTGGACTGCATACAGGCAGTTTATCTCGGCATTCACAGACACTAATCGATGTGCATCAGCACCTCGATCGTCCACCCGCCACCAGCGCACTCAATCCCAGCACTGGCCAGGAAGTAACGCTGGCGCATGCGATCGTTGACGAAGAGTTCCGCCAGGGATGGTCCGAACCACTGGAGTTTGTGCTGGGAGCAGCCGAAAACCAGAGTGCCATTTATGGGCTGATCTTTCGTCCGCCAAATTTCGATCCCAACAGGAAGTACCCAGTGATCGAGCGAATCTACGGTGCGATGCAGATTCCGGTTATGCGGCGAGGTTACCCTGGGGCGGGCACCGGCTGGGCTGGTGGTGAGTACTACCGCTTGATTCCCTATCTCAATAGCCTCGGGTTTGTCGTCGTGACCGTCGATACAGCCGGTACGCCAGGCCGAGGCAAGGAGTTTAATCTAGCAACCCACGGCACGTGGCCCGAGGGCGTAGCTGAAGCGCACGCGGAGGTATTGCGTAGGCTGGCGCAGCTTCACAACTGGATCGACCTGGAGCGCCTCGGAATCGCCGGCAATTCCTGGGGTGGTTACATGGCAATGCACTCGGCGCTCACGAGCCCGGACATGTTTAAGGCTGTTTCCGCAAGCGTTCCAGAGATTGACCTGATCGATCATGTTCACTGGATCGAGTGGCAGCTGGGGCTTATCGCTAGTAACAGAGATCATTACGAACGCTACAGCCTCCTTCCACGAATCCGGGCGCTGCAATCCCCGTTGTTGTTGGTCGCAGGTACTTCGGATGTGAATGTACCCATTAGCAACACCATGAAATTGCTTGATGCTCTGGCCGAGGCTGGTAAGGACTACGAACTAGTGATGTTTCCTGGGACCAGTCACGCACACCAGGGGCGAGGCGCTAGACGGTATGCCTATGCCGTCAACCGCATGGCTCGATTTTTCGCACGGCACTTGGGTCAGGCGATACCCTGATCAGTCGTTGGTTGGCGGCCGGTATTCGAGTTGGTTTGCGTCGCTGGTCAACTGCTTGCGATCCAGTTTATTGACGGCGGTCAGGGGAAGGGCTCCTAGTTCAATCACGCGACGAGGGTGTGCCCAGGCGGAGCCATGCTCGATGCAAAATTGGCGTAGCGAGTCCTCGTCGAAGGAGACTTCGTCTCGCGTAACGACAAATGCGACAGGTACTGCGCCCTTCACCTTATCGGCTTTGGGTACCACTGCTGCCTGTAGAACAGCGGGATGCCCAAGCAGCCTTTCTTCGACCTCTTGCGGGTACAAATTGTGCCCCCCCACATTGAACATATCGTCGTTCCGACCGATGACGTAGTAGAAGCCGTCGGTGTCGTACCGAAAAAGATCACCTGTGCGATACCAACCATCGTGAAAGCGGCCAGCGCTCGCGGCAGGGTTGTTGAGATAACCTCGCGCCACCATGGGGGACCGCACATGGAGTTCGCCTGATGGCGACACAACTTCAGAAACCGACGTTGGTTGTGCTCCGTGGCTACCGGCTTCTGATACTAGTTTTATCTCGATCCCGGCCATTGGAAATCCGATAGAGCCTGGCGGCGTCGCGAGTCCATCTGGGTGAGCACCGAAAATGGCGGGCCCGGTTTCGGTTGTACCGAACCCATTACTGATTCCGGCACCTGGGAACAAAGCCGCTAGTCGAGAGAAAAGCTCCGGGCCGGCTGACGATGAGCCCATAGCGACGGATCGCACCGAAGGGAAGGTGATGGGTTGTTCTGAGGAATCTTGGGCAACATCTTTCTCAATGGGGGCAGCGTCTGAGTATCTAGCCGCCGCCAGAAGCAACTGCTCAAACATGGTGGGCACGCCCGTAAGTCGATCCAGTCCTTCTTCCAGAATTAAAGTCAACGTCTGCATCGGATCGTAGCGCTCTGCCAACACCAGCGTGCCCCCGTAGGCGAGAGTCATAAGGCTGTGAAACTGCGCATTCATGTGGAACAGCGGTGCGGATACGAATACCCGTCGATTAACTAATTCGTCAACGAGAAATCCGAACTTGCCCAAAGTCCAGGCATATCCCTCGCCACTGATCGGAACAGCCTTCGGTGCTCCAGTAGAGCCCGAGGTAAACATAATTAGAGAGTCTTGTTCAGGAACCCCTGGATCCAGCTCTGGAGGGCTGGGTGTTGCTTCAATAACGGTAAAGCTCAGCGCGATGGCCGTGTCAGCCACCCGGTCTTGATCGCCATCCTGGCACAGCACCACGTCTATACCGAGAGTCTTGAGTGTCTCCCCAAGCACTACGTCCGACCACTCGGGATTCAACAGAGTGCAGCAATTTCCTGAGTCAAGGATTCCTAGGCTCGCAATGAGGTGCTGCGGCGAGTTCGGGGCTAGCAGTCCTATACGCCGGCCTGACCCAAAGCGTTGGGAGATCACGTTTCCGTAACGGTCAACCGCTGCCCAGAACTCGCCTGATGTCAGACTCGTCCGCTGACCCCCGCCGAAGTAAATAAGGGCTTCATCCGTACCTGAAACGCCAATTCTTTGATGTCTACCCCGTCTCAGGTAAGCCAGTAAGGGATTCAAAGCCTTTGCCCTGCAATAGAACCCGAGTTAGCCAACCTTGGTGGAGTAGGTGCCACGGCCCACTGAGCAAAGGCGGTCCTGCGTATCTTGGACGTCGATATCGACGACAGCTACACTGCGCCCTATGCGTCGTGCTCGTGCGACAGCGGTCAATGCAGGCCCAAAGGCCGGACGAAGGTAGTCGACGCGAAGATTCATTGTGGGTACACCGCCTCCTATAGCCATCGCTACAGCGAAGTCGCCAGCCACATCAATAAATAGGCTGATGCTCCCGCCATGGAACATGGGCGGATCTCCACCGCGTTCGGCGATGGTCGTTAAGGGCATACGCAGTGTCAGCTCGCCCCGGGCCTCATCGAAGGACATCACCTCTATTTGGTGGGCGGCGATTGCAGGTGAGCGTGCGAAATCCGCACGCATTTGCTCAAGCCCGTAGTCGCTCATCAAACATTCATATCGTCAGTACTGACTTTCCGAAAACCTGCCGCTCCTGCAGCTCCCGCATAGCTACCGGCATCTCATCTAACGGCCGTACTGCGTGGATGACCGGGGCGAGCTCTCCTGCTGAGCACAACGCAAGTAGTGACGCTTGATCTTGTGGTGTCCAGCCGTTCGATCCGATCATTTCCTGTTCAAAACTCCAAAGGTAGCGAAGATCTGTGTTGACGTCGTGTCCCGCAGTTGCACCGCAGATCACCATCCGGCCATATCTCTTAAGCAGTCTTAGTGCCGGGGCTACAGTGCTTCCACCGATGTAGTTGACCACCACGTCGACCCCATCAGACCGAACCCCGAGGTAGTCTGGTTTGCCGAACCGCTCGCGACAGCACCGATAGAAGTCGTCCTTGCTCGTGTCGATCACATGGTGCACGCCTAACTCCTTGAGACGCTTGGCCTTCCACTCACCGCTGCCGCAGGCGATGACTTCGGCACCGGCATTGAGAGCCAACTGAATCGCTGCAACGCCTACACCGCCCGTCGCTCCAAGTATCAGTACGCGCTGCCCGCTTTCGAGCGGGCAGCGTTCAATCATCATCCGATAGGCCGTTCCATAGGCAACCGGCAACGCAGCGGCATCCACGGCGGCTACGTTGTCGGGTATCGAGACCAGGCAACTGGCCGGCACGCAGATGAATTCACGTGCTGCCCCCAGGCTTACCTCCCCCATCATTCCTACATCGGGCAGGATCGGGTAGACCGACACAGGCTGCCCAACTGACCACTCGTCACTAACCTCACCACCTACTGAGTCAACGATTCCTGCCACATCACCGCAAGGACTTTGGGGAAAGGGAACGTTCAAGCCGGTACTCCCGGCCAGCATCATTGGATCGAACCCATTGAGCGCAACCGCTTTTACTCTCAGGCGGACTTCATGGGGCAGAGGCTCGGGGATATCGCCATCCCGAAGTTTGAGCTCTTCTACGGAACCGTGCCGGTCATACTCTACGACCTTCAAGTTCGACTCACTTTCGGTATGAACAACTTAGGATATTCGAGAGCCATAAAAGGACAGCCATCTCCTGCTACTCAATCGTGCAGGTTACGCGCAGCGACGTTAACGCTCAATCGCGAGTTATGATTTTACCTTTGCCCTTAACACTCTTCAGATTTTGAGAGTGCGGCCTAATCTGCGTCTGCTAGCCCGGAGCTGCATAATATCCCAGACGCGCCCGCCCCCCAGTGGACCGCCGACAACTTTACGGGTAGTAGCGCAGACTAATCCATCTGTACGTGCAGGAACTTGGCTGAGAATCCATCCCACCAGTCCCTTCCACGGGCGCAGGCAGGTCGAGGCCCGACGGTCCAGGTGAAGGTGTTCGCACCCGGTCGCAGCTCGGCAGGATCCAGAGGCAGTCGGAAGCTCCCCCAA